>JAJRQB010000043.1 GCA_024280485.1 Deltaproteobacteria bacterium
AACTCAACCGGTATCTACCTCGGTATGGGTATCGTCTTCTGTTACGCCGTTTTCGGTGGCATGAAGGGGATCACCTACACTCAGGTCGCTCAGTACTGCGTCCTGATCCTGGCCTACACCGTTCCTGCTGTCTTTATTTCATTACAGCTGACCGGCAACCCACTCCCACAGCTCGGCCTCGGTTCTGACATGGTCGGCACCAGCGTCAGTCTGCTCAGCAAGCTCGACGGTATTGCTACTGATCTTGGTTTTGCGCAGTACACTACCAGCACCCGTCTCAGCACCCTGAACATGTTCGTTTACACTGTTTCGTTGATGATCGGAACTGCCGGACTGCCACACGTTATCATGCGTTTCTTCACCGTTCCTACCGTTAAGGATGCTCGTTCATCCGCTGGTTGGGCACTGGTCTTCATCGCGATTCTCTACACCACCGCTCCTGCGGTTGCTGCAATGGCGCGCATGAACCTGCACAACACCACCTTTAATTACAAAATCATGGGTAATGCGACAGCAGGCGTTGCGATGGATCCAGACTTCGATCTGTTTGCACCTGACGCCGGTACCGTCTATGAAACCCGTCCCGACTGGATGAAGCGCTGGGAAGTCACCGGTCTGCTTAAATTTGAAGATAAAAACGGCGACGGTCGTATCCAGTATTACAACGACAAGAGCAAAAATCCTGAGTTCCTGGCTAAAGCTGCTGCAGCAGGATGGAAGGGCAACGAGCTTAAGGTTAACCGTGACATCATGGTCCTGGCTAACCCAGAAGTCGCCCTACTGCCTAACTGGGTTATCGCTCTGGTTGCTGCTGGTGGTCTGGCCGCTGCGCTCTCGACCGCTGCTGGACTGCTCCTCGCCATCTCTTCGGCGATCTCTCATGACTTGCTCAAGAACAAGTTCATGCCTGATATGACAGATAAACAAGAGCTGATGGCCGGCAAGATCTCCATGGCTTGCGCAATTGGGGTTGCTGGCTACCTGGGTCTTAACCCACCAGGATTCGCCGCCGGTACCGTGGCTATCGCCTTCGGTCTAGCCGGGAGTTCAATCTTCCCAGCTCTGATGATGGGTATCTTCAGCAAGACCATGAACAAACAAGGTGCTATCGCTGGTATGCTCGCCGGTATCGGTGTCACCATGTTCTACGTCTTTGCCCACAAAGGGATCTTCTTCATCAAGAGCACGATCTTCATCGATTCAGTCGGTGGCCCGAACTTCTTCCTCGGGATTGAGCCTAACGCTTTTGGCGCCATCGGTGCTCTTGTTAACTTTGCAGTCGCCTTCGGAGTCAAGAACATGACTGAGCCGGTACCTGAAGAAATCGCTCAAATGGTCATGGACGTACGTATCCCGAAAGGCTCCAAAGCCGTTGACGGATCACATTAATTCAAGATTCAGTGACTCATCAGGGCTCTAATGGCCCTACCAACCCCGCCAGTTTCGACTGGCGGGTTTTTTTTCAAATATCTACTTGCCCAAAAGTAAAGCGATCGGGTACAAACAGTGGTTCATTTTTAAAACAGTCTACCCCTAATCAGTTCCTACAGGAGATCTTGATGCCGTTTGACATCAGTATGGCCGTAACCTGGATTCTTTTTCTAGCCCTCTTCCCGATGGCATTCATCTGGTTCCGCCGCGCCTGGAAAATCTTCATCAAAAAAGATTATTCAGAAGTGGCCCTTAAGCGCGGCTCGTCACCACCAGATCCCAAAAATGGGCACCCTTCACTGGCTCACTCAATCTGATCGCTGGCGGCATTGCACTCACCGCGATCATTGGCGTCGCTGCCGCTGTGCTTACCTATGAAGCATGGAGCTCAATGGCTGGCATGACCCTCTGGGGTAAAATCATTGGTGACTTCATTATCAGTCGACAGGCGCATCCCTTTACCGCAAGGAAAAGAAAAAAACAGCTCAAAAAAAGTTGATATTTCATGCCAGCTAAAAAGTTTCTCATTTCTACCACCGAAGCCACGTTTTTTTTGTTATCATTCGTGTGACTTACAGCGAGGGGTTGTTCCTTCAGGAGCCTCCATGCTGCATTTCTACTCGATTCTACAAAAAAAGGATAGGCGATGGGACTCAGCAAAACACTGCGCGACACCGAACCGTTCAACCTTTTGTCAGAAGATAGTTTTGTCGAGCTCAGCCAGATGGCAATTGTCAAAAAATTTCCTCCGCACACTCATATTCTGAATCAAAATGACCCTCCGACCGGTTTTCTCTATGTCATCAAGGAAGGATTAGTCGAAATTGTCGCACTAACTCCCGGCGGCACAGAAATGGTCGTAGATTATAGAAAAGAGGGCTCTTTTTTCGGAGGTACACCGGTTTTCACCAACGAACCCTATACCGCCGGAGCGCGTACGGTCAAAGCAACAGAATGTTACCTTATTCCGGCCGATGCCTTGACTCAGGCGGCCAAGAATCACCCTCACATTACCGAATATTTCACCAAAGCGATTTTCTCCCGGGTCCGCAGTCTCTATTCTGATATTGTCAGTGACCATGGTAAAAAATCGTTGACCCAGATGGAGGCCTACCCTTTTCAAAAGCGCCTCTCTGAAATCATGTCATCCCCAGTGGAAACCAGTACATCCAGTACTCCGGTCAAATCGATTGCTAAACAGATGACAGCGCGTGGCATTGGAGCCATTCTGATCTGTGATAAAAACAACGAGGTCAAAGGAATTGTCACTGAACGGGATCTGGTTTCAAAGGTAATCGCCTGTGAAAGCATTGACTGCAACAAGACAACTGCAGCCGACATTATGACTGCTAATCCCTTCACAATGACCCCTGAAACCTACATGTATGAAGCAACCAGTTTCATGATGGCACACAAAATCAAACACATGCCGATTCTGTCTGACAATGAGATTGTCGGTATTGTCTCTCTGCGCGACTTGATGCGTTATCGTAGCCAGAAATCGATGCTCCTGGTTGGTAATATCAAAGAAGCAAAAACCATAGAAGAGCTGACCAAAGCCAGGGCTGAAGTAGTCAAGATTGCACGGGCTCTCCTCAGCGAGTCACGATCACCAATTGAAACGATGGAGATCCTTTCCTATATTCATCACTGCATCTTGCAACGTGGCTATGATCTGGTCCTCGAGCAGGTCAAGCAGGAAGGGGTCAACCCGCCCGATATCCGTTTCTGCTTCATCATCATGGGGAGTGGTGGTCGCAAAGAGATGCTACTCGGACCCGACCAGGATAATGGATTTATTTACGAAAACTATCCGGACGAACTACACGAAGATGTTGAAAAATTCTTCGATTTTTTTGGGGAGCGACTGGTCGAAGCTTATGCCAATATCGGTTACCCGCGCTGCAATGGCGGCGTCATGGGGAACAACCCCTTCTGGCGTGGCCGTCTTAAAGATTGGTATGCCAGAATCTACGGCTGGATCCATACTCCCGAGCCGAAAAAGGTCATGTATTCAACGATCTTCTTCGACTTCATGCCTCTAACCGGAGATGCATCTCTCTGTCAAGATCTGCGCGATATTGTTTATAAGCAGATTCGTGAATTTCCCCTATTCCTCTATCACATGATGGAACAGGACTTTAAGCACAAGGTCCCGCTTGGACTACTTGGTCGTTTCAGTACCGAACGGGACAAGGATCACAAGGGGATGCTGTCACTCAAACAAGCTGGCAGTGTCTTTATTGTCGACTGCATTCGCATGTACTTGCTGGAGAATCAGCTCGATGCCGTAACGACGATCGAACGCATGGACCGCCTGGTTGAAGCCAAGGTGTTTAATGCCGATACTGCGGAGCATGTCAAAGCTGCTTTTGAGGCATTCACCTTTTTACGTCTGCGCAACGAAATTCATAAGATCGACCAAGGGGAGTTCCCATCCCACTATCTAGATCCATATGCGTTGACCAAGAATGAACAGGATCTTCTCAAAGAGGCCTTTCGCGCTGCCAGTAAACTGCAAGACTCCGCTCGAAGGCACTTCAATGTCGGTTAAAAAGTCCGACTTGCAACATTTTTTAGTGAATGGCATTAACAACTTGAGATCAACATCCCCCTTACCTTAACCAGACACTTTCAAGAGTGGCCGGCAAAGAATACTCCCATCTTGACCGTTGACAGTCACAAATCCGCGTGATAGAAATCAGAGTGAAGTTGTCATAATTACAGGCAAATTTGATCTACAAAAGCTGTCACCGTAGCGGAGGTAGAACGATGGCAAAAAAACCAAGAGTCAGTGTCAACTTTTTTGCCCCAGCGACCGACGGGATGAAAGCCGAGACTTCAGTTGCCAAAACCATAATGGTTCTTTGGTTTCTGCTCAGCTATGGCATTCCAACATTTATCTGGATCGCTGGGCTTTCAGACCCCAACGGCCTCGGGGAATCCTTCCTTACTGATGCCCGTTTCCTGGGATTCCCTTTGCACTACTGGCTACTCGCACAGGGCTACACCCTCGGGTATCTGATACTCTGCAAGCTCTACTGTGTTCTGTGGGATTTCAAAGTCACCCCGCTGCGCAAGTCCTGAGCCTCTTGCCCCCAAGAAGGATTGAACATCATGAACAGATGTTTTGTAATTGTCATGTCATCCATAATTCTACTGGCTCTCTCCAGTACTCTGGTGTTTGGTGCCGCGGGTGAAGAGATCTACCAGGTCAAGCAGGGCTTCAAACTGGTGCCAGCCATCATCATGGTCGCACTCCTCTGTATCTACATTGGTGTCGGATTTCTATCCAAGGTTTCAAATACTTCAGGTTATTGGGTTGCGGGTCAAGGTGTAGGGAAAATTGGAAATGGCGCCGCCATCGCCTCAGACTGGATGTCGGCAGCATCATTTATGGGCGTCGCCGGACTACTCTACCTCAAGGGTTGGTTTGGCCTCGGGTACATCATCGGCTGGACAGGGGGCTATGTTCTACTCCTCTGCCTGATCGCCGCCCAGATCCGTCGCTTCGGCAAATATACGATCCCCGAATTTCTTGGTGACCGCTACAACAGCCACGCTGTCCGCCTGATTGCTGCCAGCGTTACTGTCATTATTGCCATCACCTACTCCACCGCCCAATTTAAAGGGATCGGCCTGATTTGTGGTTGGATTTTCGGGATGGACTACACCTCCAGTGTATTTTTTGCTGCCGGAGTCGTCTGTACCTATATGTTAATTTCAGGGATGTCAGGCGTCACCCGCAATCAGCAGATCCAATACGTCGTCTTAATCTCTGCCTTTTTAATCCCACTCTGGGTTCTATTACGCAAGGCTGGTGGCACAGGAATTTTACCGCAACTTGAGTATGGCAACATCATCTCCAACCTGATGGAAGGCCAGACCGCAACCGGCCAACTCGACCCTGAAGCAACAAAATCTCTCAGGGAAGCCTATCTCCCCTGGGGAAGAGGTGACTTCTACCACTTCATTGCGCTGGTCTTTACCTTGATGGTCGGCACAGCAGGTCTGCCGCACATCATGATCCGTTTTTACACGGTCAAGAATGAAGATGTCGCCCGTCGTTCAGTCCTCTGGGGACTCTTCTTCATAGGCCTGCTCTACTGGTCTTCACCGGTCTACGCCGCCATGGGTCAGTTCTGGAACCCGGCTGGCGGCAAAGCCGTCGCCGATGTTATCATTCTCTCTGCACCCGAACGTGCTGGTCTCGGGGAAGCCTTTATCGGTTATCTGGCCTCCGGCGCCCTGGCCGCGGGTCTCTCAACGGTAGCTGGCTTATTGATCGCTGGAGCTTCTGCAATTGCGCACGACTGGTATGCCACGGTTTACCGTCCAGGCTGCCCAGATCGTCATGCCCTTCTGGTCGGACGAGTATTCACGGCAATCCTCTGCGGCGTTGTTGTTCTCTTCGCCCTAAATCCACCCGCCCTCATCGCCCAGATCGTCGCCATGGCATTTGCTATCGCTGGCAACACGATCTTTCCGGCGGTTGTGCTCGGCATCTGGTATTCCCGCTCAAATAAATATGGTGCCCTGGCCGGAATGATCTTTGGCCTGGGCATGACGCTGCTGGCGATGTTCGGCTGGATGGCAAAAATACCAATGTTTGGAGATCAGGGGATACTCCCGGCGACCTCCAGCGCTCTAATCGTCTGTCCCCTCGCTTTTCTCATCAATATTCTTGTTTCCAATGCCATGGATGCCAGGCTTGATGATGAATCAGCAGAACGTGGCGACAATATTCTGCGCAAACTACACAATCTCCCCGACCATATCGAGGAGAATGGCAACCAAAAAAAGAACGCCTTCTCTCATTGATTCGTTAACCCCGCCAACATCGGGGTTAACGGAGGAGTCCATTTTTGCTCTCTCCACGCAATAAAAAACGGCTCGCCCTCTGTTTCGGCGTGCTCGGTATCGGAATCATCGGGGCAGACCTCATGATCACCGGCAACTTTTTCGTCCACGTCGCTGAACTCATGGCGGCCAGTATTACCTGTTTCATCATCGCCCTGCTTCTGGACCGCAATGCTGATCAGACAAAATCAAAAGAAAAAAGCTGATCCACATTCTAAGATAGCAAGCGCATATAAAGAATGGTAATATTAGAGATGTCTGTACTTATGGAGCAGGCTGCATCTATGGCTGCGACATCAAATCACTGAGATAGCAATGCTGCAGGAGATCACAGATGGGCATCAGCCAACTCAAAGAGACCGCCCCTTTCGACATTCTTCCCGAAGAAGTGCTTCTATCACTGCGCGATTCCGCGCAAGAGATGAAATTCCCAGCGGACAGCCATATTTTTAAGCAGAATGATCCACCAACCGGGTTTCTTTATGTAATTCAGGAAGGGATGGTAGAAATCACTGCAGCCGTTCCTGGTGGACAGGAGATGGTCGTCAATTATCGTAAAGAAGGCAATTTCTTTGGTGGCACTCCGATCTTCACCGAAGAGCCCTACACCGGGGGCGCGCGTGCTGTAACTGAAACAAGCTGCTTCTTGATTCCTCGCGCCAGCCTGACTGCTGTTGCAACCGATTACCCTCAGATCCGCGAGTACTTCACCCGCATCGTTCTCAGTCGCGTCCGGAGTCTGTATGCTGACATCGTCAAAGAGAATACCAGTAACACTTTGACACAGATGGATGCCTACCCTTTTAAAAAACGCCTCTCTGAAATCATGCATTCCCCCGTTGAAACCTGCCATGCCGACACCAGTGTCCGTTTAGTGGCGCGTAACATGACCGAGAAAAAAATCAGCGCGATAGTTGTCCTTGATGACTATGAATCCCCTATCGGAATTATCAGCGAGCGTGAACTTGTCGCCAAAGTTCTGGCACCAGACACTGTCGATTGCGAGATGGCAACAGCCAATGATGTTATGTCATCTCACTACCATTCGCTACCACCGGCAACCTACATGTATGAAGCAATGGCCTATATCACTGCCCACAAGGTTAAACACCTTGTGATTCTCGACGATAACGAACTGGTTGGCATTGTTTCGCTGCTTGACCTGATGCGCTTCCGCAGCCAGAAAGCGATGCTGATGGTCGGTTCCATCCGAGACGAAAACAGTCTGGAGGGATTATCTCGAATCAAAAACGAGATTTTGCCCGTTGCTCGCACCCTGTTAACCGAAGCCCACTCCACCCCCGAGGTGATGGAGATCCTCTCCTACATCCACCAGAGTATTATCAAAAAAGTCTACGCCCTCTGCTATCAACAAATGCTCGACGAGGGACAAACTCCACCAGATATCAAATATGCCTTTCTGTTGATGGGGAGTGGTGGTCGGCGCGAAATGCTGCTTAATCCTGACCAGGACAACGGCTTTGTATTCGAGGATGTTCCAGACGCAAAGATGGCAGAGGTTAATGCTTTTTTCGTCCCCTTTGCGGAAAAGCTGGTAACTGCTCTTGCCAAGGTTGGCTACCCGCTTTGCCAAGGAGAAGTGATGGCAAACAACCCAGTCTGGCGTGGACGTCTGGGTGATTGGCGCAACCGTATTCACGACTGGATCAACGATCCTGAGCCGCAAAAAGTACGCTATTCATCTATATTTTTTGATTTTGTCTGCCTTGAAGGAGACAAACAACTTGCCGACAACCTGCAACAGATCGTTTTTTCCGAGGTACGCGAATTCAGACGTTTTCTCTATCACATGATGACTCTTGACCAAGATTACAGGGTTCCGATCGGTCTGCTCGGTCGCTTTCTGCTCGACAAGAGAGGGGAGCACAAGGGAAAACTTTCCCTCAAGCAAGGCGGAATTATCTACATTGTCGACTGCATCCGCATGTTCTCCCTCGAAAAAGGGATCCCTGAAACCTCGACTCTGAAACGACTTGCCGCCCTGACCGAAGCACGTGTTTTCGAGATTGAGACTGCCGAACACATCAAAGCCTCCTTTGAAGCTCTGACCTTCTTGCGCTTACGCAACGAGATTGCACTTCTTGACAAGGGTCTCCCTCCCAGCCATCACCTCTGTCCCGGTGATCTCACAAAAGGGGAACAAGAACTACTCAAAGAATCATTTCATGCCGTCAGCAAACTCCAGGATGCCACCAAACGGCATTTCACCAAATCCTTTATCTAGATGGCTATCCTACTGAACTCTCGCATTTTATTGTTCGGCCTTTTGATACTGTCTCTATGTTCCTGTACCGATGGTGGATACTACCTGCAGGCCGCAAAAGGACAGTACGATATCCTCAAAAATCGTCAACCGATTGAGGAACTTCTCGTTTCGGGAAAATTAAACAAGCAGCAACAAATTGAATTGTCACGAATTCTCACAATTCGCAACTTTGCATCTGAGCAATTGGCACTCCCTGAGAATGACAGCTACCGTAGCTTCGTTAATCTTGAAAATTCTTATCCGATTTGGAACGTTGTTGCAGCTCCTGAATTCTCTCTTGAGCCGAAAACCTGGTGTTTTCCAATTGCCGGTTGTGTCAGCTATCGCGGCTATTTTTCCGAATCAGATGCGACAGACTTTGCTCAAGCTTTGAAAAAAAGCAATTATGACACTCTCGTTGCGGGAGTTCCTGCTTATTCAACCCTCTCATGGTTCGATGATCCGGTTTTCAGCAGCTTCAGTAGTTGGCCAGCGTCATCGGTGGCTCGACTTATTTTTCATGAACTCGCCCATCAACAACTCTACCTGCCTGACGATTCAGCCTTTAGCGAAGCCTTTGCCACCAGCGTGGAAATTGCGGGGAGCAAACTTTGGCTGGCCTCTTACGGCTCTGATCAAGAGACTGAACTTTTCCGCCGCAAACTCGAACGGGAAGAAACATTTTTCGAATGGACCAACTCCCTGCATCACCAGTTAAAAGAAATATACGCAGGCTCCTCTTCTATAACTGAAAAACGCCATTTAAAAAGTGAGCTCTTCAAGGAAGCACAAAGTCACTACCTCACCCTCAAAGATGCCTGGGGTGGCTACACTGGTTATGACCATTGGGTTGAAACTCTAAATAATGCCCGTTTGGTATCGTTGCGAACGTACCGTAAACTGCTGCCAGCCTTTGATACCTTGCTGGCAAAGCACAATTATAGCTTCCCGAAATTTTACACTGCCTGTAAGGATTTAGCCGAGCAACCGGCCGAATTGCGCAAGCGATTATTGGACAAGCTGCATGAGAACCCGAAACTTACGGCACAAGCGAAAAGATAAATATTCAACAGACAATCCTGTGTGGCAACACAGTCACAGCACATCCAGGTCTGATCGGAGAACATGGTTTTGCCTGCCATATCGCAACACACGGCAGACAATATCTGTTCGATACCGGCAACGGGCTGGGGCTGTTGAATATCGCAGAAAGATGCAATATTGATCTCACCGACCGGGATGCCATTCTTCTCAGCCATGGCCACTGAGACCATTGTGGTGGCCAGATTCCCCTGCTGAAACTCTGCCAGGGTCGATCGATTCCGGTCTACGCCCATCCTGCGATATTTGATCAAAAGGTCAGTTATGCTAACAGCACTGAGCGTGCGATTGGGACCGGTTTCAACCTTGCTGAAGCTGAAGCGGAAGGTGCGAAATTTTACCTTTCATCCGAGCCAGTAGAACTCCTTAGTGATGTTATTTTTTCAGGGAAATTCCAAGGAAGTTTGACCCAGAAGCTGAAGATACTCTTTACTACCGCCAAGCAGGCAGTCTAATTCCAGACCCACTGCTTGATGACCAGAGCCTCTATCTGCAAAGTGATTCCGGTTTAGTTATCCTCTGTGGCTGCGCGCATGCTGGCGAACGGAATATACTGACTCACGCATTAAGCCAAGCGGGTACGAACAAACTTCATGCTCTTATCGGAGGGCTCCACTTGGCGTTCAAAAATGATGAACAGCTAAACCCTATTTTAAAAGACTTGAAACAGCACGAACTGAAGCTTCTCACCACATCTCACTGTACTGGCCACGAAGCTATCCACCAATTAAAGAACACCCTTGGCTCTATAATTGTCCCAGGAGCGGTCAACGTTAATTTTCAGTTTTAACGACGTCACAAATAATTTGTATAATGTGCAGGGAGACTCATCTTCTTTACACGGCCCAAAAGAAAAGGACCGAGCAGTATGAAACCACTCGGTCCTTTTTGAATAATCATTGATTGGCGCGCCCGATAGGATTCGAACCTATGACCTCTGCCTCCGGAGGGCAGCGCTCTATCCAGCTGAGCTACGGGCGCGCAAGGCGTTACTATATACTGCAAATCAGGTATGATTGCAACTGCAAAACCCTCTATCCCTCTTACGTTGAAGGTATTATTGCGACTCGATGAAAAACTTTAACCTCCGCCATTTTATAATTTTGCTGACACTAACACTCTTCTTCGGAACGCTGTGCCCTCTACAGGCCGCACAGCGTAGCTACAAAATAGAAAAGATTGGCGAAGGTGTCTATGCGGCGCTCGCAATATCAGGTGGAGTTGCGACCTCCAATGCTTTCATTGTCGACCTCGGTCATTATCTAGTCATTGGTGGCGCCCACCTGACCAAGAAAGCGATCAACGATTTAATCGTTGCAGCAGCAGACATCACCCCTAAACCAGTTAAAGCCTTTGTTCTAGCTCACCATCATAAGGGCTTCTCGTTCGTCGATTTTGACTTTCCTCCAGGCAAAGATATTATTATGACTCTGCAAACTCGACAGGCCATGAAACAGGAAATCCGCAAGTTCGAAGGCCAGATTAATTATTTCCTTGAAGGCCTAACTCTTGAGGGTCCTGAACGCTCACTGGTCCTAACCAATGTTGGTCCAGCCCACAGCAAAGGGGATTTGATCGCCTACGTACCTCAAACCAAAACTCTCTTCACCAGCGACCTGATCTATGTCGACAGTGCCGGATTTTTAGGAGATGGACCTTTGCGCGACTGGGTTCTCGTCCTCGAAGGGATCTCTGCCCTTGATGCCAACAAAATCATTCCGGGTTACGGACCAGTCAGTGAGTGGGGTGAAATAAATACGTTCAAAAATTATCTCAAAGACTTTCTCACTGAGATCTTGAGACACATTGAAAAAGGCGACAACCTGTATGAAACACTTCAGACATTTTCACTTCCTCAGCATGAAAATATTCCTGGTTTCAAAACATTCAAAGCAGGGAACATCGAACGAGCTTACAAGCAACTCTCAGACCCTGAAAATTAAGATTCACAATTGACGCTGAAGATTTTTTTGTACACAAAATCCATACCTTGGGAGCCATATAATCATGAAAAAAGTCATTATTGTTGACGACAGCATTGCTGTTGCTCGGCAACTTGAGAAGATCATTAACAGCTGTGACGATTTTAACGTTGTTGCCCAGGGACGCAACGGCGCCGAAGCGATCAAACTTTATCATCAGGAAAACCCCGATATTGTCTGCATGGATATGAATATGCCTGTGATGGATGGGCTGTCGGCTCTGCGTAGCCTGTGCATGACATGGCCTGATGTTAACGTTGTCATGATCACCTCTCTCGGTGGAGTCGGCGACAAATATTCCGAAGCGATCAAACTGGGGGCCCGTGATGTCATCGGCAAACCGTTTGAGGCCGAGTCTGTCATAAAAACACTGCAGAAGATCGCTTAAGCCCAAGGAGATAAAATTCATGGCCGTCAAGTTTTTCGGACAATTCCTCATTGAACAGGGGGCAATCAGCCACTCATCCCTACTTAAGGCAATCAGCCTTCAGGAAGAGACGAATCGCAAAATAGGTGCTGTCGTGTTTGAGATGGAGATGATGTCTCAGGTCGAAATTGCAAAAGTGCATCAATCGCAACGCAACGCAGATACCCGTTTCGGAGACAAGGCTGTCGAAATGGGTTTTCTGACACAGGAACAACTGCAACAAGCTTTGGTTCGTCAAAGGAACAGTCACATCTACATTGGTGAGGCCTTAGTTAAAGTCGGTGCGCTCATCAAAAAAGATTTAGAGCGCTATCTACTGAAATTCAAAGAAGATCAAAAACCCTATGCCGTAGAAAAGGTTGAGATCCCAAAGAGCATCTCCAATCAGGAAATCTGGGAAATGGTTGCGGACCTGACCAAAAAAATGCTTGTCAGAGTTGCTGATATGTCATTCAGACCTGGTCCCTGTCAAATCATCGATAATCTGCCGAGCCGCACTATGGTTGCTGAGATCGGATTTTCGGGCAGTGTCAGTGCACGCTATCTATTGACCACCTCTCAGGATAGTCGCAATATTATCGCTCGTGCGATATTACAAGAGGACGATATAGAACATGAATCCATCGCAATCCTTGATGATTCTGTCATGGAATTTATCAACATTGTGTGTGGTAATATCGCCGCAAAAGCGGCACAGTCCGGCTTTCATATCGACATCTCTCCGCCAATAACCCATCAGCAATCTGACCGTGGAATAGCTGTCCCGGAAAAACACACTGGCTTGATGTTTCCAATCTACCTCAGTGATGGTGAAGTTTTCGAACTCGCAATTTTCATCAAAAACGATCCTTTATGATAGGTAAGCTCGTACTGCTATTGTCAATCAATGGGGGTATCGCTTTAGGTTGGAAGCTGGGGGCAAGTGGTGGTCTTATGGGGAGCTATCTAGCGGCCGTTTTCGGTGCTGTGCTCGGATTAGCGGTAGGCCGTCGTTGGCAAAACTGGCTGGATGGTGACGACTGAAAGTGCATAGGTTCCTGTAGGGACTGAAAGTCCCTCAAATAGCACATAATAATTTTGTCCCTTCTCCCCGAGGGAGAAGGTGGCCACAGGCCGGATGAGGGGGCTCTCGTAACATCTACCAACGGCCCCCCTCACCCTAGCCCTCTCCCTCAGGGAGAGGGAATTGAGTAGCATCTGAAAGACTTGGACTCAAGTCCATAGTTTTTACTAGCGTGATGGAACAATAAAAACAGGGTACGAAGAGTGTTATTAACGCCAAAACAACAACACCTTTCGCACCCTCGTTGGGACAAACATCCGGTCTATTCTTCTTCGTGATAACTCTTGCGAATCAACATCGCGATACAACCACCCGCAAGCAGCAACAACACGACAAGTCCGCCAATCATCTTACGTTGCGAAAGTTCATCTTTAATCTCTCCAACTTGCGCGTCTATTTTCCCCAAACGGGTTGTGAACCCAGCGGTTTCAGCTTCCATTTTTTCAACATTTACGGTGTGGAAAAGGCGCCTGAAATCATTACGAGTCGAAAAAAGTTGTCCGTTCATTTTTTCGGTATCGATACCGACCCGATACAGTTCATCAAGCTGGTCTTCAAGTCTCTGCAAGCTATCTTCAGTCTGCGAGATCGCAGCTTTAACCTTTGCGGCTCTATCGTAACTGTGACAGCGGCTACAACTTTTTTCGCTGATTAATTCAATTGAGGCTTTTTGCACGGCATGATTGCCATGACACATCACGCACTGAGGACCACCGCGCTCCAACGCCTTACCATGTGCACTTCCTTCATAATCTTCACGAACCCCCAAATGGCAACGTCCGCAGAATGCTGGAACATCCGCATACGCAGGCACACCCAGAAAACCTTTCGAAGGATCCATCGCCATGCCGAAATCAGTAGGATCTCCGCCGTGACAATCGTGGCAGGAGACGCCGTTAGTCGCATGAACACTCGTCTGCCACTGGCCAACAGGGGCGGCAAGACGACCTTCCTGGCCACTATGACATTGCAGGCATACTGAATCGTCTGCCCATACTGGTCCACACAGGAATAATACAACAAGAAAAGGTAACAATCTCAATATCATGAGTAATGCCCCCAGATCGACAGCCCGACAAAGAGAAGCGTGCCGAGGAAAAAACAGGTCAGAAACAGCGGTCTCTTGAAGGGTCGACGCTCAGAACCGAAATCAATAAAAGGCAACAGAGCGATAAAGGTCATTGCCGCTCCCTGAGCCGCCAGCCCAAGAAGTTTGCTCGGGAAGATTTTCAAGGTCTGATATGCCCACAAAAAATACCATTCAGGCTTTATATGATCTGGAGTATTAAAAGGATCTGCTGGCACGAGCGCCTCCGGCGGAATAAATATCCAGGGGGCA
>JAJRQB010000044.1 GCA_024280485.1 Deltaproteobacteria bacterium
ATATTTTATTAATAATCACCTTATTTACTTGGCTTGGCAGCGCTTTTTTGGCATACTCGCTCGGTTTTGCAAAAACAACGATTTATAAAGGGTTTAGCTTATGTCGCAAGAAATTCGTAACATCGCAATTATCGCCCACGTCGACCACGGTAAGACCACTCTGGTGGATGCCATGCTGGTGCAATCGGGAGTTTATCGTGAGAATCAGCAGATCACCGAGCGGGTGATGGACAGCAACGATCTTGAAAAAGAGCGCGGCATCACCATCCTGGCCAAGAACCTTTCGATCCAGCACGGTGGATTGAAGATCAATATTGTCGATACTCCCGGTCACGCCGATTTCGGTGGTGAGGTTGAGCGGGTCTTGAAAATGGTCGATTCGGTGCTGTTGTTGGTTGATGCTTTCGACGGGCCGATGCCACAGACCCGTTTCGTACTAAAAAAATCTCTTGAGTTGGGCCTCAAGCCGATCGTTGTCATCAATAAGATTGACCGCCCCGGGGCTCGCCCTGAACCGGTCGTCGATATGGTTTTCGATCTCTTCTGTGAATTGAACGCCAACGAGGATCAGCTCGACTTTCCGATTGTCTACTCCAGCGCCAAGCTGGGATTCGCCAAGGCGGAGTTGGCCGACGAATCAGACAACCTCGAGCCCTTGTTCGATATTATTCGCGACCGGGTTGACCCGCCGACCGGTGATCCTGCCGCGCCTTTTCAGCTGTTGGTGACCAACATCGATTATAATAAATTTATCGGCCGCACCGCGACCGGTAAAATTGTTAACGGAACTGTCAAATCAGGTGAGACCGTGGCGCACATTGATCGCAACGGGATCATCAAAAATGGTCGGATCAGCAAGTTGCTCGGATACCAAGGGTTGCAGCAGATTGAGATTACCGAGGCTTTTTCCGGGGATATCATCACGATTGCCGGTTTTGAAGAGCTGGGTATCGGTGAGACTCTGGCTTCGGCGGCATCGCCGGTGGCGCTCCCCTACGTGGCGATCGATCAGCCGACGTTGTCGATGAATTTTATGGTTAACAACTCTCCCTTTGCCGGTACTGAAGGCAAATGGATTACGTCGCGCAATATTAAAGACCGGCTTGCGAGGGAGCTGCGCACCAACGTTGCACTCAAGGTTGAAGATACCGAGAATACCGATACCTTCAAGGTCAGTGGTCGTGGTGAATTGCACCTGTCGATTCTGATCGAGAATATGCGTCGTGAAGGTTTTGAACTGGCGGTTTCTAAACCCCAGGTTATCTACCGCGAAATTGATGGTGTGCGCAGTGAGCCGATGGAGTATCTGACCATTGATGTCCCCGAGGAGTATCAGGGGACGGTAATCGAAAAACTCGGAACCCGTAAGGCCGAAATGGTTTCAATGGCTGCTATGGATGGGACAAACCGGCTCGAGTTCATTATCCCGGCTCGGGGTCTCATAGGCTATCGGACTGAATTCATGACCGACACCCGTGGAACCGGCGTTCTCAATCACGTTTTTCATGAGTATGGACCCTATAAAGGCGCAATCGAGGGGCGCAAGAGTGGCGTGTTGCTCGCAATGGATTCGGGTGAAACGGTTGCCTATTCGCTTTTCAACCTGCAGGATCGTGGGACTCTCTTTGTCGGGCCCGGAGTCAAGTTTTACGACGGGATGATTATCGGTCAACATGCCAAGGAGGGCGATCTGGTCGTCAACTGCAGTCGGGGCAAGAAGCTGACCAATGTTCGTTCTTCGGGGACTGACGAGGCGGTACGTATCATTACGCCACGGGCGATGAGCCTGGAGCAGGCGCTCGAATTTATCAACGAGGATGAACTGGTTGAAATCACCCCGAAGTCGATCCGCATGCGTAAGCGCTACCTTGATGCCAATGAGCGCAAGAAAATGGAAAAAAAGAAGTAAGGTTTCTATCTTCAGATAAAAATGATTGTTTTAAGGCCGGACATATATTGTCCGGCCTTTTTCTTTGGTACACTAGGCATTGCTTAGCATATTTTCTCTGGAGGTGATCGTGGCAAAAGGATGTCATTTGTGGTCTGCGCGGGGTGAGCTGTGTACGCCAAAGCGCAATGGCCTCGAAGTGCGTGAAATGTTAGCGGCGGCGATAATTAAGCCGGAGGTTCACCTTTTCCCACGTTCTGATGGCCCTGGCTCGTCTCAGGATCTTCCGCAGTTTGCGGCGATGGGGCATCGTTTACCAATTTCTTTGGTCGATGTCGATGACCCTTGTTGGACTTGGTCAAGAGGCTGTCTACGAACTCCAGGAGCCTGTATCGACGGGGAGCCTATTGTGTTCCGTGCGTTGCCCAGTGAAGATCCATTAGCCACAGAATATTACGCGCCCGATTTTCATCAAGCGCCTCTCCAGCAACGGCATCTGGTTTCTGGGCGCAGTGAGTATTTTGTGAATAACATCTTGCTGCAATTTGGATTAAGCGGTGTGCGGATTGAAGCTGATCCGATGCCAGCACTCTATCGGGGGACTGGTTTAGGCGGCTCGAACCTCGCGCACCTTGCTGCGATGTTGCTTGGTTCTGCACTTTCGGGACTTGATCTTTCCCAGGGTCAGCTCTTCGTCACTGCGACCCAACTTGAAAACCAATTTGGTGTTCATGAAAATGATCTGGGTGAAATTAGTTATGGTGTCAGCCTTACTGGTGGTCAGGAGGCCTTAGCCGCCTTGCAAGGAGGCTTTTACGATAACGTTCATCTTCCCTGGTTTAATGGTCCTTTCTCCGTGGCGAGTCGTCCGCTTCTGGATGTTAAAGATTATCCCGCTGCGCAACAGCATATGCTTCTGGTCAATGTCGGCCGCAGGCGTGAGTCTGGGGTGACAAGTTCCGGAATTAACAATATCTGGATGTCGCGCTGGCGAGATTCAGACGGAGCAGCAGTCCATGCTGAAAAACCACTGCTCGCTTATCGTGCTGCCGAGGCATTACGTCAGCAAGATTGGAGACTTTACGCACACTTGGTTGCTGATTATCGTCGTTTGCGGGCACTCTTATGTAAGGACTATCTGGGTGGGCAAGAAGAGCTTGCTGAGTGCTGTCATGATTCAGGTGCCGAGTATTTCCCCCTCGGTGCCGGTACGGGAACCTGCCTGGTTGTCGCTGAAAATCCGCGGGCTATTGCTGAATTAAACGAGCATTTTACTCAAACATCAGATTTGGCGTCAGGCCGGATGGCTATGCCCTTTAAAATTCGTGAAAAAGGGGTCGGGTTTTATGGTTTTACCGAGAATGGTTTGATACTGCCGTTGCCGCCAGAGAGTTTTTAAGCCTTGTCAGAGTCCAAGCCGTTTCATTTTTTCGACCAGAGTCGTGCGGTTTATTCCAAGCAATTCTGCAGCCCGCGCCTTAACCCCGGTTGATCTGGACATGGCCAGGCCGATCATTTGACGTTCGATGTCTGCGATTACTGCCGGCATATCAGCTCCACCTTCGGGCAGTTGCGATGAGATCAGTGGTTGGATATTTTTTGATTCGACAATGTTTGGAGGCAGGTCTTCCGGTTCGATATTCTCATTGTCAGCCAGCGCGACAGTCCTTTCAATGACGTTCTCCAGCTCGCGCACGTTTCCCGGCCAATGATAGGATTCGAGCGCCTGCAACGATTCCTTGCTGATATGCATCAGTGGACGATTCATCTCAGTGCAGATCTTTTCAAGGAAATGTCGCGCCAAGAGAGGGATGTCCCCACGACGCTCATTGAGACTCGGCAGGTTGATCGGAATAACATTGAGTCGATAGTAGAGGTCTTCACGGAAAGTCCCATTGTTGATCGCCTTGGTGATGTCAGCGTTTGTCGCCGATATCAACCTGATATTCATTCGGATTTTACTCGTCGAACCAACCCTTTCGAATTCATACTCCTGGAGAACTCTGAGAAATTTCATCTGGAGTTGCAGCGGCATGTTGCCAATCTCATCAAGAAAAATTGTACCACCGTTAGCTACTTCGAACTTGCCAGGCTTGTCGGCAATGGCGCTGGTAAATGCACCTTTGACGTGGCCGAAGAGTTCAGATTCAAGCAGATCTGCGGGGATTGCCCCGCAATTAATAGCAACGAAAGGTTTATCGCGCCGATGACTGTTGTAGTGGATCGCCTTGGCGACCAACTCTTTACCCGTTCCTGACGCACCGAGAACCAGAATCGTCGAATCTGTCGCCGCGACCTTCTCCATACGGGAAAAAACTTTTTGCATTGAAAAGCTACTACCGATGATGTTGTCGAACCGATAACGACCATGGAGTTGTTGCCTTAAATATTGGTTCTCGGCGAGAAGCTGACTTTTTTCCAGGGCTTTAGCGACTTGTAACTTCAACTTTTCGAAATTGAAAGGCTTCGTCACATAGTCGAAAGCTCCCTCTTTCATTGCCTCGACGGCAGTTTCGGCAGAGGCGTTGCCGGTGATCAGGATGAAGCAGGTTCGGGGAGAGATCTCTTTGACCTTCTTGAGAATGTCGATCCCGCTGATGCCGGGCAGGAACAGGTCACTAATGATTAGATCAAAGTATTGATTTTGAAGAAGACCGAGAGCGGCTTCACCGCTATGAGTTGAGGTGACCGCGTAGCCGACCTGACCGAGCAAGGTGGAAAGCGCAAGACAACTCTCTTTTTCGTCGTCGATCAGGAGTATTTGTGCGGTGTGGGGCATTGCTTCCTCCGGCGTCATATGATTGACGGCAGGTTAACATGCAGCTTACATGAAATCAATAGTGTGTATTGTCTAATTAGCGGTTGGGTAGATTGCTTGCTCCTGATGGATAAAAATGATATTTTTTTATGATGATTAAACTGATGCATAAATGATGATAATTTTGGAGCAAATGAAATGTTAGGATCTATCTCTCCGCAGATTAATATGTCCCCTTCAACACGCCAATATGTGGATGAGCAGCAAGTATCGCCTGGCAACGAATCCGCCCAGGTGCCCAGCCGCAACAGAACGACTGTAATTGACCATGGAAATATTTTCAGTGCTAAAGCAGACTCTGTGCAGATCAGAGTAGAAACACGTGAAATTGCTAAGCTAACAATCCGTGACCGCGAAGTTAGAGCTCACGAAGCAGCTCATGCTGCAGTCGGAGGCCAATATGCGGGTTCGCCATCGTTGACCTACAAGAAAGGGCCAAACGGACGCTCCTATGCCACCAGTGGAGAGGTCTCTATTAGCCTCTCCGCAGTGAGCGGCGACCCGGCGGCGACCCTGCAGAAGGCTGAAATTATTCGATCGGCGGCACTTGCTCCTGCTCAGCCTTCGGCCCAGGATATGCGCGTCGCATCAAAGGCCGCAGTTATGGCGGCTCAGGCCCGGTCTGATTTGGCGGCAGAGGTGAGTGGTGAGACTGGCGAACTTTCTGATATGGATGCAGGTGCCCCGGCAGAACCAACCTCTGAAGCGATTCCCCATAACAATAGAGCGGTAGGACTGAACCTCGTCACCTGATAGGAACCTCCATGGCTCAATCGTCTGAAAGTCGTATTCTTAAACTGAAGAATAGTTGGCACCGGCTGCTTTGGGAGCAGGATCCACGTCGGCTCAATCTTGTCCAAGCATTTCTTTTACGTCAGTTACAAACTGTAGTTCTGGTCATTCACGATTTCAGGCAGGATCGCTGTATGCTACGCGCATCTGCATTGACCTATTCTTCCTTGCTTGCCATCGTGCCGATGCTGGCCCTCACCTTTGCTCTTCTTAAGGCCTTCGGAGTTCAGAACTCTTTAGAACCCTTAATTCTTGAGAAATTAAATGTTGGCTCTCAAGAAGTTGTTTCGTCGATTCTTTCCTATGTCAACAATACTCAAGTCGGCAAGCTTGGGGTGTTCGGGTTGCTTTTTTTGCTGGTAGCGGTGATTTCGTTGCTGTCAAATATCGAGGACAGCTTTAATCACGTTTGGGGCGTTAAGGGGATGCGGCCACTGATTCGGCGTTTTTCCGATTATCTTTCTGTCTTGATGGTTGGACCAGTGCTGATGATTTCAGCGATGTCGATGACCTCATCTTTGACCAGCAATCAGTTGGTCCAGCGCTTGATCGATATGGAGGTCGTCGGCAGCCTGATACTGACCCTTTTCAAGATGGGTCCATACCTGCTGATGTGGATCGCCTTTGCGGTACTTTATGTCTTTATGTCAAACACGCGAGTCGAGTGGTCAGCAGCTATTGCTGGGGGGATTCTTGGCGGCACGCTCTGGCAGGTGGCTCAGTGGAGTTACGTCAATTTTCAGGTTGGAGTGGCTAAGTACAATGCTATTTATGGAACAATGGCGGCGCTGCCGATCTTTATGATCTGGGTCTATATCTCGTGGAATATTGTGTTGTTCGGTCTTGAATTTACATATGCTCGGCAGAATCTCCAGACCGGTGGCCGGGATCTCCATGGTTATGAAGTGAGTCGAAACAGTTACGAACGTGTCGCATTGATTCTTCTTGTTGCATTGGCCAGTCGTTTTTATCGAGCGCAAAAACCGCTGGGGAAGGAACGTCTGGCGTTACAGTTGGGAGTTCCGCCGCGTCTTTGTGAACACATTCTTGTCGAATTGGTCGGTCTTGGTTATGTCAGCGAGATTTGTGTGCGCAACACGAATATCAAGCGTTATCAGTTGGGGCGTGCCGCAGATTCGATGAGTATTGTTGAAATTCTGGATGGTCTTCGCAGTCAGGGGGAAGAAGTCCTTCATTTAAGTGATATGCAAGAAGTTACAGTTGCCAGTGAAGCTTTAGCTCACTTCTCCAGCATTGAACATGCAGATTTGCGTGAAATGAGTTTGAAATCTCTGGTCGATCAGTGTTCACTTCCCGCAGTGGATACTGAGGGTGTTGATGCCTGAAAGGTTTTTAACTCATAAATCTCATTGACCATCTCCAGATAAGAAAATTGATGAATCCAATCTCCCAGGACAATGACTTGTCCCTCTTCGATGACTGTCTGTAGTGGGTAGTGGAAATGTCCACAGATAAAGGTTTCTGTCCCTAGGGCCAGAGATTTTTTAGCATAGGGAATGACCAGTGAGGAAGGGTCGTGTTGTTGATGTTTCTTCTTGCGACTGAGATCGCAGAGGTAATTGCCGAATCTCCAGGTTAAGTCTGGAGGAATGATTCTCGATAAAAATTTCAAAAAACCACTTCGCCAGAAAGCGCGTAGCAGCAGGTAGTTTTTAGCCTGTGTGTTGGCAAGGTCTCCATGGCAGATAAAAATTTTCTGATTGCCCAATGTGACAACTTTCTGATCAGGAACGACTGTACATTTCAAGGTGTCGGTAAAGAATGCACCCAGATTAAAATCGTGATTACCTTCTACGTAAAAGAGCTGACAGCCGTTGTTTGAAAGTTCTTGCAACCGAGCAAGTAGCGGGAGGTGCTCGGAGAAGACGACAGAACGGTATCCGATCCAAAATTCGAAAATATCCCCTAGCAGAAACAGCGCATCAAGGTTACCCTGCTGCTGTTCAAGAAAATTGAGAAGATTTTTGTAATTCTGGTCTTGTGGGTGGCGCAGGTGCGCATCTGCAATAAAGATAGCTCTCATGACCGCCAACTATAATGAGGCGATCTGGGTCTGTCAATCGATGTGGAATTGTTCAAGTTTTTCTTGAGGAGACGATTATGAAATATCCCATGATTCATATCTGTTACCGAGTCCTTGATCTGCAGGCATCGGAGGAGTTTTACCGCAATGCCTTCGGTTTTGAAATCGGTCGCAAAAAGGATTTTCCTGATGGAGGGTTTACCCTCAGCTATCTGGTCTGCCCCGGCCTGCCGTTTGAGCTCGAATTGACCTATAATTATGACCAGAAAGATCCCTATGTCGTCGGTAACGGTTATTCTCATCTGGCAGTTGGTGTCGAAGACCTTGAAGCCTCCCATCAACGCCACACGGAACTTGGTTTAAATCCAACCGTACTAAAGGGACTGACCGCAGGCAAGACCAAATTTTATTTCCTGACCGACCCTGATGGTTTCAGGGTCGAGATTGTACGCCGCACTGCGGCCGAATTGGAGAACTGACAATGGATCGTTTGAATGAATTACTCGCTAAAGGTCGTCGACTGATCGAAGAGGGTGAGTATAAGCAAGCCCTGCCTTTGCTACGTGAGGCTGAAACTTTGTGTGATGACAGTGTTGAACTCTGTCTGCTCCTTGGAGAGGCTTTGGTCGAAGAGGATCAATCACAGGGTGCGTTGAAATGCCTGCGCAGGGCGCACAAAAAAGATGCAGAAAATATTGAGCTACTCTATGCCTTGGGGGATCTGCTGCTTGAAAGTGCCGAGAACGAGGAAGCGCTTGAGTGTTATCGGCAGATCGTTGCGCTCGATCCTGCTGAAGATGACGCCTGGGTCAGCCAGGCCCTGGTCTATGTGTCACTCGAACAGCCACAATTGGCTGAAAAAGCGTGTCGGAGCGCGCTTAAGGTGAACCCTGAGTCTACCTTTGCCTTGAATGCCCTCGGCGATGTCTGTGATGCGCTTGGTCAGGAGAATGAGGCTTTGGCTTGTTACCGAAAAGTTCTTGAGCTTGACCCGGAAGATGCTCAGGCTCACCTGAATCTGGGCGAGTACTACTATGATTCTGGTGATTTGCCACATGCAGAAAAGCATTGTCAGCAAGCGATCGAGTTCGATCCCGGTTTGACCTTTGCCTGTCTGACTTTAGGAAATATCTGTATGGATCTTGATCGTAACGATGATGCGATGATTTGGTTCCAGCAATTTCTTACTCTTGAGACTGACCCTGCCGCTAAACAGCTCAGGGATGAAGTCGCCGCGGTTATCGCAGGACTTAAGTCCTGATCAGAGGCGTTTACACTTCTATCGGAGAATATGATTGTGCTGCAGGGCTTAGTTTTGCTTTTTGGCTTTCAATTTATTGGTGAGTTCTTTGCTCGCTGGTTGGATTTGCCGATTCCCGGAAATGTTATCGGTATGGCGATGCTCCTGTTGGCATTGGCTGGAGGAATCGTTAAGGAGGAGTCGATCACTGAAGCCGGTGATTTGCTGTTGAAGTACATGACCCTCTTCTTTGTTCCGGCTGGTGTTGGTGTCATGCTCTATTTTGACCTGATTGCTAGAGAGTGGCTACCCATTATTGTCGGTACCGTTGTCAGTACCTTTGTTGTTATGGCTGTGACTGGTTGGGTTGAGCAGTTATTGGGAGGGGATGGTGACTGAACTTTTATCATCCCCACTGTTGGGCATTGTGTTGACTCTGGTGACTTTTCGGGTTGCTGAGCTGCTTTATCGGCGGAGCGGAGTTGTTCTCTTCAATCCAGTTCTGGTCTCCAGCTGTGTGATAATAGTAGTTCTGAAGGTTGGGAATATCTCTTACGCCGATTATTCTAATGGAGGCAACCTGCTCCTGTTTCTTCTCGGACCCTCTGTCGTTGCCTTAGCGTTGCCACTGTGGCAACGGCGCGAGCAGGTATTGAAGCGTAAACTACCGATCCTGGTAGGTGTCTGTGCTGGTGCTCTGGTGTCGATTGCCTCTGCGGCAGGGACCGCTTGGTTGCTGGGAGCAAGCCCCGAGGTTGTCTCTTCCCTTGTCCCAAAATCGGTGACGACTCCGATTGCGATCGGCATCAGTGCGAAAATAGGTGGACTTGTGCCCCTCACGGCGGCATTGGTAATTTTAACCGGTTGCATTGGGGCAATCTGTGGCCCTGAATTCTGTCGTCTGATAGGGATTCGCAAGCCAACGTCAATCGGGCTTGCAATAGGTACGGCTAGTCACGGGATCGGAACAGCCAGGGTCTTGGAAGAGGATCGCTTGATTGGTGCAGTCTCTGGTTTGGCTATTGGATTAAATGGCTTGGCAACGGCCGTATTTGTGCCACTGTTATGGTTGTTCTTTGGCTGGAACTGATTGAAAAGTATGATCTTTCATTAGATAGGGACACTCTTTGTTCTGTTTGATACTCTAACCAAGGCATTGGATGAATAGAGCAGTAATCCACCCCAGACCAGTGAAAATCCGACCAGGCGAGAGCTGTCGAAGGGTTCATTGAAAAGAAAGATTGCCAGTATAAAATGCAGGGTCGGAGTGATGTATTGTAAAAACCCCATCGTCACCAGACGCAATCGCTTGGCGGCAGCATTGAACCAGATTAGTGGCAAGGCCGTAACCACACCGGAGAGCGGTAACCAGAAATCTACGATGGTCCCCTCAGCAAATTTCAAATTCCCATCAGAGTTAAGGACCAACAAATAGATAAGTGCGAAGGGTGCCAGCAACGAGGTTTCAAGTGCCAGCCCCAGGGTTGGCCCCACCCCGGCTTTCTTGCGTAATAGTCCATAGAGGGCAAAGCTGAAAGCGAGGCTTAGTGCAATCCATGGAAGTTCGCCTTGAAGCAGAGTCAGATATGCAACCCCAACAGCCGCTAACAGCAAGCTGCAGGACTGAATGCGGTTGAGCCTCTCTTTGAGAAAAATCATCCCGAGTAAGGCACTGACCAGCGGTCCGATAAAGTATCCCAGACTTGACTGCAGAACATAGCCAGCGCTGACAGCATAGATGAATACCAGCCAGTTGATAGAAATTAACAAGGTTGTCGCAGTCATCTGTAGCAGTGTGCGCGGTTGCTGACACAAGGTCAGTAAATGCTTCTGCTGTCGTCTTAGAAAGACCAGCCCTAATAAAAAAATAGCCGACCAGAAAATACGATGAGCCAAGACTTCAGTAGGGGCAATGCTAGCGACCTGTTTGAAGAAGAGCGGGAAAAAACCCCACATTAGATAAGCGGCTAGACCGAAAAATACACCCGTTCTTTGCTCATCGACCATGACGTTCAAACCTCTACAAAATCAAAAAGGCCTCCGGATTATCGGAGGCCTTTTTGATTACTGAATTTTTACGTACAGAATGACTGGCTATTTACCCGCTGCCGCACGTTTGGCTGCTTTAAGTGGGTTGATGCGAACATCATCGACCTTGATGTCGACTTTACGGTGAGTCGCGTAGTTGCAAAGTCCGGTTTTCCATTTAGAAGTAGGGCTTGGGAAGGCGGTACAAACATCGCCGATGGTTCCCTTGGCGATCCGCTCGCAACCATTACATTCTTCGACAATAACCTGACAGCTACCGCCTTGAGCGGCGCAGCCTGCTTTTTTCCAGAAAGTACATTCGGTACCAGCTAGTACGGTTTGGCACTGCATGATCGTTATTCCTCCGATATTGTGTGTCTCTTCGTGTTCAGAACGGCTACTAATACACAAAAAGTAGCTGTCGAGTCAATGCTTTTTTCATTTTTTTGAGCTGAAGGTTGTTCGATCTGATTGACCCTGCAAGCTGGATTGTTTAGGCTGAGCCTATGATTAATGAAAATCAAAAACTAGATGAGTTGACACTTTCGCAATGGGAGAGTCTCTGTGATCGTTGTGCCCGTTGTTGCTATGAAAAAATAGATTTTAATGGGAGAATTTTTTACACTAAAAAACCTTGCGATCAACTTGATTTAAAGACAGGTCTTTGTCGAGTTTATACCGAGAGAGATCAGGTCAGACCTGATTGTCAGCGGTTAACCCCTGAGGTTGTTGCTGCCGGAATATTGCCTGCTGATTGTCCCTATGCAAAGCATATAGAAAATTATGAGGGCCCCACGATGGAGGAAGAAGGATGACTTTGACCGCTATCGCCGGGACATCATTGGTCCTTGGATTTTCTGGAGCAAGGATGCCTGGACCACTGCTTACGTAGACTGTCAGTGAGTCGGCGCGGCGTAGGATGTAAGCAGGTCCACAACTCATCGCAGGGCATGCCCTGCTCGAGGGTTCGCTGGTCATGTTGTCATTGTTTAGGCTGGGCCGGATGCTTAACTTTTTATATCTTCCATCTCCTCGCTGATCTCCTGTGGTATTCTTTTACTGTACTGGCTGTCAGTCGGGGGGAGGTCTTCACTGTCAGATAACGTCTATCGTCGGTTGATTGGCAGTTGTGCATTATTTCTTATTTTTTTTGGCGATTATTTTGGTTACTGTGGGATAGATAAGTTTTTATCGACCTGACCTTTGTTTGGAGGGATTTGATGAATCGTATTACGTTCGGTACTTCGGGGTGGCGTGGCATTCTTAGTGATAGTTTTACTCTAGAGAATGTACGTATTGTCTCACAAGCGATTGCAGACCACCTGCGGTCCGAAGGGATCGCGGACCAAGGTGTGGTTGTTGGTTATGATGCGCGCTTTATGGGGCGTGATTTCGCTCGAGAGACCTCGCGTGTCTTGGCAGGGTCTGGTATCCGAGCTTATTTTTGTATGCGTGACACTCCGACACCGGTAATCGCGCATGCTCTACTGCAACGCAAAGCCGCTGGCGCAATCAATTTTACAGCTAGTCATAATCCTTATGATTATAACGGCATCAAGTTTTCTCCAGCTTCTGGTGGTCCTGCTCTGCCTGCAACAACTCAGGACATCGAAGATCGAGCTAACGCATTACAGGGCGAGATTTGTTACAAGGGGATGTGGCTTAACGACGCCACTGAACAGGGGCTTTTTGTTGAGATTGACCCGGCACCTGACTATTTTAAGCAGATTAGGGACCTGGTAGATTTAAAAGCAATAGCTGATTCAGGTATGAAGATTGCGGTTAATCCCCTTTATGGATCTGGTCGTGGTTACCTTGACCTGCTTTTGCGCGAAGCAGGAGTCGAGGTCGTCTCAATCAATGATAAAGTCGATCCCTATTTTGGTGGTGAACCGCCAGAGCCGGCAGAAGCTCATATCGCGGACTTTATTGATCTTATCAAAAAGGATGCGTCGATTACACTTGGGCTCGCGACCGATGGCGATGCCGATCGTTTTGGTATCGTCGATGGTGATGGCCGCTATATTGAACCCAATTATATCCTGGCACTGTTGTTCGATTACCTGATCCGTCGCCGAGGTGAGAAGGGCGATGCTGCGCGCAGTGTCGCCACCTCACATTTGATCGACGCAGTTGCAGCCTATCATGGGGTTAATGTGCTGGAAACTCCTGTCGGGTTTAAGTTCATCGGCGAATATATCGCCGCTGATCGCATTTTGATTGGTGGTGAAGAGAGCGCCGGCTTAACAATTCGCGGTCACGTCCCTGAAAAAGATGGAATCCTCGCCTGTTTGTTGGTTGCTGAGATGGTTGCAGTTGAAGGACGTAGCCTGAGTGAGCTATTGGGCGATCTTTATAGTCGTGTCGGTGAGTTTCATACGCGACGGACCAATTTACGATTGGCTGGTGAGCTGGCTGAAGGCATCAGCGTGCGACTGAATAATCCACCAGCTCAAATCGGTGGACGAAAGATTCGTGAAATTATTAGTCTTGATGGCAGCAAATATCTTTTTGAAGATGGCTCCTGGATGCTTTTCCGTAAATCCGGAACCGAACCTGTCGTTCGTCTTTATGGAGAGGCGGGGAGTCAGGCCGCTTTGGACGAATTGATGAAAGCTGGAGAGCAGTTCATCCTGAATGGATAAAGTACTGAAAAACCGATTTTACACTGGCTATCCACTCGATTATTTCATAATATTGGGTAGGTTTAATTTGGTCGCTGGAGGTCACTGATGGCAGTTTTACTTCACCCGACAATTAGTTGGCAAGGGTGGCAAGAAGTTAAGCAAAGTTCAGTTTTTCAAAGACTGACATCTGGCGAGAGGATAAGGTTAATTAATCAGTTGCCGCACGGTCTTTGGTCCTGGGAAATGGGCGATAGCAATGAAATAGATGCCCTGCTCGAAGACCTTGGAAGAGAACGGCAAGATACAGAATAGAATTTATCTGAGAGAGCCCTGAAAGGCAGCATTTTTTGCTGCCTTTTTCTTTGGAGATCAGGATATGAAAGAAGCGGCATTTTGGTGTCAGGAAGGAAACGCAGTGCGTTGTACCCTCTGCCCGCACTTCTGTCTCATCGAGGAAGGGAAGAATGGGTTTTGTGGCGCACGCGGCGTACGTGACAAGAAACTCTATGCTCTAACCTACGGCAAAATTGCAGCGAGTGCGTTTGATCCGATAGAAAAAAAACCACTTTATCATTTTTATCCAGGGCACAAAACTTTTTCGATTGGTGGCCTCGGCTGTAACTTACGCTGTCGTCACTGTCAGAACTGGCACATCTCCTGTTGTGATGTCGGAGGCCGACTGACAGGGATGGATGAGATATCTCCCGCTGATGCCGTCACACTTGCCTGTGACAATGGCTGTGAGTCCTTGGTATGGACATACAATGAGCCGTCGATCTGGTACGAATATATACTTGATACCGCGCCTTTGGCACAGTTGGCTGGTCTAAAAACGGTGATGGTGACCGCTGGAATGATCAATCCTGATCCACTTCAGACTCTTTTGCCGCATATTGATGCATACCGGTTAGACCTTAAGGGGTTCAGCGGAGACTTCTATCGTTGGCTGACCGGAATCGACTGTCTGGACCAAATTCTTGAAAATGCCCGCGCAGCCTATGCCGCAGGTTGTCATGTTGAGATTGTGACGAATCTGATCCCTGGCCACAACGATGATGAAGTGCAGTTGCGCGGACTGGCACGCTGGATTGTTCAGAACCTATCAGCGAACATACCATGGCACCTGACGGCTTATTATCCTAACCATGATCTGAAAGTTGCAGCTACGACAACCTCTGCGCTGGAAAGAGGCGTAGAGATAGGCCTTGAAGAAGGGTTGTCGCAGATATATATCGGTAACCTGCCTGGGCATGAGTCGCAACATAGTTATTGCGTTGGATGTCGGGCTGGTTTGATCATGCGTAACGGTTTTCAGATAATTGAAAATAGGGTTGTAAATTCATGTTGTCCTGAATGTGGAATCGGTTTCGAAAACTACAGAGGATAATTTTTGAGCTAATGCGATAAGGGAGAATGGCTTTTGAAGAAAAATCTGTATTTAATTGTGTTGGTTTGCGCGCTTGTTTTCACTGGGGATCTAAGTGCAGACAATCAGTCGATTGACAAGGTAAACGTATCCAGGCATGACATTGTTGAAATTTATACAACCAGTTGGTGCCCCTATTGCAAAAAAGCTGAAGCGTTCTTAAAGGCGAACGGAATCAATTATGTCAATTTTGACATAGAAAAAGATAAGGCTGCTGCACGGCGAAAAAAACAACTCGATAGCCGTGGTGGAGTGCCTTTGGCTGTGATTGATGGTCAAACAATATACGGTTTTTCAGAGCGTACTTATCGCACTGCACTGAACTTGGACTAAACCTTCTTCCATAATTAAACTAATAAAAAAGGGCGAAGCCTCATGGCTCCGCCCTTTTTTATGGTGACCGTCAGAATTAGCCGAGGATCTGTTTGAGATCTGCTTCGGCGGTTGAAACCGGAGCAATGTTAAAGTTCTCGACCAGGAAGTTGAGTACATTGGGGGTGATAAACGCTGGCAGAGTCGGTCCCAGTTTGATGTCCTTGATTCCCAGATGCAACAGGGTCAGCAGGATAGCCACGGCCTTTTGCTCGTACCATGAAATAATAAATGACAGCGGCAGATCGTTTACCCCGCACTCAAAGGCATCGGCCAGGGCCAGCGCAATCTGCACCGCAGAATAAGCGTCGTTACATTGGCCGACGTCGAGCAGACGCGGGATGCCGCCGATATCGCCGAACTCCAATTTGTTGAAACGGAACTTGCCGCAGGCCAGGGTCAGGATTACGCAGTCATCAGGGACCTGCTCGGCAAACTCGGTGAAGTAATTACGGCCCGGTTTGGCACCATCGCAACCACCGACCAGGAAGAAATGCTTGATGTCGCCCGCCTTGACCGCTTCGATGATCTTGTCGGCCACGCCAAGTACCGCGTTATGTCCGAAACCGGTTAGAATCTCCTGTCCAGGGTTATCCTCAAAACCGTCACAGGCCAACGCCTTGTCGATCAATGCAGTGAAGTCCCAACCATCGACATGAGTGACATCTGGATACTGAACGAGGCCCCAGGTGAAGAGTCGATCAACATAGCTGGAATGTGGTTTTTGAATGCAGTTGGTGTTGAAGATGATTGCTCCAGGAAATTCTTTGAACTCCTTGTGCTGATCCTGCCAGGCACCACCGTAGTTGGCTACCAGGTGAGCATACTTTTTTAACTCGGGATAGCCATGGGCCGGTAGCATCTCACCGTGGGTGTAGATGTTGATCCCTTTGCCTTCTGTCTGTTTGAGCAGTTCTTCGAGAAAACGCATATCGTGACCCGAAACCAGAATCGCCTTACCCGCCTTGGTACCCAGCTCTACCTTGGTCGGGACCGGGTGACCGTAGCGATCGGTGTGGGCCTTGCTGAGCAGTTCCATCGCGACCAGGTTGATGCGACCACATTCCATGGCGATGCCGACAAGGGCCATCAGGTCGAGGCTGTCGTCTTGCAGATCGGTCAGCGCCTTGTGGGTATAAGCATAGATCTCTTCGTTTTCACGCTCAAGAATGACGGCGTGATCGGCATAGGCCGCATAGCCTTTGATGCCGAAAAGGATGGTGCTGCGCATCGACTGCAGATCGGCATCCAGGTTGGGATCCTTCACGCCATGCAGTTGGGCCAGAGCCAGTTGGGCAGTCCGCTCGGTCGGGAAGTCCCAGGCCTGCGCCGCTTGGGGGACGCTGCCGGAGAAAGTTGCGCCGTTGGCTTTTTCAAAAAGCTCACGGGCCTTTTCACGCATGCTGATCGCTTTGGCGATGACCGTAACAATTGAATCATCGGCGAAGTCAACGTTGGTTACCGTGGTAAAAAGGGCTTCAATGACGAAGCGGTCGATTTCGTTTGAACGGGTATCTTTCTGACGCGCCTGATGCGCCCAGAAGCTGACACCCTTTACCGCGTAGATCAGTAGATCCTGCAGGTCCGAGGTTGTCGGTTGCTTGCCACAAACACCAACCTTGTCACATCCTACGCCTTGGGCTGCGGTTTCGCACTGATAACAAAACATGAACTACCTCCATTTTAAGGTTTGTGGCCATTTTGGCCGGTTTTTTAGTGTATCTCTATCTGAGTTGGATGCAACAATAACAGCGAGGTTGCAAGTAAACTTTGACGCCAGTCAAAAAAGATCTCTTTGTTTTTTTTAATAAGGATATGTGGACTCAGGGACCAGGTTTAGAATCAGTGACGTTCGTTGATTGGTTAACCTCGTCAAGAATTTGATTGATATGTTTTTTGATGGTTATAGCGCATTTTGTTTGACCTGTATTTAACTTGGTACTGATTAATTGCTCAGTCTCCTTGTTGAGATCACTGGCGACCTTTTCTATTTTGTTCTTAAGTGAAGTGATAGCAATTTTTTTTTCCTGTTCAACTTTTTCCAGTTCGGAAACGTTCAATTCCAGAGTGCGATTAATCTGACGCATATGGTGATATAGATCAAAGCTTTCAAGAATATTGGCGCAGGAATGTAATATTACGGTTAGCAGTGGAAGAGGGGGTTCAAACTCATCATCCAATTCACGTTGCAGACCAAGGAACATGCCTCGTGTTCGTGATGCTGTCGTCAGTGAATGAAGTAACAGGGTGTGTTGGGAATTGTCAATCTCAACCCGTACGGCCTTGTTTCTGCCTAAAGCCCAAGCGAACGTTTGATCCTCTATGAGATCATCAACCATCAATTCAAATTGGGGTTGAAGTTCTGCCGGCTCGCAATATTTTGGTGAAAAAGAGGCATCCTCTTCATTTATTAAATAAAAACAAATTCCTTCAAAATTCAACAATGAAAGAATCTTACTGGCTGTCTCATATATGGTTTGTTCCTGGTCTGTCTGTTCGGCTGGCCCAGAATCAAATGTGAGCAGGTTTGCAGCAATTTCGAGAGTTGTCATAGCAAATCGACGTTCTTCGATTAACTGAGACACTTCCTGTTCGAGTAAGCCGATTTTTTTTAATAGATCAGACACGGGCGTTCTCCATTTTAATTATTTTCCATGACATCGGGGGTATTGTCTAGAAATACACGGACAATATCGTGGAAGAGACGATCGACTTGTTGAATCATCGGTCCCAAAATGCTCGGAGAAAGCCCTATCGTCTCCCACGCTTTGCTGTGTAGTTGCGGAAGTTTTGTAGTCATTATCAATTCATCACCGCAAGTATGAGCCAGAAGATCGGCAACGTGGACAATACAGGTTTCTAATGGGAAGCGTTCCATCGCTGGGCTGTGATGACCACCGATCATTTGAGAGAGGGCTGTGGTCAATCGCCATTCTTTGGCAAGTAGTTGGCCTATTTCTGCGTGGTCACAATGTAGAATTTTCTGTTCCGCACGGCAGAGGGGTATTCCCTCTTCGCGAGATAAAAGTATTGCTCGCTTATATTTTTTAGGAATTTTACGGACCATTATTAATTTCCCGATGTCATGTAATAATCCACCAATAAATAATTTTTCCTCTGAAAGCCCCACTTTGTGGCTGGCGAGAACCTGGGCAAAGAGACCACAACGGATCGAGTGCTTCCAGAAGGTTTCCATGTTGATTAATTCTTCCGGCATATCCTGAAACATTCGCACCACTGAAATCCCCAGAGCAAGAGTCGTTAATTCATTGGTGCCAAGGAGAGTTATTCCGCGACTTATCGAGTCTATCTTTGAAGGGAACCCGTAGAGTGCGCTGTTAACTAGTCGCAGAAGCCGTAGGGAGAGGCTTGAGTCTTTACTGACAATATCTGCAATCATTCTCGAGGAAGAACGGGGAGAATTAAGTGTTTCTACGATGCGGGTATAAACGTTTGGCAACGATGCCAATTGGACTTCACCGCGAATCAGCTGTGCTGGACTGATTCGCGCGGTGTCTTTGTCTTCCGAATGAGGAATCTCTGAAAGGACCGGAAGGGTAAACCCTTCATCTATTCTATGTGCGAGGTGTTGATGTGATTGATGAAAAAGTTCCGCGAGCATCTTATGCTCAAGATCTACTCCTTCAAACCGTTGGCGTAAAAATTTTTCGGCGACTATGAAACTTTCTGGATCGATTTTTAATTTATGATCTGTGTTTTCATCGTAACTATCATCAATAATGTCCGCTTCAGTTATTCCCCATGATTTAAGAATTTTCAGATGATTTGCTTGAAGGGAGGCACCTTTTGCCAAGATGAATCTTCCCTTGGGTGTAACCAAATCATCCGCAAGAATCATCCCCTCCATCAGGTTGTCGACAAAAACGCGAATCACATTGCACCCCGGTCTCTAATTGTTATTTATTGTATTGATATTTGTTTTTTAAGTATAAACTAATAAATAGATTATAGATGAAGGGTGCCTGATGCGCAAATATCTGATATTAAAAAGAGATGATAAATTTTGATTCAGTTCAAGCGGCTGATGAAACGGTTGTAGTATAGGTGCTGCATTTTGTAGAGAGGGATGTGGATGACTGGCTGGAAAAAAATATTGATTGGAGCTGTTGTTGCTGGAATTGTTCTTTTGGTCGCAGGAAGCCTTGCGGTAAAATTTTATGTAACGCCTGAGAGAGTTCGGGATCTGGTTCAGTCAGGCCTTGAAAAATTTTTGCAGCGCAAGGTGGATGTAGGTGCTGTAGACGTTGGCCTCTTCTCGGGGATTCATCTTGCGAAGCTTTCGATTCAAGCGAAGGAAGAAGGAAACACTCTCCTCTCCGCAGAGGATATCGAACTTACATACGATGTTATGGCGCTGTTCCGCGGAGAACTTCTTCTCGGTCAAATAATTATCAAAGACCCACAATTGCGCTTGGTTCGCGAAATAGACGGGCGATTAAATATTGATGATCTCTTTGTTGGGCAGCAGTCCGGAGATGATGTTAGCACCTCCAAAACAGGGACCAAGCCGGCGGACACGTCCGGTGATATACCAATATTGATCAAACGGTTTTCTTTGCAGGGGGGGACGCTCCAGTTCATCGACCGTAAGTTGAATAATAAGTCTCCGTATCGCTACCGTTTAGAGAATCTCAATGTTGATATTGAAAGTTTTTCACTAAACAGCCCTTTTTCTGTCAGTTTTGCAGCCAGAATAAATGATTCGTCTTTAGCTATGGAGCTTCAGATTGGTGTTGTTGATGGTTTGCAGACCCTACAACTCCGCGTTGACCAGCTCAATTTGGTGCCTTTTCTTCCCTATTTTCAGGATGTGTTGCCTGGGAACCTTGGCAAGGGATTACTCTCAACTGAACTTGAAATGATCAAACAAACCGAGGGCTTTATTGTAAAAGGACAAGTTGTTCTCGATAAATTAGATATCAACCTTGATTTCGACAAGTCTGTACATTGGAATGAGGTTCGTATTGCTCTGGATCAGAACCTTCTTTATCGTCCCTCAGACCAGGTTGTTGAGATTAAAAAATTGAATCTCGATATTAATGGTGTTCAGGCTGAATACCAAGGCAAGATACTACTTGCAGACCCTTTGCAGGTTGCTGGTGAGGGGAAAGTAAAAATCTCAGATTTGAGACAGATAGCTGCTCTGATCCCCCTTGAACTGCGCGAGCAGGTGGCCGCTTATGCTGTCGCAGGAGGTCTTGAGGCGTCTATGCAAGTTCAAGGGGAACCGGCTGACCATAACGTTGTACAGCAGGCAACCATCAAAGCCATTGATCTTCAGGCGAGCATCGGGAGTCTACGACCTGCATTAAACGGGTCGTTTGAATATACCTTAGGACGAGTCAGGGGAGATCAGTTGAGAGTTGATCTCAATGGTCAGTCTCTAGTTGTAGATCTTGAAGCGACAAAAAAAGTATCATCTTTGCCCTTTCTGAAATTGATGGTTACAGGTGAAAACCTCAATTTGGATGCACTTTTTCCGTCGCCGTCGCCACAGGAAGGATCTCCATCTATTGTTGAGGCTAGCTCGGCGGCAGGAGCTCCAGAAAGATCAAAAACAAAAGTCTTTGAGCCTCTGAATCTTCCGGTTAATGGCCGAGTCCAGCTGCAGCTTTCAAGCCTTCTTTACCGGGGCCTGCTTCTTGAGAATGTGCAAGGGCAGATGAAGTTGAACGAGGGGATATTTACGTTGGATCGTTTAACTGCTGGAACAGCAGGTGGTTTTGTAGATCTGAGCGCTGAAGCAGACCTTGGAAAAGCTCTGATCCCTGTGCGCGGTCACCTTGGTGTGGATGGAATAGATCTGGCTGTATTGACCGGAGCCTTATTCCCGAAAGCACATGGAAGTGTCAAGGGAACTCTTAGCGCTGACAGTGACTTTAATGGCTACGGCGGAACTGATGATTTTCTGGCCACGTTGAATACTTCTGGAGCTTTTGACCTCAAGGATGGAGAGGTGAAGGGTAGTCCTCTTATGGCAGAATTTTCTCAGTTTTTGTCTAGCCCAGAGTTAGAACTTTTAGGATTCAGTCGTTTGCATGGGAACTATGAGCTGAAAAAACGACAAGGCACGGTCGCCGCCAAGCTGGAAAGTCATCGAGTATTCTTCGCTCCCCAAGGGTCTTTTTCTCTGGATGGGCCGTTGAATTTGTCTCTGGAGACTCGGATATCACCTGAACTTATGGTGAAGTCCAGACTGGGTGGAAAAGGGCTAGAACTGCTGAAGGATGAAAAAGGCTGGAGTTTGCTGCCGCTTAAGGTAAAAGGAACTTATTCCAAACCACGCCTCATTCTCGATTCCAGTGGTGTCAAAAAACAGCTTAAAGAGGGGATAGTCAATGAACTTGGTCGTCAACTACAAAAAAAACTCGGTGGGGCAGATGATCAGCAGAGCCAACAACTGCAAAAATTATTAAATGGGACACTGCAGAAATTATTCGGAAATTAAGGGTTTTGTGCTTGTCATCAATATTGGTCGCCTTTCGCTGAGACAGTAGCTAATTTTTTATATCCTCACACTTCACTAGCAGGAGAACATTCAATATGTCTGGAACCGATGATTTTAGCGGCTTTGAAGTTATTCGAGCGGCAATGGAAGTCGAAAAGAATGGCCACCGTTTCTACGCGGGAATGGTCGAAAAAGCACACTCTAGCCTTGCTCGTGATCTTTTTGCAATGCTGGCACAGGATGAAGTTGGTCACTTGCGTACCCTGGAAAAATTAGCATCAGGGTATGACGAGGATGCTTTTTGGGAAGGGGAGGAGGAGTTTCTCCCCTATTTACGTCGTTTTAATGATCGTGAAATTTTCCCTTCAGCTGAGGCGGTCGCATCTGCTTTGATCAGTGAGGAGGGGGACATCCGAGCTCTCGAACTGGCAATTGCTGCAGAAGAGAAATTTGCAGCTTACTTCCACATGGCTGCGAAACATGCGCTGAATACTGAAGGCAAAAAGGCTTTTTCCTGGTTAGCGGAAGAAGAGGATCATCACGCTGCAATCCTCAAAGAACGCAAGGCCAAGATTCTTGGTGGTTGAAAACGAATTTTTCCAGAATGGATTAAAGGGGAGGAACTTATGCGAGTTTCGCCCTTTTTTTATTGGTTTTTGCGCCCAAAGGCGGCAAACAGAGCCTGGCGTTCTTTTGTGCTGACTGCACCTTTTTCTGCGCTAAGGTCAATGGGGGGATGGCAGGTGCAGTTACGACCGGTGTGTTTGGCCTGGTAGAGAAAACTATCAGCACTTTTGAGTAATTCTGCAGCTGACCTCTCGTCTATGGTAGCAAAACTTTCAACGCCAAGGCTGATAGTCATAGAAATATGTTGGTTGTTTAGCTTAAGGGGGCTTTTTTCTGTCAGACAACGGATTCGTTCGGCAACCTGTATTGCTGGAGCCAGGCGAGTCGATGGCAGAATTAGAGCAAATTCTTCGCCACCAAAACGACAGGGAATATCAAGCTTGCGTAAGGTCTGGCGTAATAGACTGGCAATGTGGATCAACGCCTGATTCCCAACATCGTGACCATGGGTATCGTTGACCTGTTTGAAGTGATCGATGTCTATCATCACCAGGCTGGTTGGTTCTTCAAGCCGACGAGTGCGCTCCATCTCTTGTTCGAGGCGCTCTTCGAATCCTCGAAAATTGATCAACCCGGTTAACGCATCGGTCTGAACCTGAGTTTCCAGCTCAGTTGTCCGCTGCTGAAGGTCAACAACTGCATCTACTATTCTGCAGTTTTCTTCTCCGACTGGACAGTTGTAGTCATCTTTTTTAACTGACATTTGCAAAGCCTTCAGAAAAATCTGCCTTAACCGACTTCGTTATATTCACGTGCACGAAAGTCAACGCCAAGCTGCCCCGCGATCTTGCGGCAGGCATCGATATCAACACCTGGATAAGCCACCGCTGTCGCTGTGACTTCCGGGATATATGCAGGGGCCAGTTTTAAAAAATCTTTGACCGCCTGGTAACCCTCTTCTGCAAACTTCGATGGACAGAGTTGCTGATATTGCTCAGCATCAGCTGCGTTCAATGAAACAGACAGAGCGTCGATCTTGCCTGTAAGTTCGGGCAGAATGTTCCTGCCATAAACCAGATTGGCCTGACCGTCGGTATTGATTCGAATTCGGACCTGCTGTTGCTTGAGCCATGTAGCCAACTCGAGGATCAGCTCGAGGCGCAAAAGTGGTTCGCCATAACCACAGAAGACTATTTCGTCATACGCCTGTGGATTGCCAATTGCTAGTTTAATCTCGTTGATGTCTGGCTCATGATCAAGCTTCAGCTCATGGCCTTTGACTACAAAATCATCGAATTTAGGACAGAAGATGCAGCTATTCGTACAGCGGTTGGTGATATTCAGGTAGAGAGAATTGCGAATCGGGTAAGCGATCTTTGTCTGTTGATCGATCAGGCCGATACCGAACAAGTCGTAGGCGTTTCGGTTCGTTATGCGTGACACGTCCTCAAGGGATAAGCCTTTAATCTCAGCAATTTTCTCAGCCGTCAGTGTTACGTAGGCCGGTTCATTACGTTTGCCCCGAAAAGGCCGAGGCGAAAGGTAAGGGCAATCTGTTTCGATCAGTATCCTGTCGATCGGGATGCCAGCAACCACTTCACGTAGACTTTCATTTTTGGGATAGGTGATGTTTCCCGTGAATGAGAGGTAGAAGCCAAGGGCTATGCAAGCGTTAGCCATATCCAAATCACCGCTGAAACAGTGCAGAACACCACCGACCTGCTCTGCCCCCTCTTCATGCAGGATTTGCAGCACCTCAGTGTGGGCGTCACGGTCGTGGACAATAATCGGCTTGTTGAATTTCCTGGCTAATCTAATCTGCTTACGGAAAGCCTCGCGTTGCTGATCATGGGGGGAGTGATTACGATAAAAATCGAGGCCAATTTCACCGAGTGCCACCACCTTCGGGGCGTTAAGCAAAGACTCCAATATAGCTAAACCTTCAGAAGTCGCCTCTTGCGCATCATGAGGATGGATACCGACGGCAGCGTGGATACAGGAAAAGCGGTCAGCAAGAGCGATACACTTTGCTGAACTCTTCAGATCACAACCGATGGTTAATATCTGCTTGACTCCGGCCTCATCAGCGTTTTTGAGAACTTGCTCCAGGTCGTCACTGAATTGCTCATTATCAAGATGCGCATGGCTATCGACCAGCGATAGAAGTCTATCGGTCATCTGTTATTCACCCGCCTCGATACGAGGAAAGAGTGGGGCCGCTTTCGTAATCTCTGTTCCGGCCGCAAGTTCACCCCAGCTGTCATTATTCTGCAGGGTCGTATTTGGGTTTACTCCTAGAATTTCAAGAATCTTCACGCCTGTATCTGGCATGAAAGGGGAGATCTGGAGTGCAATCAACCGCTGTGCTTCAAGCAGGTTATACAGGATTGTTCCAAGGCGTTGCTGCTGCGCGGGATCTTTGGCCAGCGCCCAGGGTGCCGTCTCATCGATATATTTGTTGCCAGCAGAGATCAGTTCCCAGATTGTCTGCAGGACCTTGTTGAATGCCATGTCGTTATACAGGTTGTCGATCTTTTCATTGGCGTGGCCGAAGCGCTCAGTAAATGCTTTGTCGATCTCATCAGCAGGTCCTGGTTCTGGCAATACACCATCGAAATACTTACCGAGCATGGCTGTTGAGCGGCTGAGAAGATTGCCCAGATCGTTGGCCAGATCAGAGTTGATACGTGAAATCAATGAACTGTGTGAGAAATCACCATCGAGCCCAAAAGGAACTTCACGCAACAGGAAATAACGGATCGGGTCGACTCCATATTTGTCTGCCAGCATGTTCGGCTCTATAACATTCCGCAAACTCTTGCTCATTTTCTGGCCCTCAACAGTCCACCAGCCGTGCGCGAATACTTTTTTTGGTAAAGGGATTCCAGATGCCATCAGAAAAGTTGGCCAATAAACAGCGTGGAAACGTAGGATGTCCTTACCTATGACATGCACATTGACTGGCCAGAACTTCTCAAATAGGCCATCCTTGTCGTCGGGGTAGCCAAGGGCCGAAATGTAGTTGGTCAGAGCATCGAACCAAACATAAATGACATGCTTTTCATTCCCTGGCGCTGGGATCCCCCAAGAAAATGAGGTCCGTGAAATCGATAGATCTCGCAGTCCTTCGCGGATAAACGAAATGATCTCGTTGCGGCGTGATTTTGGCTGGATGAAATCTGGATTTTCCTCTATATGCTTGATTAGTCGATCACTGTAACTACTCATTCGAAAGAAGTAGGATTCTTCCTTGAGTTTAGTTGTTTCGCGACCACAGTCTGGACAGCTTCCATCGTGAAGTTGGGTTTCTGTCCAGAAGGTTTCACAAGGAGTACAATACCAATCTTCATATTCTCCAAGGTAGATATCACCCTTAGCCTGAAGTTTTAGAAATTGTTCAGTGACGGTTTTTTTATGGCGTTCTTGGGTTGTGCGAATGAAATCATCATTGCTGATATTTAACTTCTCCCACAGGGACTGAAAGCGCTTGACGACCCGGTCGGCCAACTCAAGAGGAGTCTCACCGTTGGCGTTAGCCGCAGTCTCAACCTTCTGTCCGTGTTCATCGGTGCCGGTGAGGAAGTAAACGTCGAATCCACGCGAACGTTTGTAGCGCGAGATGACATCACAGGCCAGGGTTGTGTATGCGTGTCCGATATGCGGAACATCGTTTACATAATAGATTGGGGTGGTGATATAGAATTTTTCGGCCATCGCAGCATCCTTTATTAAAAAAATAACAAATATAAGTTTGGATTAGTTTTTGTCTTGCGGTGTGCTCTGCTCCGGGTTCCGGCGTGGACGCCTTCTGTTGCGCCTCCGTGGACGAGAAGGTTTCTGGCCTTCATTCTTCGACTCTGCCGGTTTCTCGGTTGGGTTCGTAATAACGGGCTTATTGTTTTCGCTAGTCGTTTTATTTTCTGGTTGCGCTTGCTGGCCGGGGTTACGTGGTGCGTTGCCACGACCACCACGCCGTCGGGGACGCCGGGCTGTTTTTTCCGCTTCACCGCTTGCCTTCTCGCGGGTCCCGGTTTTGACGTCAGGGCGAGATGGCTTCTGCTGGACAACAGGCTCGGTCTGTTTTTGGGGTTTGTCAATGTCATCTATATGTATTTCGCGCCGTCCATCCTTGTCGGCCACTGTAATCTTTTGTGCAAGAACGTTGAGTGAAATGACCTCCGCAGGCCCATCAGGAAGATTCAGCTTTTTTCCGCATTTTGGTAAGTTTTTGCGAAGTTCGTTGTAGGTGTCATATTCGTAAGCGAGGCAGCAGAGCAGGCGGCCGCATTGTCCACTGATTTTGCTTGGATTTAGCGCCAGACCTTGGGCCTTGGCCATCTTAACTGATACCGGGGCAAAGCTACGCAAGTAACTGCTGCAACAAAGTTCACGACCACAACAGCCGAGCCCACCAACCATCTTGGCCTCATCGCGTACTCCGATCTGGCGCATTTCAATCCGGGTCCTGAAGTGTTGCGCCAGGTCACGGACCAGTTCGCGAAAATCGACGCGGCCATCTGCCGTGAAGTAGAAGACGATCTTGGAACCGTCGAACAGGTACTCGGCGCGGACCAGTTTCATTTCCATCTTGCGTTCCTGAACCCTCTTTTTGCAGAATTTCAGGGCTTCTTCTTCGCGCGAGGCATTTTTGTTGGCCATCTCAATATCGTGTTCATCGGCTTTTCTGAGGATGGCTTTAAGTTTGGATTGACAGTCAGACGGGTCTGTTTCACGTACCGCGCCGATGATCGTACCGAGAGATTTTCCCCGTTCGGTTTCAACAACAACCTGATCCCTGTCCTTAAGGTCCAAGTGAATGGCATCAAAATCAAAGAGTTTACCGGCACATTGAAATGAGACGGAAACGATTCGTTTTTTTTCCATGAATATTAAAGCTCTCTTCCAGAGTTGTTAAGCGGCAGTCATCGCCATCAACATCGTTTCCATAGCGAGTTGACGGTTGACGTTGCGTTGCAGGTGAAGTCGCGCCTGATCCAGGGACTCCAGTTTTCTTAAAAGACCGTTGACCATTTCGGTTCGGGATTGAGCATAGAGTGTTTCAAGTAGATCAATGTTAACCAGTTCATTCTCGGGCCGCCCATGTAGCACCAGCAACAGGTCACGATAAAAAGATTGAAAGATATCGAGGATCTCGGGAAGGTTCTCCTTGTCCTCCGCCAGTTCTTGTGCCAGATCAAACAAGGGGAAAATCGATCCATTAGAGAGTGAAACAAGCGACTTCAGAAGCTGTTTGCGCCGTTCTAAATAGAGATCCCGGTTTTCACCAAAGGCTTTTTTGAGGCTGCCATTGGAGAGTGCCGCCATGACCTGGGCTTCCTGCTCGGAAAGATTGAGACGATGTTCGAGAATTCCGGCGAGTCGCGAACGGGACAGACGGTTAAAGCGTAAGCGTTGGCAGCGTGATCTGACGGTGTCGAGGAGCATCTCCGGCTTGGAGCTGAGTAGGATCAACAGGGTGCCGGGAAGTGGTTCCTCTAGGGTTTTGAGCAGGGCATTGGCTGCGGCAGCATTGAGTGTTTCTGCCCCGTCAATCAGGCAGATTCTAACGTTTGCCTCTAATGGACGCAAAGCTATGTCTTGTTGAAGCTTGCGAACCTGATCGATCTTAATATGGGTACCTTCTGCTGTCAGCAGGTGCAGGTCGGGGTGATTTAAGTGATCCACTTTGCGACAGGCCGCACATTCGCCACAGCCTTCACCCGCCTCGCAAAAGAGCGCACGTGCCAGTGCCAGAGCCATCAGCTTCTTTCCGATTCCGTCCGGGCCCTCAAACAGATAAGCATGGGCAAGGCGTTTATTCTTGAGTGCCAGTCGAAGAACTTCTTTCTGACGATCATGATCAATGATATTGGCAAAAGTCACGCTGAAACCTTTTTTTGTTCCAGAAATTTAAGCGTTTCTTTTTGGATCGTAACAGCCAGTTTGGCAATCGAAAGTCCACCGTCAACAATCGAAAAACGTTCAGGTTCAGCTTTTGCCAAGGTCAGATAGCCGTCTCGCACACGTTGATGAAATGCCATTTCTTCCCGTTCGAATCGTCCTTCTGAGTTGTCTTGCTGCTCAATCTCACGTGATAAGGCGCGGCCTAGGCCAGTCTCTACTTGTAAGTCGATTAGAATTGTCAGGTCTGGAGTCGTCGCCTGTGATGCAACTTTATTCAGTTGAGCAATTAAGTGCTGATCAAGACCTCGGCCATCCCCCTGATAGGCAAGTGTCGCGTCTGTATAACGATCGCAGAGGACGAGTTTCCCACTGTCAAGCGCGGGGCGTATAATTTCAGTGACATGTTGTGCCCGCGCAGCTGCGTAAAGCAGGAGCTCGGCGGTAGGTTCTAACGCCGTGTTTTCTGGGTGCAGTAGGATGCTGCGGATCTGGTCCCCAATAGCACAACCGCCGGGTTCACGGGTCTGGATAACGGCATGGCCCATTTCCTGTAGTGCAGCGCGCAACAGGGCAATCTGGGTTGACTTGCCGGAACCTTCAATTCCTTCGAATGTTATAAAAAGGCCCATCAGTGATCGATCTTCAGAAGGGTTGTGGGTCAGCATAAACTAAGCCCTGGTTGGTCAAGGCACACTCTATTGATTATGCCTCAGACGTAAATCGTGTCATTATAGGAATTGCAAGTTGATGAAGCAAGGAGAAACGCCGGTTTTCCATGGCTTTTCCTCTTTGGGCCGTTTGTATGTTGCTCAGGTTATTAAATTTGAATACCAAAGTGCTTTTCGCTATACTCCGCCCGTAAATTATCTGTGAGAACCCCTTGGCAATAAAAGGATATCTACGTATCAATGTCTGATTTTTCGATTGATCAACTACAGCAGGATTTGGGGTATGCTTTTGACAATCTCGCCCTGTCTACTCAGGCCTTGACTCATAAATCATTCAGTAATGAGCAGCAGGGCGCTGATGAATTACACAATGAGCGCCTTGAATTTCTGGGTGATGCAGTACTTGAACTGGCTGTAAGTGAAAGAATTTACCGGATTTACCCTGATATCTCCGAGGGAGGATTAACCCGTATCCGAGCTGAAGTGGTTTGCGAAAAAGGACTGGCCAAGATAGCCAGGCGTCTGAATCTTGGTTCAGGTCTGCGACTCGGGCGAGGTGAAGAAAAGTGTGGTGGCCGCACAAAAGCGAGTTTGTTGTCAGATGCTCTTGAGGCATTGATAGGCGCGGTCTTTTTAGAAGGTGGTTTCCTTGCTGCTTGTGAAGTTGTCCAAAAAGTTTTTGCACAAGACATAGAAGATTCAGCCAATATTCGTTATGGAACAGATTATAAAACTGCTTTGCAGGAAAATTTGCAGGCACGTTTTGGTCGTCTTCCCGAATACCAATTGATCAAGGTTGATGGGCCAGATCACGGACGTATTTTCACGATTCAGGTTAATTTTGATGACCGTGAACTCGGCTGTGGAGAAGGTAGTAGTAAAAAACAGGCGGAACAGAACGCCGCATCCGAGGCATTGCTGCATAGCTTTGTTGTCGGGTTGGAGGATAATTGATGACTGAACAGCAGCCTTTTCGTAGTGGTTTTGTTACCCTGGTCGGTCGGCCTAACGTTGGCAAGTCAACCCTGTTGAACAAAATCCTTGGGCAGAAAATTGCGATAACATCGAATAAACCACAGACCACTCGGAATCGGATTCTTGGAATCCATAATGTCCCTGCAGGACAGATTTTATTTATGGATACTCCAGGTATTCATAAGCCTCAGGGTAAATTAAATCGTTTTATGGTTGATCAGGCGATCGCTGCTTGTAGTGATATCGAAGTCGCGTTATTTTTGGTCGAAGCGACTTCGTTGCCCGGTGGTGGCGACGAATATGTTCTTAATATCCTAAAGAGATCTTCTGTGCCGGTAGTGCTTGTTATTAACAAGATTGACCTAGTCAAACCTCCCCAATTGTTGAGATTGATAGAGGCGTTTTCTCAGAAGCATAAGTTTCATGCTGTCGTTCCTCTTTCGGCAAAAACTGGTAATGGCGTCGAACTGTTATTAAAAGAGATCGATCCATTTTTGAGCGCGGGGCCAAGGTATTTTCCTGAGGATATGATCACCGATCTTCCGGAGCGGTTTATCGTCGCAGAGATGGTCCGTGAAAAAATTATGCGGCGCACTCGTGAAGAGATACCTTACGGAGTCGCGGTGCAGATTGAAACTTTCACCGAGAAGCCGGAAAAGAATCTTGTGGTTATTCAGGCTATGATCCATGTTGAACGTGAAAGCCACAAACGCATTCTGGTTGGACACCGTGGTCAGATGATTCGTGACCTTGGCAAGGATTCGCGCATTGAAATAGAACGTTTTCTTGGCACAAGAGTCTTTCTGGAGTTGTTTGTCCGGGTGGATGAAAATTGGAGCCAGAGTGATAGAATGTTGCGCGAACTTGGCTATGAGTGATGTCTTTGCCATCATATTTATTTAAAGAAATAAAGGACTATATTTTCTAATGCTCCCTGTTGTAGCTATCGTCGGTCGACCTAACGTCGGCAAGTCGACACTTTTTAATCGAATTATCGGTCACCGTAAAGCGATCGTCGAGGATTTTGCCGGGGTCACCCGTGATCGCAATTACGCTGAGGTCTCCCGTTATGAAAAGCCCTTTCTGCTGATCGACACCGGCGGCTTTGAGCCTGCAAGCACCGACCGTCTGTTGTCGCAGATGCGTGAGCAATCACAGCTGGCTATCGAAGAGGCCGACATTGTCATCTTGTTGATGGATGTCCGTGATGGACTGACCCCCTCGGATATCGAGGTTGCTCAGATGCTCCGTAAGACTCAGAAGCCGGTATTCTTTGTGGCGAATAAGGTCGACGGTGATAAGCAGGAAGAAGATGTCCCCGAGTTTTATTCATTGGGTGTTGAGCAAGTCTATTCTCTCTCCTCGGTTCACGGTCGTGGGGTGGGTGAATTGATAGACGATATGCTCGAACTGATGCCTCATGCAGAGCAACCCGATCCTGAGGGTGAGGTTCGGATGGCGATCATTGGTCGTCCAAACGTGGGAAAGTCTTCTTTGGTCAACCGTCTCCTTGGTTTTGAGCGAGTTGTGGCTAACCCGACTGCCGGGACAACGCGTGATAGTGTGGACACCCCTTTTGATTATAGGGGGCAACGTTATGTTTTAATCGATACGGCTGGAATCAGACGCAAGGGGAAGGTCAGCCAGACTCTCGAAAAATATAGCGCTGTTCAGGCCCTTAAAGCGATGGACAGAGCCCATGTCGTGCTGATGATTATCGATGCCGAAGAGGGCGTGACAGATCAGGATCTTTCCGTGGCTGGTTATGCATATGAGAAGGGTCGAGCATTGATTCTGGTAGTCAATAAATGGGATTTACCTGAAAAAGATACCAACACCATGAAACGTTATCTTGAGGAGGTTCGCCGTCGCTTTAAGTATCTCCCTTTTGCTCCAGTTCTTTTTGTTTCAGCTCTGACCGGGCAGCGTACTGATAAGATCATGCCGTGTGTTGCGCGTGTATTTGGCGAGTTCAACCGAAAAATTACCACTTCTGAATTGAACTCTGTTCTAGCTGAGACTGTTGTTCGCCATCCGCCACCTTTATCTAAGGGGCGTAGGATAAAACTTTATTATGCCACTCAGACAACAGTGCGGCCTCCTACTTTCACGATTTTTACCAATAGTCCTGAGGATATCCACTTCTCATACGAGCGCTACTTACAAAACTCTTTGCGTGAAGCCTTTGGGTATGAAGGTGTTCCGATTCGCCTGAAATTTCGTGGGCGTGACAAAAAATGAGAATACAATAATAATCTTAACTGTTGCTCGCATCTTCGCTATTTTAAGTTAATCTTATCAGCAGGTTCTGTTTGTTTGATTTGAATCGAGGGTAATTGTTCAATGAGTTTGGTCGGTAACCTTGAGGATCTGGGCCTTGGCGATATTCTGCAAATTGTCAGCCTCAGCCAAAAATCTGGAGTACTCTTGCTGGCGAATGGTCAGCGAGAAGGGACTATAGCTTTTATCGACGGTCAGGTCGTGTACGCTGACTCCAGCCAGTTCAAACCTAGTATGAGCGAGATTATGCTCAGATATAAGTTGCTGGATCAAGAGACTCTTGATCAGGCCGTAGCTGAGCAGAAAAAGGGCGCACACCGCTCCTTGAGCTCACTCTTAATCTCTAATTACAAGATTTCTTTTGAAAAAATACAAGCAATCATCAAGGCGCAGATCGAACGAACTGTTTACAGTTTCTTCTGTTGGCAAGAGGGAACTTTTGATTTTCAACTTGATGAACATGACACTGAAGGTTCTACTCGATTAAATTCACATGAGTTCAGGCTTGAGCAGGGATTAAATCCTCAATGGTTAGTTGCCGAAGGTCGCCGCCTCGTTTCAGAGGGGCGACTAATTTTGGCAGATATGGAAGATCCGTTAGGGACTGATTTTTCTCTCGCCGAGGTTCATTGTTCTGATCATTCTTCTTCGACAGTTTCAACCGAAGCTACACCCCTTTTTATAATTGATGATGATGGCCCGACACGTTCAGTACTTCAAAAAGCCTTTGTGAGGGCGGGGTTTGAAGTTGAGGTTTTCGCTTTAACCTCTGTGCTGATTGAGGCCTGTAGTGCCAGAGTCAAACTAGGACAGCGGCCTGCACTCTTGATCGATTTGATCATGCCACGGCTTGATGGACATGGAATTTTGGGTGGGCTAGAAGTCATGGAGATCGTGGCCGATAAGTATCCCGACCTGCCGATGATGATGATGACAGATCATCCTAATGCTGAGGCTGAAAGAAGGGCGAAGGAACTGGGTGGCATCGCAGTATTACGGAAGCCAAAAAAAATTGAAATTCGTGAGAAGCGCGGTGTTGAAGCGCTTAAAAATCTGCTGCTCGAAGTTGATCGCTATGTAGCTCCCACCGGACACACCGGAGGCAGGCCGCGCTACGAGGCCGAGGGTCAAGATCTCGGTAAGGATTTGATTGATGAGTTTGACGCAACGATGCAGCGGCATGATCCTCCGTTTGAAGGGTCACCCGGGCTCTACTTGCTTAAAGGGATGTTGCAGGAATTGGCCAACCCGTTGTTGAGCGGTGGTGTTATTCTGTTGACCCTGAGATTTGCCAGTGAACTCTTGAACCGGGCCGTTATCTTCAATGTCAAAGGTTCCGAGATTATTGGAATTGGCCAGTTTGGATTAGATACTACGACCGAGAATGCCGACAAAATGGTGCGCAAGTTACGCCTTAGTGTCGATGCGGATTCGTTATTTGCACAGGTCCTTCATCAGAAGACAGCAGCAAAGGGAGTTCTTGGTTCCTGTGATTCGGACAGGAAATTGTTGTCCTGCCTTGGAGACGTTGAGCCTGCTGAAATATTTATTGGACCCCTGGTCAGCGAAGGGAAAGTTGTGGCGATCATCTATGGCGATAATCTTCCTGCATTGATACCTGTCGGGAATGTAGAAACATTTGAAATTTTCCTCTCGCAGGCGGGAATGGCAATGGAAAAGGTTCTTCTTGAACGGGAGAGTTCGAAATTTTAGCTGATAATATATATTGCCATTTATTGTGGAACTTATCTGCTGCGGGAGTGATGTTTTGAAGAAAATTCTGGTAACAGAAGATTCCGCCGCGATGCGTGGGTTGATCATCTCAACTCTCGAAGCAATGGAGTGTTGTGAAGTTGTTGAGGCTTGTAATGGCTTTGAGGCCCTGCGTGCGCTGCCCAGAGAAAAAGTTGATCTGATCATCACCGACATTAATATGCCAGATATTAATGGCTTGGAACTGCTCAATTTTTGTCGCAGTAATCCTCTTTATCAACAGATGCCTGTGATCATTATTAGCACTGAAGGGAGTGAGCGGGATCGAGAAAAGGGTTTGGCTCTTGGTGCTGATGCATACCTGATTAAACCTTTTCGACCTGAAGAATTACAGCAACTTGTTCTTAAGCTGCTTTACTGATCTGGAGCAGTCATGGGTTCACAACAGGCAGTTGATGAATTTCTCGCTGAAGCAGAAGAACTGCTCGAAAAATTGAGTCAGGATCTCGCGGAACTTGGCGAGGGGATAGAAAATGGTGAAGTTAACCCTGATCTGATTAACGGTATTTTCCGTGATGCCCACTCAGTGAAGGGGCTGTCAGGAATGTTCGGTTTTAATGATATTGCTGAACTGGCCCACCATCTTGAGACTTTGCTCGATAAGTTGCGCCTCGGTAAAGTTTCGTTAAACGGAATTCTTCTTGATCTTCTCTTTGAAACAATAGAGGGGGTTGGGAAGATAGTGCGTGGTAAGGCTGGCAACCCGGACTTCACCATCGACATTGGTCCGTATGTCCAACGAATAGAAGACTTATTGGCTGGACCAAATAAAAACCCTGCAGTTTCACTCAAAACCCTCAATCTTGACCCTTCATTGTTAAATGTTCTGACAGAATACGAAGAGCATCGTTTGCAGGAAAATCTATCTCAGGGGAGGCTTTTGCTGTTGGCCAGCGTTACGTTTCCTATTGACAGTTTCGATACTGATCTCTCTGATGTTATAAGCGAACTCAAACATGCCGGAGAGGTAGTTAGTACCTTGCCGGGAGTAGCAAATGATGACCCGAACCGTTTGGCTTTTAGAATCCTTTTTGCTTGTAATCTACCTCTTGAAATCCTGACTGACCGCCCCAACTTGAACGATTGTTGCTTCGAAGTGATCTCTGAGGCCGCTACCGCCGGACTCAAGCCGGAGTCTTTCGAGCCTGCAATAAATCCAGGGCAGGGACCACCTCCTCATCCGACAAGTGAAGATACTTCTTTGCGTTCTGTCAGCCACTCAGTTCGGGTTGATATTAGCAAACTTGACACCCTGATGAACATTGTTGGCGAGCTTGGACTCGTGAAGGGGAGTATTGCGCAAGTTGCAATGGATCTGTCAGAGGCGGGGTTTTCACAGTCTCGAGATCTTGCAAAAGCAGTTCATTCTCTGGAGCGTAGACTCTCGGAACTTCAGAAGGCCGTTATGGATGTGCGCATGGTTCCAGTGCGCCAATTGTTCGACAAAATGGGGCGGATTGTTCGTCGCATGGCCCAGGAATTAGGCAAGAAAGTTGAGTTGAAGACATTTGGGGCTGAGACTGAATTTGACAAATTGATTGCGGAAGAGTTGGCTGATCCACTAATGCACATTATTCGCAATGCACTCGATCATGGGATTGAGAATCCTTCAGAACGACTCACTACCGGGAAGCCTGAAGTTGGTTGTATCGAACTACGTGCAACTCAGCGTGGCAATCATGTGGTCCTTGAGATATCAGATGATGGAAGAGGGATCAATCCGGAGGTATTGAGACAGAAAGGACTCGAAAAGGGGTTGATTGGTCCAGGGGATCACTTTTCCCGTCAGGATTTGTTTGGACTTCTTTTTCACCCTGGGTTTTCAACCCGTGATGATGTCACTGAGTATTCCGGTCGTGGTGTCGGGATGGATGTTGTTAAAAGCAATATCTCTGCCCTGTCTGGTATTATTGATGTCGAAAGCACCTATGGGCAGGGGACAGAGATCAGTTTGACATTGCCGATTACTTTGGCAATCATCAAGGCTCTGGTCGTCCATATCCAAGGCAGAGATTACGCAATTCCACTAACTTCTGTTCTTGAAACTCTATTGCTTGAGCCGGACATGGTCCAGACAATAGAGGGGCAAGAGGTGATAGAGCTTCGTCGTCAGACTTTGCCGTTACTGCGCTTGAATAAATTATTCAATCTGGATGAAAATACAAGCACATTGGGTGAATTTGTTGTCGTTGCCGGGTTTGCTGGTCGCCGGATCGGTATTGTTGTGGAAGAACTGCGTGGACAGCAGGATGTTGTCATAAAGTCTTTAGGGCGAGCCCTCTCTTTCGTGAAAGGGGTTGCCGGCGCTGCTGATCTCGGGAATCAGAGGACAGTTTTGGTCCTTGATGTCAGCAGTTTGATTACAGACTCATTGCGGGGAGATACTAGCCTGCATGTATAAAGAATTCTTCAAGCTGAAAGAGCGTCCCTTCAGCAAGACCCCTGACCCACTTTATCTCTATCAATCCCGAAGTCATAGAGAAGCCCTTGCACGCCTGATGTTCGCTGTAGAAGAGCGAGAAATGATTCTACTAACGGGTGATATCGGCTGTGGAAAGACAACTCTTTCCAGGGCCTTGATCGATGAGCTTGGAGACACTGCGAAGGTTGCACTTCTGACTAATCCGCGTCTTAGTCCGCTTGAGTTTCTTTATAGTTTAGCGATAAACTTTGGTGTTGCTTTACCAGCCTCTGATCGACTCGGTCTGCTTGAACAGATCGAGCAAGTTCTCTTTGACTTGTTTCAAAAGGGGCGTTTGCCTGTTCTGATTATTGATGAAGCGCATCTTATTCCGCATCGCGACACTTTTGAGGAGATTCGTCTGCTGACTAATTTCCAACTCGATGATGGAAATTTGATATCAATTATTTTCATCGGTCAGCCAGAATTAAGGCAACGCTTGGCCCATCCTGTTTATGAACCCTTGCGACAACGAATCGGTCTGCAGTTTAATGTTGGCCCGCTCAGCCAGGATGAGACCGCAGCTTATCTACGGCATAGAGTACATTGTGCTGGAGGGGCTGCTGATATCTTTCTGGATGATGCGATAGCGGAACTGCACAGATTCTCAGGTGGAGTACCACGGCGTATCAACCAGGCTGCCTCCTTGGCATTGCTGGAAGCCTTTGGGAGAGAGCAGTTACAGATCGATTCTCTTATTGTTGCCGAGGTGGTTGCCGAGTTAACTGGGATTTGAGTGTTTTTTTATTCTTTTGTTAAGTTCTTCTGTTATAATCTGGCGGTTAGCTGTCATCTTGTCCTTACATAGCAATGCTTCAGGTTGAATAATGGATCTGGCTGATATCCGCAAAAAGGCACGGGCTCAAAACTCAGAAAAACTAGAGGCTTTAACGGCAACTGACGCTTTGCCCTCTGGGGGGGAAGATCTTCAGGATCTTTTTGTGAAGTTACCTGATGAAGGTCGATTCTGGGATGAGATCGGTACTGAGCAGTTTGCAACAGAGGAAGAGTATTCTCAAGGGCGGTTAGACTCGGGAGGAGATGAAGACGTAGCGCAAGTGCAATGGTTAAGTTTTTATCTTGGGGAAGAAGAATATGCACTCGATCTAGAGGTGGTTTCTGAGCTGATTAAGCCGCGAAACTTGACTGAACTACCGCACGTTCCTCACTACATTTGTGGAATTATTACTTTACGTGGTGAGATTATTCCGGTCGTTGATCTGAAAAGTCGTCTTGGGCTCAAACATGAAATAAACCATTGCGACCTCGATTCTCAGCGGATTGTGGTTTGTGATGGGAAAGAGCAGCGGGTCGGTTTGTTGGTTGATAGTATTTCACAGGTTGTTCGGTTGTCAGTTGAAGAAATAGAAAAACCTCAGTTGGTTGGAGACAATCCTGCGGCTACTTTTATTCAAGGGATTGGACGTAAGCAGGGGAGAATGTTGATTCAGTTACGTCCAGAGAAGGCCATAGAAATTGAAGAGAGAGTCAGGACCTGAGCCTGCTTCACTCGATTGAATTAACAGAGTTGTCAGCAGCAGGTTGCTGGCAATAGAGCTTGGAGGGTGACACTCAAATGCAAAAGAAAGTATTGATCGTAGAAGATGAAGAAAGTCTGTTGAAGCTTGAAAGTATTCTGCTTACAACCAAAGGCTATCTTGTTCAGGGGGTGACCACCGGTTTAGCTGCTTTGGAAGCGGTAAACGAAGAGATTCCGGATCTCATTCTCCTTGATGTCATGCTACCCAAAATGGATGGTTTTGAGGTGTGTGAGAGGTTAAAAAATGATCCGGCCACCAAAAACATTCCTGTAGTTCTTTTGACTGCCAAGAAAACCCCAGAAGATCTTGCTCGTGGCGAAGAGGTAGGAGCGGATCATTATATTACCAAACCATTTAAATCTGCGATGGTCATCGATATTATCGAACAGCTCGTTGGCAAAAATCGTTGACTATGAAATCATTGCCACCGGTTCAAGAGGGGGCAGCTAATGACGAGATTAAGCTGGCCTGCCTGCGTGTGGGGCCAGCTTTTTATGCACTTGATATCATGGGCATTCGTGAAATCATCAGACCTCTCCAAATTGTACAGGTTCCGCATGCACCGATCTATGTAGATGGAGTTATTACCCTGCGCAAGACGGTAATTCCTGTAGTCGATCTGCGTCGCCGTTTCGGCTTTACACCGATCTCTGAACCTCGCGAAAGAATTGTGATTTGCGCAGTTGATGGCCGAATTATTGGTCTGGTCGTTGACGAAGTCAGCGAAGTTGCAACGTTTACTCGTGATGAGATTCAGCCTGCGCCCTATTATATGGCAGGTTCTGACAGTGATTTTTTTCCTGGGGTTTGTCGACATAAAGGAACTATTTTGTTGTTGATCGACTTGCGAAAAATTCTCTCAAGTGACCAATGTATCGACGCTGAACGTATCCAGCAACAGGCACTCGAAGGTGAAACGAAAGACTGAGCCCCAATGATTATTGCTTGCTCCCAGTGTCACAAAAAACTGCGTATCAACGCTGCAAAGTATGCAGGTAAAAACCTTTCCCTGACCTGTCGAAATTGTGGACACATTTTCTCCTGCGCGGTTCCCCAAACTAATAAAATTCTTGTAGCCCATGGTGAACCTGAGGTCTGTCGAACTGTTTTGGATATTTGCAGGCAGGATGTTGGTGAAATTCTTACATGCAGCGATGCTGCGATGGCTAGAAAACTTCTCGATCGTCAGAGTTTCTCTGTGCTACTCCTGGATGTAGCTCTCCCCGGAACCTTTCCTTTTCAGTTAATTGAAGAGATCCATCGTAGCGGTGATCCGATAAAAATTATTCTGCTTCCGTCTGTTTACAATCGTACGGCGTATAAGCGTACACCCTCATCGCTTTATGGTGCAAATGGTTACCTTGAGTTGCATCATCTCTCTGATCGTCTGATTCCATTACTGCATGACCTGTTGCCTGAGTTGGCACTGAAAAGCAGACCTTTTTCAGCGATTAAGGATGGGGGTGAAGAGCGACCGCTTCCTGTTAGTGCAGGGACGAAACAACAGGCAGAGGAACTTGCTCGCTTGCTGATTGCAGATATCGCTTTATATCATCAGGAGCAGATAGATTTAGGTATTGAATTTCGAGATCTTGAAGTGCGCTTGACTGCAGAACTGGAAGAAGGTCGCAGGATGTTAGCCTGCCGCATTCCTCAGGTCGAACTGGATCGGGAAGATTATTTACTCTCTGCACTTATGCAATTTGCAACAGTGCGTGAGAAAGAGTTGCGCACAAAGGGAGAGACTGCGCATGAATGAAAAAGCGCAGTTGCTTCACCGTCAGTTAGGGTCACCCGACTGCGAAATACGGATTGCTGCAACAAAGCAACTGTCCGGGTTGACTGAACCCTCGATGGAGCTATTTACCGTCTGTTTGGGAGACTCGGATTGGCGTGTTAGAAAAGTTGCGGTAGAGACATTTTATCTTCTTGATTTTCCCGAAAAGTTTATCCCTGATCTGATTGAACTTCTACATCATTCTGGAAATGCTGGCGTGCGCAATGCTGCTATCGAAATTTTGATTTGGCTTGGGGCGCAGGCTGTGACCGATTTACATCATGAAATTTTAAAACCAGATGTTGAGGTTCGTAAATTTGTAATCGATATTCTAGGTGAAATTGGCGACCTTCGCTGTGCTCCAGTCCTGATTTCTTCTCTCGAAGATGCTGATATCAATGTTCGTTACGCTGCCGTTGAAACTCTTGGTAAATTAAGGTTTGAGGCCGCAGTGGAGCCCCTTCTTGAACTGATGTCTGATCCAGACCCAGGGCTCAAATTTACAATTCTACAGTCTTTGGGGCAGATAGGAGGGGCAATCCCGACAGATCGACTTTTCCTTTATCTGGATGATCGATTGTTACGTAAGGCGTTGTTTGACTGTTTTGCAGCAATTGGTGGGCCTGAGGTGATCCCTTCTCTGGTTGGCGGATTGACCGATCCCATGCGTCAAGTTCGTGAAGCAGCCCTTTGTGCGCTTGACAGATTGCGTTCTCAAGAAATATCCACAATTAAAGATACGTTGGCGGTTGTTGACGTCGACCCGATAGCTTCGTTTCTTGAACAGATAATCTCTGGAGATAAACCGCATCTGAAAGAGGCCGCTATTACACTTTATGGCACAGCCGCTTCGGAACGCGATTTATCGCAACTGCTTAACTGTATGTCCGTAGAGGGTCTGCAATCACAGACGTTGAATGCTTTTGCAGAACTTGGAGAAGGCCCCTTTACTCGTTTAATCAATACTTTTGACGCGTCTGATCTGTTTCAGGCGCTCTATCTGGTGTTCATTGGAGGAGAACTTGGCTTTAGTCAGGCTCTTTCGTTGTCGATTGAGGCGTCAAGCTCTGTTGATCCTCAATTGCGGCACGCCGCATCGAAAGCCCTCGGTGTCTTGGGTGGGGAGGAGCAACTCGAACCATTGATGAGACTTCTAAATGATCAAGTTGTTGAGATTCAGGATGCTGCAGCCGTTGCAATCGCAGTTTTTGCTAAACGGCACAAAAATATCGTTTTGAACCGAGTTTCTCCTTTGCTTGTGAATAATGAAGTCAGTAAACGGATGCGTGGGGTGCGAATTCTTGGTTTGATTGAAGATGACTCCATTGAGACTTTATTGCTAAAGGCTTTTAAGGATTCTTCAGCTAATGTTCGTTGCGAGGCGATTAGGGCCCTTAGTGGGCATCATACTGAAATTGTTGTCTCTGGGTTGACTCTGGCCCTGACTGATGAATCTGCTGAGGTACGGCGCCTTGCTGTAGGCGTCCTTGGCTTATGTTCACAAAATAAGGCGCTTCCTCCACTAACCCTTGCAGCAGCAGACGCTGACATCTGGGTCCGGTCTGCCGTGATGCGGACATTAGAGTCGTTTTCGGGGGATGATGTTAGTAGTCTCTTAAAGCAAGGGCTCGCTGATCCGGTTGGTCTGGTTGTTATTGCTGCTCTTGAAAGCTCAGTGATTGTTATGCCTGGGCAGTGTCAGAGTTCTCTGGAACATGCCTTGACTCACCCTGACGAGGAGGTAGTTAAGGTCGCTATCAACTTACTTTCACGATCTGCTGGTAAAGACTGGATTGGCGTTTTTGGTTCTACCCTCCTAAATCATTCTCACTGGGATGTTCGTCTGCATGCGGTGAGATCTCTTGCTCAAAGCCATCTGAGTGAAGTCCCCGAGTTGTTTGAGAAAAGATTAGCTGTTGAAACTGAGGGACTTGTACGCCAGGTGATTGAATCCGTGTTGTCCGGTTGGTTGCGTACCGATAGTCAGGACGGCTAGATGTTTATTTTCAGTGCTGATATCCCGCTCGACATGGAGGAGTTCCGTCTGTTGCGGGATTTTATTCATCAGTACTGTGGCCTCTTCTTTAGCGATGAATCGAAGTATCTTCTGGAAAAACGCCTCAATAAGCGGCTTGCCGAGCTTCGCTTGAATTGCTTTCGTGATTATTATTATCAGCTGCGATACGGACAGAATCATGAGCAGGAACTTGCCTGTGCCATAGATCTTTTGACAACGAATGAAACTTATTTTTTTCGTGAGGATTTTCAGCTTCGTGCATTTACGCAAGAGGTCATCCCCGAGCTCGTACGAGCTAAGGCTGGAAGGGGGGAGAAGTCTTTGCGCATCTGGAGTGCAGGCTGTTCCAGTGGTGAAGAGCCATATACTCTTGCAATGCTATTGCTCGAAAGCCCTTTGCTCTGTGGCTGGACAATTGAAATTATTGGAACTGACATCAGCCAAAAGGTCTTGAAAATCGCACGCGACGGAATTTATGGAAAAAATTCATTCCGTGCAACAGAGGATAAATATCTACAGCGTTACTTCAATCCAATTGATGACAAGTGGCAGATCGTCAGTCAAGTTAAAGATTTGGTGTCGATTAGTCATCTTAACTTTTTTGATGATAATCGGGTTGCGCTACTTGGCGAAATGGATGCGATCTTTTGCCGCAACGTTATTATCTATTTTGATCTCGAAGCAAAAAAGCGTGTTATTCGTACACTTCATGATCGCTTGAGTCCAGGCGGGTACTTATTGCTCGGGCATTCAGAATCGTTGATGAATGTCAGTACTGCGTTTAAATTACGCCACTTTACCCATGATATGCTTTATCAGAAACCTGACACTGCACACTTGATAGAGGGAGACCTCTGATGCGGCGCCTGATCAGGGTACTAGTCATTGATGATTCAGCTTTTAACCGTGTTTCTCTTGGGAAGATGCTCGAAAGAATTTCTGAGGTAGAGATTGTTGGTTACGCTTCAGATGGTGAAATTGGTCTACGCAAAACTCTTGAGTTGAAGCCTGACTTAATTACATTGGATCTTGAAATGCCCAAAATGGGCGGCTTCAGCATGTTGCGACTGATTATGCAAAGCTGCCCAACACCCGTGATTGTCATTTCAGCGCAGAGTGGTGAAGGAGATGTGTTTAGAGCTCTCGAACTTGGTGCCATCGATTTTGTTGCCAAACCATCGCGACCAATTAGCTCTGAATTTTATTCGATTGAGGATGATCTTGCACGAAAAGTTAGAGATTTTGCAACCTGTAGCCCGGGCCAGTTTCGACTACATAAATCCTTCATCGAAGACGATCTGAAGTCAGAGTGTTCAACAATTCACTACAGTCACCCCAGGTCGCATTCTCCACGAGTCGTTGTCGTTGGTGCTTCAACGGGCGGGCCACCTGCCTTACACCATTTTTTTTCAAGCTTTAATGTGCCACCTGCATTAGGCTTTGCCGTTTCTCAACATATGCCCCCGGGATTTACGCGTAGCTTTGCCGATCGACTTAATGACCACTCAGTTTTCAATGTGACTGAGGCTGTTCATGGTGATGTTGTGCGCTCTGGGCACGTATATATCTGTCCCGGTGGGCGAAATATGGTGTTTAGCAGAGTTTCTGGAGAAGTTAAAATTCAGATTGTGACACCGCCGGATAAGCAGATATATACCCCTTCTGTTGATGTTTTGTTTGAATCGGCGGCCGTTGTCTATGGACCGGAAGTCCTTGGTTTGATTTTGACCGGGATGGGAAATGATGGTGCGGCAGGAACTCGTGCAATCAAGAAGTTTGGCGGGCGAGTTATTGCTGAAGCAGAAGAATCCTGTGTTGTCTATGGGATGCCGAAGGAGGCCGTGGCAACGGGCTGTGTCGGCCAAGTTGTTCCTCTTGCAGGCCTTCGAGACGAAATTTTGCGCTGTTGTTAGTAATAACAGCTTCTTATAGTTTTTTTTATGCATTCCTGTTAGGGTAGTGTGCTTTTGTTCGTAGGGGTTCCAGCCTGTTTGTAAATCACTATTGACGGGCCAGTTGCTGGAGAATATTTTGACAGATAACAAAGATTCTGCTGGTATACATTCACGCGCCGAAGAGTTTCTGCAGGTCTTTAAGAAAGGGACTGAGTTTACACAAGACCTTCTTAAAGAGAATGAGCGCCTTCGTTTTCGAGTGCTTGAGGTCGAACAACAATATCGATCAGAGACACCGAATGTTGAATTGCAATTGCTCAAGGAGAGTTTACAGAGAGCAGAAACTGAAAAACAGGAAATTCTCGACAAAATCAGATCCGTTGAACAGGAGAACCTTGATTTTTCCAATCGTTATGCTGAAATAGAGGCTGAAAATAACCTGCTGGCAAATCTCTACATTACGACATATCAGCTGCACTCGACCTTCGAGGTCAGTGAAATTTTACGCATTATTGAAGAGATTTTGTTGAACTTGGTTGGCGCCGAGCAATTTACGTTGTTGTTATGTGATGAAAATGAGCAGTTGTTTCAGCCGATCATCAATGAAACTGGTGAGCCGCAGATTGCCTCTGTTCAAAACAGCGATGTGCACATCGCAACGGCGCTCAACGAAGGTCAGAACTGGATTGCGGGTGTTGATGAATTGAAGACATTAGGCGACACTGAGGTGAAAGCTGTTATCCCTCTGACGGTCGATGATGACGTGATCGGCGTTCTCGCTGTCTATCGCCTGTTGGCACAGAAGAGCGAATTTACAGAGATAGATGAGGAAATCTTTAACTTACTCGGAAATCACGCCGCTATGGCAATTTGTACTGCGGTCTTAAGACGTGAAAATGTTGGACGCATCAATCTCAGGCAGGGTTTTCTGGGACAAGTATAATCTATGGATTAGTTTATTACACTTGAAATAGCATCTTATCAAGGTTCAGCAGGAGGAAGGCTGGCATGTCAGAGTACAAAGTTCTGGTTGTTGAAGATTCTCCAACCATGCGGCAATTGATAGTTTTTGCTCTCAAACGAATTAGAAATCTACACATCGAGGAGGCGGGTGATGGTGTCGGTGGGTTGAAAAAACTATCAGCACAGAAGTTTGATCTGGTGGTGACTGATATTAATATGCCGATCATGGATGGCCTTAAGTTGGTGAGTTTGATCCGTAATGATCCTCAGTACAGAGAGGTGCCCGTCGTTGTCATTACCACTGAAGGAGCGACTGAGGATCGTGATCGAGCTCTAGCACTTGGAGCAAATGAGTACATAACCAAGCCGATTCAGACTGCGCGAATTCTTGAAGTTGCCAGAAAGATGCTTGGAATCTGATTTGCCTTGAACTTGACAGTTTTTTTTGTTCATGACATAAGACGCTCAAAACCGTAGAGACTGTAGCCAGGTTGTGGCTACTTAGTATTTCAGGAGGAAATCTTGGCTAAAGAAGAAGCAATTGAGGTAGAAGGTGTGGTTGTCGAACCACTGCCGAACGCGATGTTTCGCGTCAAGCTCGATAATGACCATGTTGTACTGGCTCATATATCAGGGAAAATGCGCAAATACTACATCCGTATTCTGCCAGGTGACCGAGTGACTGTCGAGCTATCACCTTACGACTTGACACGCGGACGGATTACCTATCGCGCAAAATAGTTTTCGCGTTTCTGATCGTTGATTTGGGTGCTGGTAAACTTCTGGACGCCCTGACATGATGCCGGCTTGTGCCGGTTTTCGTGTATCTGCAGAATGATATTTTGACCCGGACGTTATCGTCGCGGAGGAATTATGGAAAATCAGTATATCTCTAGTGAGATTGAAGAAAAGTGGCAAGGGCTCTGGGAT
>JAJRQB010000045.1 GCA_024280485.1 Deltaproteobacteria bacterium
AATTCAGATACGACCTTCGCGCCGCTCTGCTCGACATTTATCGCCAACAGTACGAGACCGTCATCCTTGAAGGTCTCGTGTAACACCTCCATCGAAGGCATTTCAGTACGACAAGGCGGACACCAGGTTGCCCAGAAGTTAACGATGACAACTTTACCACGATATTGTGACAGGCTGACTTTCTCGCCCTGCATATTTTCAAGGGTAAAGTCAGGGGCGACGCTACCAGCCGCGACGACGCGGGGGGCGTCCTGAGGACGCTCAGAACCAGCAAATGTCAGAGCAGGGAGGCTGACCAACAGTAGCAGCAGAAGGCTTTTCATCCAGAACTATCCTCAATCTTGAGGCAACTGCAGCAGATAGCCACGTTTATCACGCACAACAAGAAAACTTAAAGGTTCACGACCGATCAGGGCCGCCATCAAACGTCGAAAGTTGTCAGGGTTGCCAACTTTACGGCGCGCAATCTCTACCACCCGGTCGCCAGGCTCGATACCAGCCTGAGCAGCAGGAGAGATCTTTTTAACAGAGGTGACCAACAAACCACCGCGGTCAACTTCATATTCGAAACCAAAGGTACGACGAGTATAGGCCATCAGATATTCATCGGACAAGAGGACCAACTTAACTTCGTAATCTATTTTTTTCAAACCCCGCAGTATCTGCAACGTCATCGTACTGTCAGGGGGATAGGTTGCAAGTTGAGCATTCAATTCATTAATCCCGGCAACAGCAACTCCGTTGACAGCCTGAATCACATCAGCGACCCTTAGTCCGGCTTTTTGCACCGGCGAATCGTCAAGGAAATCGACGATCACAACCCCGCGCATTCCGTCCCGAGGCACAAATGAATCACCAACGTCCCCGGAGACAATCCCAAGATAGAGTGGCCGCACCTGCCCATGCTCGATCAATTCGTTGAGCACACGTTTAGCAATATCGCTGGGGATTGAAAAACCGATCCCCTGTGCCTGTCTGGCAATCGCAGTATTTATCCCGATCAATTCACCATTGATGTTGATCAAAGGCCCACCGGAGTTTCCGGGATTGATTAAGGCATCCGACTGGATAAAAACCGAGGAAACGCCATTCTCCAGTTCAATGCGCCGCGCAACCGAGCTGATAATTCCGGTAGTAATTGAATGGCCTAGCCCCAAGGGGTTACCGATCGCAATCACAGTCTCACCCAGCATCAGATCGTCTGAACGCGCTGGCGTGATATAAGGCCATTCCCCCTTCTCTTTAATCTGCAGTACCGCCAGATCAAGACGCTCATCAACACCGATAAGTTCCGCTTCAATCTCATCGTTGCGATCGGGAAGAGCGACAAAGATCCGCGAGGCTTTGGCGACAACATGGGCGTTGGTCAGCACATACCCTGCGGGATCGATAATCACTCCCGAGCCTAGAGACTGATTGGTCATACTTGCGGGGGGGAGCATATCCCTAAAGAATTGTTCAAAGAAGGAATCACCAAAACCGAAAGGTGTGTTGTTGCGGCGGACGATCTGCTCGGTACGGATATTAACCACCGCCTGACGAACTCGCGCAACAGCCTTAACGATTGGGGTTTCACGTTCTGCAGCAGAAACGGCTGAAAACGTGGATAAAACGACCAGAAATAAAAGAATTGAACTAGTTTTGATGAATGTCATATTTCTCCAACCTGTAGAGTAATGTATGACGAGGGATTCTCAGGAATTCTGCAGCTTTGGATTTATTCCAGCCACACCTCTGTAAAGCCTGAGTCACGGCCTCCCGTTCAAGATCTTCAAGCGAATAGCCTTCATCAGGCAAGTTGAGAACGCCGTTCACTGCAGAGTGCTTACGACTGATCCGCACTGGCAAGTCATCAATTCTCAAACGATCATCCTGACGCAAAATCAACATCTGCTCGACAACATTCTCCATTTCACGAACATTCCCCGGCCAACCGTATTTTTTAAGCTTGTCGATAACCTCTTTGTCGATCACCACGGTCGCGCTGGCTTCATGCTTGCGCATAAAATAATCGAGCAACAACGGGATATCTCCATCACGCTCACGTAGCGGCGGCAATTGCAATGGAACCACTGCTAGGCGGTAGTAAAGATCCTCACGAAACCGCCCTTCTTCCATCTCCACTTCAAGATCACGATTAGTTGCAGCGACAACCCGAACTTCGACCGATTCGGTCACGCCGCCGACCGGTTCAAATTCCTGCTCTTGCAAGGCCCGCAACAGTTTGGGCTGTAACTCCAGAGGCAGGTCCCCAATCTCATCCAGAAAAAGAGTCCCACCATTTGCCAGAGAAAATTTCCCCTGGCGATCCTTGATCGCACCGGTAAAAGAACCTTTAATATGGCCAAAAAGTTCACTCTCAATCAAATCTTTGGGGATCGCCGCACAGTTTACCGCGACAAAAGGCCCATTGGCACATTCAGAACCCCGATGTAATGCCCGCGCAACAACTTCCTTGCCGGTGCCGCTTTCACCGCTTAACAGCACAGAAACCTGACTGGATGCCACCTTTTCAACCCGCTGAAGCAAACGTTTCATTGATGCAGAATTACCGATAATCTCGTGGCCACCCTTACCTTCCAGTGCGGTTTTTAACTGCAAATTTTCACGGCGCAGCCCGCGGTATTCAAACGCCTTGGCTACCGCCAGCACTAACTGGTCCCGGCTAAAGGGTTTGGTCACATAATCGTAAGCGCCCAACTTGATTGCTTCAACAGCATTCTCCACCGAACTGAATGCCGTGATCATCATAACAAGGGTGTCAGATTCAAGAGCCTTGATCTTCTCCAGGACCTCATAACCATTCATCCCGGGCATCTGCACATCGGTAATGACCAGCGGTGGGCGGTGGCGTTGAAAGAGCGCAAGCCCTTCATCCCCTGTTCCTGCCGACAGAATAGTATATCCCGCCTGCTCAAGAGTGAACTCAATAACCCTGCGTAAGGAAACATCGTCATCGATGACTAGAATCTGTTTATTCATTATCTTCTCCTGCAAGCGTGGCAAGTCTCAATTTCAAAGTAAATGTTGTTCCTTGTCCTACTTCACTTTCAACCTTGATTCGTCCTCCGGCGTTTTCGACAATCCGGCTGGTAATTGCTAAACCAAGGCCTGTTCCTTCCTGTTTCGTCGTGAAAAATGGATTAAATATCCGTTCAAGATTCTCTTTGGGAATCCCCGGTCCATTATCGATAAAGCGACAAGTCACCCAGTCATCACAGGCCTCTGCAATAACATGCAACTGCCCCCCGTCTGTCATCGCCTGCACCGCATTCAGGATCAAGTTCAGAAAGACCTGCTTGAACTGTCCAGCCTTCCCTTCGGCCTCTGGCAGGTCTTGAATTTCGGTCACAATATTAACATTCGCCTTGCGCGCCTGAACCTCGCCTAGCTGCAACACTTCACGCAGTGTCTCTGCGGGCAGAAAACGAACTTGCTCAGAAGGTTCAGGGCGGACGAAACGTAAAAAATCCTCAAGCACCTGGTTGAGACGATCAACCTCCTTGACCAGAATTATCGTGAATTCAGCATATTTATGGTCAGGAGGAAAGGCATCACGCAAAATTTCAGCTGTCCCCCGAATCGATCCAAGCGGATTGCGGATTTCATGGGCCATCCCGGCAGAGAGCTCACCGAGCGCCGTCAAACGATCTGCTCGCCGCAGCTGATCTTCAATCTCGAGAATCATGTCGGCTTGAGAACGTAACTTGGCAAAGCTCCCGGCCAGCCGAGCTGCTGATTCTTCGGCACGCAGGCGTTGTTGATGTTCCTTGGATGCCAAAGACCCAGTAATCACCCCGATAATATTAAAAAGCAGTATTTCTAGGTACTGCTCAGGGTGAGATCCGGGAATCCTCCCCCACTGAAACACAACATGGGGGGCATACACCACCGAAACGATAAGTGCGGTAATAAACCCACCACGCAGGCCAAACCAGATTCCACCTAAAATAACCGGAATAGAATAGAGCCGACGAAATACATCATGGGCATGTGCCCGATCAGTGGCGGTCAGATAATGCAACGCAGTAATACCGCCAATGAGCAAAAATAAAATCAGCAGACGTAACAGGGTTTGGCGTGTCGGGTGAGATTTCTTAAGGCGGTCGGCAACATTAAGCATAAGATTGCAGTCTGCTCCTCTTTTATAATTCTGTTGCCTGGATATTTGGGTAACGCAAACCTCAGGCTTCTAATCTAGCCTGAGCAGATGTGGAATATTCTACACTCAGAGTTAGAGTTTGTCCAGACACCCAGAGTATCCTCCTGTTTTTATTGGCCCTTGAAAAAAAACTGGGTTACTCTCTGTGCCTACTTCGGAGAGCCAATGTCCCTTTTTCTTGAAACAATCACGATTGTTCTTCCAATTTTTCTGGTCATAGGCCTCGGCTATTTATTACGCCGTGTCGGACTGTTTAACGACGAGTTCACCCAACAAACCAATCGACTGGTTTATGTTGTCTTCCTCCCGATCCTGCTTTTCCATAAAATTTCTCAGGCCGATTTCGACAGTTACTTTAACGGGCCTCTGGTTCTCGGCTCCTCACTCGCGATTGCCTGTTTGTTTCTCATCAGCTACGGCTATGCCAGCATACGCCGTTATTCTGCCCCTAGCCTCGGCAGTTTCTGCCAAGGGAGTTTTCGGGGGAATCTTGCCTATATCGGATTGGCGATTTGCCTTAATGCTTATGGCGATTCAGGGCTGACCAGAGCCAGTATCCTGATGGGCTTTCTGGTCCCGGTCCTCAACCTCTTTGCGATTATTGCCTTAATTTGGCCACAACGTAAGAATGACTCCGCTGCCCCGACTCAAAACTGGCTGCGCGAGATCATGTTGAATCCATTAATCATGGCCTCCTTCGCCGGGATTTTCTGTAGCTACTTCAGCCTGCCTATTCCGATTATTCTCGAAAAGAGTTTGGGGATTGTCTCGGGTCTGACGCTGCCTCTTGCCCTGCTGGCTATCGGCGGGTCCTTCTCGCTACAACGCCTGAGAGGGGATCTACAATCGGCAGGTATTGCGACCCTGTTTAAGTTAATCGGCATGCCTGTTGTTACCACGCTGATTCTCGTCTCAGCCGGAGTGCAAGGGGTTGATCTCGGTATCGGAATATTATTGGCTGGCACACCCGCTGCTACTGCGACCTACATCATGGCTCATCAGATGAAAGCCGATGCCGAACTGGCCGGCTCGATCGTCATGCTCTCAACTCTCGTATCTGCTGTCAGTTACACCCTGCTCTTGCTCCTGTTGCGTCACAACGGATTATGAACGTTCCGAAGATTTCAGTCCTGCTCAGCGTCCGCAATGAAGAAAAGTTCCTCTCTGCGGCACTCGACTCCGTATTGCAGCAAAGCTTTCAGAACTGGGAACTGATCGCAATAGATGACGGTTCAACCGACGGCACCTTTAGCATCCTGGAACAAAAGGCAAAAAATGATGCGCGCATTCGAATCTTCAAACGCCCGGCTCTCGGTCTGGTTAACGCGCTGAACTTTGGCATCAAACAATGCCGCGCCGAGCTGATTGCACGCTTCGATGGTGATGACATCTGTCACCCGGAACGTCTCAAATTGCAATACGCCGCCATGCAGCAAAATCCAGAAATTGATGTTCTGGGCTCTCGGGTACGCCATTTCCCGCGCCCCAGAATTCAGAGTGGGATGCTCGCCTATGAGAACTGGCAGAACGAACTTCTCAGCCATGAAGAGATTGAGAATAACCTCTTTGTCGAATCTCCTTTGGCAAATCCGAGCGTGATGATTCGCAAAGTGATGATCGAGAAAATTGGTGGCTATCAGAATCAGGAATGGGCTGAGGACTACGATCTCTGGCTGCGCATGGCAGAAAGTGGCGCACAATTTGCGCGGCTCCCCCAGACCCTGCTCTACTGGCGAGACCATCCTGAACGGATGACCCGCACCGCCAACTGTTGTTCTCTGGATGCCTTAAGAAAAGGGAAAGTCCATTATTTAGCGCGCGGCCTGCTGGCTGAAAAAGATTCCGTCTGGATCTGGGGGATCGGCCCGGAAGGGAAAAAGTGGCGAAAGTTGCTGATCGACAAAGGGATTGCTGTTACGGGTTGGATCGATGTCGATCGCAAGAAGATCGGGACTCCCCTGCATGCCGCTATGGTTGTCGGCCCGGAGCAGATCCCGACTGAGAATCAACTGATTCTGGTTTGTGTCGGAGCCAAGGGTGCGCGCCAAAAGATAAAAGATTTCTGTCAAGCCAGGAATCTAACTGAAGGAGAAGACTATCTGTGTGTGACCTGAAACACGGAGAAAAGCAGGGCGTAAGAACCGCTTTTCGCCCCTTAATTGTCGGCAAACAGCTCAGCGTTATGCCCCCCGGGGCAGAGGTCCCGGCGGGAAGAGTTCCACTGTGGATGGAAAGGGGGGCCTTCGGTTCGGGTGAGCATGAAACGACATTCAACTGCCTTGAAATTATCAGCCAACTGAAGCTGAAAAAGACTGACAAGATTATCGATCTCGGCAGCGGCACAGGCATTCTCAGCATTGCCGCATTGTTATTGGGTGCGGGGAAAGCCTGGTGTGTCGACATCGAAGAGGAAGCCATCGCATCCTGCCAGCGGAACGCGCGCTTAAACCAGATCGATCAACAGATAGAGCATTGCCATGGCACCCTCGACAGGCTGGAAGAGACCGCTTTTGACCTCGGGCTAGCCAATATCTACGGCGACATTCTGTTGTTGGTCGCCGATGATCTGGCCAGGCGAATCCGCCCCGGCGGTAAACTTTTACTCTCAGGTATTCTCTGGGAATACAATTTCGACGTGCGTCAACGCTATCAAAAACTGGGTTATGAAATACTAGAAAACCGCATGCACAGTGAATTCAGCACCCTGCTTCTGCAACGATCTGAATAAGGACAATATTCTAGTACTGCAACCAACAATGGCCCCACCGAAGCATTTCGGTGGGGCCATTGTCATCTCAACATCTGAAAAAACGGCTTACTTCTTCATGACCTTTTGCGGCGGATTACTCATCGCCTTGATCCCCATGGTATTGATCAGGGAGTTGATATCGGTGGTCTTGAGGTTCATCCCGCCGCCTGAGATCGGCAGCAGCAGAATCTTCTTGCCCTGCAGCGCCTCGGCGATCCGCAGTTTGACCATGGTCTCACCACCGGCGCCGGCGAGCGCCTTGTTCATCTGCGCGATACCTTGTGCTTCGGCCTTGCCCTCGGCGAGAATCGCGTCGGCGAGAAATTTCTGCTGCTCGTAGTAGGCGTCGGCCCCGATCTTGGCCTTGGCAAAAACGCCGTCGGCTTTGGCAACCATCTCGTTGACCTGACCCCGCGCTTTTTCGAGCTCTTTACGATACTCCTCGAGCGAGGCGTGCTGGGCCGACTTGTTCTTTTCGGCCATCTGATCGGCGATCTTCTTATCTTCAATCGCCTTCTGGTACTCGGCGTTGAAACGGTAATCCTTGGTCAGCACCCGCTCGACGATAATCCCGTAGGGCCCGAGAATTTTCTGCAGACTCTCCTTGGCCTGGTCAGACTTCTCCTGGCGGGTGGCGGTGATGTAGAACTCTTCGGTTTCCAGTTCGCCGAAGATATCACGCGGCTTGCTGCGGGCGATGGTGCGTACCACCTTGTCACGTAACTCGCGGTCGCTGGAAGCGACGTGCTGCAGGATAAAGGGCGCTTTCTTCGGGTCGATCCGGTAGGCGATAATCACATCGAGGCTGATATCATTGCCGTCGATGGTCTTGAACAGCAGATCGTCTTTCGAGTTGCGATCACCACGCCGTACCTGAGCGGTCATCTCGAGGTTCTGCAGCTTGGTGTCGAAGGTATGCCAGTCGTTGATAAACGGCAGGAAGAAGGTGGTCGAACCGGGGGGATAGATCTTGTCTTCGACCCCTTTTTCGCCGAACAGGGTGAACTTGACGGTCCGGACCCCGACTTCGGTCTTGCCGGTGCTGTTCAAAACACAACCGGTCAAAAACAGACTCGGCAACAGAATAAGTATCAGAATCAGATTTTTCATTATTTTCCTCCCTGACGTACATCGAACATCTGCAGGGTGCGATTAAGGTCAAGCGGGTTGATCCCGTTTTTGCCGTCACTCGGCAGCACGATGACGTCGAGCCCCTTATAAACATCGGCCATCTTCAGCCCGACCATGCGGTCGGAACCCTTGCCTTGCAGGGCGGCATTCTTCAGTTTGATCTTCTGGGCCTCGGCGAGTGAGACCAGCAGATCGGCTTGAGCATTCTTGGTTCGCACATAGCGATCCTTCTCGGCGATCCGCTTGGTGATATAGGCCTGACCACCCTCCAGTTCGACGGCAACGGTAACCTTACCCTCTTCGATAATCTTCATCAGTGCCGCCTCTTCGATCGCCGCCCGTCCTTCGGCCTGGTTCTTGAAGACCAGCTGATCCTTGAGCTTCTTCTCTTCGATATTCTTCTGGATCTCGTCGCTGTAGCGGAAATAACGCACCAGCACCTGTTCGACTACGATCCCCTTCTCCAGCAGCTCGGAGTTGAGCAGTGCCTTGGCACGCTCGGCCTTGGCAACCCGCATCGGGCTGTTATAGAACTCTTCGGTGGTCAATTCACCCAGGGTCGCCTTGAGCGCCGGTTCGGTCTTGGGGATGATGCCGTTATCCTCGAACAGACGTCCGGGACCGATGGTAGTAAAGACCATGTAGGGATCGGTCAGCTTGTAGATAATCGAGACATCGACATCGACATAGAAGCCGTCGGAGGTCTGGATGTGGGCGGCGGGTTCAATCCGTGCGAAACGCGAGGCGGTGCGCGGATAATTGGTCAACTCCAGCACCTGAAGATCGCGCGGCATGGTCTCCATCTCCTGCATACCGGGGATCACGAAGTGCAGGCCCGGCCCGTAGACCTCTTTCTGCACACCTTTATTGAAGCCGATGCGCACAATCTTGATGCCATACTCGTTCGGCTCGACATAGATGAAGGCCAACCGGAAAACCATAAAGATCAGAATCAGCAACAACGGCAGAAACTTCAACTTGCCGAACATCTGGCTGTAGCGGCCAAAGGACGCTTGCAGCTGCGCTTTTTTACGCATCAACTCTTCCATGTCGATAACGTTTGGATCATTGTTATTGTTCATTTTGTCTCCTGGTGAAGAATTATTCCGTTTCCGCCCGGAATCGGGTCAGAAAATTACTAATAACACATTTTATGAAGAATGCCGGATTAGAACACAGATTTCAAGCAACAGCTAGCATCAAGAGTAAAGATTGCCGATGAGTACAATCTGGGATAGGGTAATAAACACTCATGTTTACTAACCAGAAAGGGATCGACCTTGAGCAACTTCTCCCTCCAATCTTTCTTTCATCACAACCGACTGCGTGGCCATTCACTGGTCCATCTTCTCATTTATCTCAATCTCGCCCTTTTCACCCTGATGGCACTGCACGGCACTATCCTGGGGCTGCAGATGCAAGCAATCTTAAACCCGCCAGTCCAATTGCTCCTCCACTGGGGCGGACAGTACTGGCCACTGGTGATTCAACAAGACCAATGGTGGCGTTGTATTACCTACGCTTATACCCACGGCGGCCTGATGCATATCGGTTTTAACATGCTGGTTCTCTACCAGGTCGGCCCACTGCTCGAAGGCGAAATCGGCTGGCCGCGGCTCTTCACGCTCTACACCCTCTGCGGGCTGGTGGCAACCATTGCCGGTTACTTCTGGCATCCCATGTCACCGGTAGTCGGCGCTTCAGGAGCAGTGTTCGGCATGATCGGTTTTTCAGTCAGCTACTTCCACCGCATGGGAGGTTCCCAGGCAATCCAGCAACGCAACTTCATGTTTCAATGGGCGATAATGGCTTTTATTTTCGGACTGATGCTCGGAGCCGACAACGCCGCACACCTCGGCGGCCTGGTGACCGGCGCCGCATTCGGCTGGTTCATTCCGACCAGCATCCGCGCCCAGCGTAAAACCGAAAACCTGTTCAAGGCCCTCGGCTGGGGTTGTGTTGCTCTAACGGCGGTCAGTATTGTCGCGATTCCGTTCAGTTGGCTGTAGCAATATGGCCAAGGAAAAAATCCCCGTCACCCTGGCAATCCGCCAGTTACGCCAGAACAAGATAGACTTCATCCCACGTCCTTACCGCTACGAAGAACGTGGCGGGACCTCAACCAGCGCGAGAGAGCTGCGGGTCGATGAACACCAGGTCATCAAAACTCTGGTGATGGAAGATGATAAAGGCGCAGGCTTGATCGTACTCATGCATGGCGACATGGAAGTCTCTCAGAAAAATCTGGCCCGCCAGATCAGCGCTAAACAGGTCACCCCCTGTACACCCAAGAGCGCAGAGGTTCAGACCGGATACCAGACCGGTGGCACCTCCCCTTTCGGGACGCGTAAAATCTTACCTGTCTTTGTTGAGAAATCGATCCTTAGTCTTGATCAGATCTATATCAATGGTGGAAAACGGGGTTTTTTGATCGAAATCAATCCGAGTGATTTGGTCAAGGTGTTAAAACCAACGATCGTTGAGGTGGGGATATAAACAAATATGAGACGTGAGGTGCGAGGTATGAACAGGCACGATCCCTTACAAATCTTCGAGCAATAGCTTTCGATCGACCGGATCGATCTGATCACGACTCAAAAATTCGATAGCATAAGCCTCGTAAAGCTTCTCTTCAATAAACAATCGATAGAGATCAGGGTCGATCTGACCATCATCAACCATCTCGCGAAGAATTTGCAGCGACCGATTCAGGCTGTTGTGTTTCTTGTAAGGACGACTCCTGGCACTGATCGATTCAAATCGATCCGCAAAAGCCAGGATTCGCGCCTGGATCAGCATCTGTGCCCCGTTCAACCCGGTAGGAAAGCCCTGCCCATTATAGTTCTCATGATGTGATCCAGCAATTTCAGGGACCCTGGCTAACTCTTCGGGGAAGGGGAGCATATCGAGCATATTGATTGTCGAAACCACATGATGATTGATCACTTCGAGCTCTTCTTCTGTCAGAGTCCCGCGCACGACCATCAGGTTTTCGGCCTCATCCTCAGTAAGTACTGGCCGCTTTTCGCCTTGACGATCGATCCAGCAATAACGGTCAAAGATTTCACGAACTCGACTGGTATCCGGTTGACTCAAGGGATTTCGGCCACGGTTACAATCAGCAAGAAAACGTAAATCTTCGAGCATCTGTTGCAGATCATTCCCCGAGGCTGGGATCTCAACATCACCGGACTTTTCGCCGGCGCGCAAGCGCATAATTTCGATATCACGGCGGAGAATTTCAAAACGGGTCCGAACCAGATCGAAACGATCAAAAGTCCGTTCAAGTTTTGTCACCTTATCGGAAATATGGATCGGTGTAATGAGCTTTCCAATATCATGAAGCCAGGCTGAAACCTCCAGTTCATACAATTCGGCATCACTAAACTGTACAGTTTTAAAAGCCGCAGTTCTACTGGCCGAAACAGCACGAGTCAACATCATCGTCAGCACCGGAACTCGGCGGCAATGATCCGCAGCAAAAGGAGATTTCTCGTCGATGGCACTGCCGATCAACTGAATAAGAGATTCAAAAAGTTCGCTTTGCTCCCGCCGACTATGCATACGAGCCATTGCCGACGACGCCTGCTGAGACAAGACAGCCCCTAGTGTCTGCTCCTCAACGGAAAAACCATCACCACCTTGATCCTGACTCAGACGAAGCAATTCTACGATCTGCCTGGGACGTCCTTGATGAATAGACAGCGGCAATAGCAGGCTTGAACAAACCTGCTGACCATACTCAATTTCAAGCTCGCGTAGATGAGAAAAATCGAATTCTCCAGCACGGACTGGATCATGACAACAAAGAACCTTGGGTATATGGACGACCTGTTCAATGACTGTTTTCAATGCCCCCCTTCTCTTCTCTGTTCCCCAATTAATTTCCATCGATCGTACTGATGAAGGGAAGTCCCTACCTGGCAGAAAAAGAGTTGCGCTCCAACATTGGGTCGTTACCGGCTTCAGCAGCACCGCGAAATCAGCATTACAAAGCTGACGCAATTCTTCCAGCATTAGCTGCTCAGCAGCCTCTGGCTCTACCGTAGCGGCTAGCGCAACTGATGCTTGCTGAAGTCTTTGCAGCTGTTCTATCATTTTTTCTACGTTTCACCTTCAATAGATTCCATTTATTCCACTAATTTCAAGTTTAGCGGCACCTAGTTCAATTGCAAGAATCCTCCAGTGGATAAGTGCAGTTTTCACCACCCGAACGACCAAATTGAAAAAAATCGGCCAAAATGAGAAAAACCCCTGTTTTTTATATGATTTCAATAGTTTTCTGGTTGGGTCGTTAAACAGAAGTACAAAAAGGGTGTTAGCATTTAAATATCCAAGTAATTTTCCAACCTTTCTTCAGGGAGGTTCGACATGAACCAGGATAACCAGACGAGCCTGCTCCATCGCGCACGCCTTAAAACCCTACTAAAGAGAGCTCTGCTGCTTCTTCTCATCGTCTTTGTCTCTTATAGTTGTATTGCCTTGGTTTACGCCAGTCGTACCATTTACAAAGTCCGCCGCAACTACGCGATCATTGTTGAAACCCTCTCGGGAGAGCGTATCGTCGTTACTGACGTTGGTTGGCATAGCCGCTTGCCAATTTTCACCCGAATCGAGCTAGAAGTTCCGCTAATGAATCAAGAACTGCACCTTGGCAGTTCAGCCAACGCCCAGAGGATCATGTCTAAAGGAAACGTTGCGCTCTGGACCAGTGCGATGATGACTTATCGCATCCGGGATCTGGAACGCTGGGGGATTGAAAACCGATCACCAAAAACTCTGCTACAGAACGATTTTGACGGCATCGTCAAGGATGTGATGCAGAGCGAATCGATCAACGAACTGATCTCTGACCGCGAACGGATCAAAGAACAGATTTACCGGACCTTAAAGGACCGGCCGCTCAACATCGGCGGCCTCAACCTCGAAGATAAGTACGGTATCACCGTCGTCTCGTTTGTCCTGCGCGAAACCAGTTATGGAGACAAACTGGCTGCTGCCAGTGAAGAGAAGAAGCGCCGTGAACTGATTGCCGAAGCAGAAAATTACGCGGCCGACCTTGAAGCTAGCCGAACGCGTAAAATCTACGCCGCCTACAGTGATTCAATCCGGGAGATGCGTCAGTCGCTTGGCCTCTCCAGCCAAAGCGACCCCTATCTGTTCAATTTTCTCAACCAGCAAAAATGGGCCGCCGCCTATGAAAAAAACCAACAGGGGCAGAACACCTTCGTAATCAATAACAGTGGTTCGGCAACCGGGATAACCCTGCCGCCACTACCAGCAACGCCAGACACGCTACAGTCTCAGTTGGGCAGTCGTGCCGCAACACAACTCTCTGCGCAACTACGAATGAAGGGACCCAATGCCGCAGATACGAAAAACACGAGCTCCGGTCTACGTCAGTCTGTCAGAGCAGAGAATAGCGCAGATTGAAGAACTGGCAGAAGGCTGGGGCACAGAAATTCGTCGTTTTGTTCTGCGGCGCTTGCACCAACACGACCCAAGCCGTTCATTAACCCAACGTTTAGGCCGTCGCCTGCGGCGTCTGTACAAGCCCCTGCAGCGCGATTTCAGTTTTCTGCGCGATCCACGCAAACTTAACGATTGGCATCAACGTTTCGAAGCTGCCGGATCACAGGATGCCAGCGCAGCATGGAACCGAATTCTGACGAAAGAACTCGATCCTGAAGATTTTTACTATCTCTGCTATCTCCTCGAACGTCAAACGATCGATACCTTTGTGCCCACCGAAATCCGCGATATTTTTGAAACCCTCTATCACAGTTATATCCTTAAAAAATACAGCGAAGACCCCAAGGTCCCACGCGCGCCGCTAATCCTTGTTATCGGCAATTCAGGGAGTGGAAAGAGCGCTACAGTCAAACAGGTCATTGAGGAGGTGTTCTTCTCATCTGAAGTCAAACCGGTCATCGACTTAAAAGCCAAACGTGAAGAGGTTTTGGCAAACCAACCGATCTGGCGCAGCCTGGAAGAGGTCGATCCTGAACTGGCGATGCGTATCGAACGGCGCAATAAGCGCAACCGCTTACGATTCTTTTCGCGACTGCCAATCGTACGCTATTTCTTTCGCAATAGAATCAGCGCAGCACTCTCGTCACTTGATGAAGAAGGGATCAAGGTTGACTATGCTGAAATCACTCCCAATGACTACCAGACCGCCTGGGCCGGAGAACCAGGCAACTATCTACGTAAAGCGATGGGCCACCCGCGCAAACTGACAGTCCGACATCTCGAGGAGGCCCACAGTGCTTTCGGACGACCCGACCAAATGAGCAGTGTCAAGGCGCAACAAAGTTCACTGGTCGACACCGCTAACATTATTATCGACGAAATTATCCATGGCCAACGCGATTGCATCATGATCGCCACCACCGATCAGCCGGAACTTCTGGACCCAGCGATCTATCGTCGTTTTGTTGAACGCGGCCTGGTGATCGACCTGAATGAATTTTGGGAAAAACCGCACAACCTGCGTCAGGTCGTCTGTCTTGAATTGAGGCGCAAACTGCACCCGTCACACCCTGATGATCCGCGTCCCGAACATCTCGACGAAGAGGACCTGACTCAAGCTATCAACAAACTCTATCCAATATTCCGCCAACGTAGCCTGCGTATCACCCCGGCATACGTGAGGCGCCTGGTCTCTGAGGTCATCAGCATACATGGTCGTTTCAATTCCAAATGTCTCGATGATCAACTGCTGGTGCGTGATGCTTTGAAGTCGGTGGCGCGTAACACTTATGGCGCTCTGTATAAACGTCTGGTTGGACAGATGTATCGCAGTATCGTCTGGCAAGAATATATCGGCGGAATTAAAAATGAATTTTCCGAGATGGCGAACAATGCCCTTTTCTACAACGTCAGCGAAGAGAAGGGGGTTGTCCTGACCGGACCGCCAGGATCGGGAAAAACCTTCATGGTGCGAGCCTGGCTGGGTGATAACCACGATGTTCAGGACATCTCCGTCAACCTTGCTGATCTCAACGACCCGATGCGACCACTCGAAGGGATGGTGGCCAACCTTGAAGCGGTTTATGACATTGCCAAGATGATTTCACCAGCAATGGTCTTCTTCGATGAAGGGGATGCCGTCGCGCCGCGTCGTTCACCACAGGGCGGCAGCCCATATGACAAGGTGACCAACAAGTTTCTCTCGATAATCGATGGTGAATCTCCTCTCAACCGGGTTTTCACGGTTTTGACCACCAACCGACTCGACATCCTTGATCCGGCCTTAATCCGCAGTAAGCGCCTGAAGGTTCTGAACGTCACCGGCCACCTGCGAGATGAAGACAGCCAGCGCATTATTATCAAAGAGATGGGTGATCTGCCCCTTGAAGAGGGCCTGGATACCGCAGAGATCACACGACAGGCCCGCACCCTTTGCGAAACACCGGCTGACTTCGCCGCCTTCGCCGAAAAGGTAAGAACACTACGCAAGACCGAAATGGAAGTGACCAATGAACTCTTGAGAGTTGCAGAACAGAACCACGAGGAGAAGGTGCGTTTCGTCCGTTTCAACTACAAAATTCTTCTCGGACTGGTTGAATGCTTAGCGCCCCAGTCAGCACTACTACTCAAAGCGCGCCAGGGGGAGGATGCCTTGCTATCACGCCTTGAAGAGGTCATTGAACGCATGCGGCGGCTCAAGGAAGAAAAAAACTTTCCGATCAGCAGTTGGCACTTGCAGAATGCCCGCGAGCAATTGGCGGCAAGTCCTTTGCGCAAGGGGAAACAACAGCTCGATGAATTCCTTGAAACAGAGCTTTCAGAGGAGCCACAAGTCGGCTTTGTCGTCGGTGTCGGAGCAAATGATACAACCGGTGTGATTCTCCCGATCGCCTCATCGCTGATTTACCGCATTCATCCCCAAAAGATTCTGGTAACCGGAGCTGTCTCTTCAACTGCCGCAGGTGCCGCAGAACTGGATCTGGCGGTGCAGATGACGAACCAAAGCGCAAGTGAGGCATTAACTCTCGTAGAAAACTATCTCGGCTCACTAACTCCAGAACTCAATCTGTCGAAAATTATGGGAGAATTTCTTGAGGGCTACTGTCTCCACCACCAACTCCTGTCAGCCTCATACAATGTCGGTGGTCCATCAGCAGGGTTTGCTCTAGCAATCAATACCCTATCTGTCCTGCTGCAACTCCCGGTTCTAAATGATTTCGGTATTACTGGCGCCCCCTGGATCAAAGGAGCTCGTAAGGGAGAGGTTGGTGCTTCAGTGCTGATTGGTGGACACCGTAAAAAAACCGAAAAGGTGCTGCAATACCTGAAACGAATGTACATGCCACAACAGAACTATATAGATATGGAACCGGAAGTCCTTGATGCCTACCGTGCGATTGGCAAGGATGTTATTGGGGTACGAAGTTTTTCGAACCTCGTCCCGGAAGTTTTCGACTTTGGTGAAAATCACCTGTCACAATTGCAAACGTTCTTCACGCAACGGCGCGAATTGGCATGTACCCCTCTCGATTTTGAATCCTCACCAGCAGCCAAAAACGCGCTCACTATGGCCGCTGCAAAATTAAGAACAGAGTGTGAAGGCATCCTTATCGCGCGGATTGGTAAAATCGAAAAATCCCTCAAAGATCGATCAAGTAACTATTCAGATCTGAACAGTCTCTTTCATGGACAGGCTTAAATTATTCAGGCCCCACCAGCCTTAAACAAAACCAACCCCCATATAATCTTTAAAAGGGGGACTATTCCTGTTTAAGTTATTGACAAAACAGTTAAGAAATTAACATGATATACGCTTTAAGCTCGTCTTAGCACCCTAAATCAGGTCAGCTATCCGGGGAAGGAAGAACAAAGAACATGGCAGATCGCAAGAAAATGGGTGAGATTCTGGTTGATGCAGGGCTACTCACCCCGGAAACTCTTCAAAAAGCACTTCAAAAACAACGTGGAACGGGCAAACGCCTGGGACAGGTTCTTGAAGAGATGGACGTTATTCTTGAAGAGGATATCGCAACTGCTCTCGGCCGACAATTCGGAGTGCGACAGGTTAAAGGGATTGCGCGCTACAGCTACCCACCAGAAATCCTGAAGCTTATCTCCCCAGAAGAAGCCTTGACCCGCTTCATCTTCCCACTCAAAATTGAGAAGAAAACTCTCTACCTGGCGATGGCAAACCCACTTGATCACGATACGGCTCAGGAGATCGGCTTTCGCAACGGACTCAAGGTGGTCACCTGTGTAACAACCCCGGAAGAGATCAAAGCAGCCATCAATCGCCACCTTCTTGTGGTCGAAAAAACACTCCCTAAAGAGGATCGTTGGTGGACGGTGTTGATTGTCGACGATCAGGAGATGGTTCAACTTGCAGTCGAAGCCGCATTAAAGAAACAGGGCTATACAGTTTTAAAGGCGAGTAACGGTGCTGAAGGGCTGCGACTGACTCTGCAGGAGAAACCACACCTGGTCATTACCGATACCGTCATGCCGCGTATGGACGGTATCGAGATGTATCGTAATATAAAAGCCAATCAGCAGATCGCACACATTCCGATCATTGCACTCTCAGCCAAAGCTGCTGCCGAAGAAGAAGCCAGACTCCTTGAAATCGGTTATTTCGATTTCATAGCCAAACCGATCAATCCTATCCGCCTGGGCGCAAGAGTTAAACGAGCCCTTAAACAGTGCTACGGCAAGAACCCTCCCACAAATTAGAGATGAGCCGCAAGTCGCTCAAGCCCTTCTAATGCGCCAACCCTAAAACTGAAATGACCCCCACCAATCTGTGGCTCACGGGGATTGATACGAATAACATCGATCCCTTGTTGCGAACCAAGACTCTCACTCAAATGTCGAATAGTTGGAATAGCACTGCCTGCTCCCATCTCGATCACCACCAGCTTTTTTTCTCTGAATTGTTCCATGAACTGCCTGAAAGCTTCCTCTTGTGCCGCTGTCCGGTCAGACAGCCAGGAGAAATCACCAAACATCAAGATATTGGGCCGCGCAACCCCTCCGCAAGCGGGGCATGCTGGCGCTCTGACGGCCCGCATCGATGCATGGTCAATCGTGAATTCGGCTTCATTTTGCCAAATATCATGACAACAGGGGCTCAGGCACTGCAGGTGGTGGATTGAACCATGAACCTCAAGCAGATGGTCAGCAGGAAAACCAGCCTTTTTAAATTGTCCATCCACATTTGAAGTGACGACAAAACTGTCCAGCTCATAGCTGGCAATCCAGTCGAGCAACAAAGAGAATCCGCTATGTGGTTCGGTTTGCCGATACAGATTGGTGCGATGGCCGTAGAATCCCCAGCCGAAAAGCGGATCACGCTCAAAGTGGCGCGGGTTGGCAGCATCTATAAAGCTCAGTCCCAACCGTTCATACATCGGATACGCCTTCCAGAACCCTTGGTCGCCGCGAAAATCGGGCAACCCCGAGTCGACGCCCATTCCAGCTCCAGCGGTAATAATCAACGCATCAGCAGCGGCGATAATCGCAGCAGCGGCAGAGTAATCCTGATCCATACAGCCTCCCGGTCTTAAATCTTTGATCCTGTAATCTTTCCCCTTACAATTCGACCAAATGCTCATCGGAATAGGTCAACCGTCTGAGACCATCAGCCTCGACCCAAAAGGTGTTTTCAATACCGACCGCACCCTCTCCAGCAAAAACAGCTTTCGGCTCAAAAGCAAAACACATCTTCTCTTCGAGAACCTGATCATTAAAACCACGCGCAATAAAGGGGTACTCATCAATCTCAACCCCGATGCCGTGACCTATAAAAGAGACCTGCGCTCCGGCATTCCCCATAAAATTATCTTTGTAACCCAATGACACGGCCAGATCGTAGCACTGTTGATAAACCTCACCCCAAGCGACACCAGGGCGCGCGACCTCCGCCAGCTTCTGCTGCACCAGTCGCATGTCGTTATATGCTTTAGCTAGTTTTTCCGGCAGTTTGCCGACGACGAAGGTTCGGGTCATATCAACCATATAACCATCGAAGGCCGCAACAAAATCGACAATGATCGGTTCATTGGCAGCGATCTTCTTGTAACTTGCACCCTGTCCAATTGAGGGGTTCAGTCCCAAGCCGCCAAGCGGGGCGTCGAGATAGGCTGGCACGGCACCATCGGCTCCTGAGAAGGCATGGCCATAGAAGAGTTCGGAGTTAAAACCACGAAAACGAGTAATCCCCTGATGTCCTTCCTTGCGTGCTAAAAATTCCAGCTCAGCCGACACTTCAAGATCAGTCTTGCCAACTTGAATCACCTCTTTAGCGCGCTGATAAATCTTGTCCATCAGCAGGCTACAATCTTTCATTATGGCAATTTCATAGTCACTTTTGATCGCCTTGACAGTGCGGATCAGTGGTGAGACATCACAGGTTTCTCCCCCGCCCAGCACTTTGTGCCAGCGATTGAATAATGTTACCGGCAGCACATCAAGCTCCATCCCGATCCGCTGCGGAAGATCAATGCCATGCTCTTTCAGCTGCCCGGCAACGTCGCGCATGCTCGTTAGCGGCACAATATGTTTTATCCCTGATTCCATACGGGCACGCCCGAAATCCTTACGCACCAGATAAAGCGGATCGCCAGCAGCCGGCACATAACAGATACCTTGCTGTATCGAACCGGTGAAATAAAACAGATCCGCATTCTGAAGAAGCACTGCAGCATCAATCCCCTGTTCAACCAACAGAGTTTGAAGGCGGCTGATTCGCTGCTCGAGTTCAAGTCTTGGTGTAATTCTCACCGCTTCTCCTTCTTTAAAAAATTAATTACAGGTGAGCAGCTTAAGATCAACAATCGCCTGCTCACGTAGTTTGAAGATCTGAACCTTGCCACTGGCAGTCATCGGATAGCTGTCGACAAACTTCACATAGCGTGGAACCTTGTAGCGAGCGATCTCCCCCTGACAAAAATCACGAATCTCATCGGCAGTGCAACTCTCTCCTTCTTTGAGCTTGATCGCAGCCATCACCTGCTCGCCATACTTGGTGTCCGGCACACCGTAAACCTGCACATCGGAGATCTTCGGATGACGATAGAGGAACTCTTCGATCTCACGCGGGTAGATGTTCTCGCCACCACGGATAATCATGTTCTTGATTCGCCCGGTTATTTTGCAATAGCCTTGCTCATCCATCACCGCCAGATCGCCTGTGTGCAGCCAGCCATCGTTATCAATTGCACAGGCAGTCGCCTCGGGCATCTGGTAATACCCCTTCATCACCAGATAACCGCGCGTACAAAGTTCGCCCTGTTCGCTATACGGCAAGGTCTCGCCCGATTCGATGTCGACTATTTTCACCTCGACATCGGGGAGTGCCCGTCCAACACTCGCCACGCGCAACTCAAGGGGGTCCTGGGTGCGGGTCTGGGTGATCACCGGCGAAGCTTCGGTCTGCCCATAGGCAATGGTAATTTCCGAACAATTCATATCATCGATAACCTTACGCATCACCTCGGTGGGACAGGGGGACCCGGCCATGATCCCGGTGCGGAGCGAACTGAGATCAAAACTGAAAAATTCGGGATGCTCCAACTCGGCGATAAACATCGTCGGCACACCATGGACTGCGGTACAGCGTTCGGCTTCAATACTTTTCAGAACCTCTAATGGATCGAATACTTCCACCGGAATCATCGCCGCACCATGGGTCACGCAAGCCATAACTCCGAGGACGCAACCGAAACAGTGAAAAAAGGGCACCGGAATACACAGTCGGTCATCACTGGTAAAATCCATGCACTTTCCGATATTAAAGCCGTTATTGATGACATTGTGATGGGTCAGCATCACCCCCTTGGGGAAACCGGTGGTTCCCGAAGTGTACTGCATGTTGATAACTTCATCTTCATCGAGTGACGACTTGCGCAGAGTCAGAGCAGAGATCTCTGTCTGCGTCGCGAGGTCCTTAAGACGTGCGTAAGGAAACAGATCTTGCGGACAGTTATCACCGAGAAAAACAACTCGTTGCAGACAGGGAAGATTGTCGACCTCCACCTTTCCCTGCTGCAGGTCAGGGATCACCCGCCGGACAATTTCAAGATAATCGGTGCCCTTGAATTCTCCGACCATAAACAGGGTCGTGGTATCCGATTGTTTGAGAATGTACTCAAGCTCTGCAGACTGATAACTAGTGTTGATCGTTACCAGCACCGCCCCAATCTTGGCCGTGGCAAATTGCAGCACCACCCACTCGGGAACATTCGAGGCCCAGATCGCAACATGATCACCCTTAGCGATTCCCATACTCATCAAACCGCGCGCAATGAGGTCGGTTTCACAATCGAAATCACGCCAGCTATAACGTAGCCCACGCTCAGGGTAAACCAGCGCATCCTGTTCAGGATAACGTCCTGCGATCGATTCAAGCAAATCCCCCATGGTGCAGTGAAAAGTATCTCTCATTTGGCAACCTATCTTGAAAAGTTAAAAAATATCGTTCGGATAACGTATTTCATGGTGACTTTCGCCAGCCACAGTTGTCTGTATTTGCCAAACTAAACTGTGCACCAAAAAGGGAATATTTCACCCTACAGTGCTGCGTATTTTTTAGGCAAAAGGCTAGATCCCTTATAGCGATTGAAGCCGACCTCACCCCTACCTCTTTTTACACAAAGCTATCCACAGAAACTGTGTACAGTGTGCAGTATATTAACGCAGAAAAGCAATAAATGTTTACCTTTACCTTGTTATTTCAGTACTTTACAAGTTATCCCCAGAGCAATAAACCAAAGCAGGAAAACAATGCAACAGAAAACAATCGACCATTACGCTCAGTGAAACTTCATAAAAAAAGCGCTCAGAATTAGCTATTTACAGTTCGATAGCCTCCCTTTCAACAGAACGAAACTCGTGCGATATATATAAAAAGCCGTACAGCTTACGCTGCGCGGCCCGACATTTAATCCAACAGGTTATCGACAGAACATCTACATACGGTCTGTAACACTTCTTAAGGGGAAAACAACAAATTGTACAAATGAACCATCTAAACGCCATGATCATGACTGCTCAGGGAGCCATCAATGATGATGACACTTTTCAGAAATAAAACACTGACTAACATTCTCACTGATCTACTTGTTTCCGCAGAGGATACATTGCGCTCTCTATCAAGGTCTTAACAACATATGCCAGGTGATTCATCGTACTTTCATTAATCGATCAAGCCTGCGCTAGATGTTGAGTGATACGCTGTTGCTGGTCATCAGTGATATCGATGAATTCAACACCCATTCCGTGAGGAAGTTGCGGTTTTTTGATCCAATCAGGATGATTAATCCAAGCGACCCGACCATGACAACACACAGGGCTTTGCCCGTCCGGCAATTCGATCTGAAGGTTTAACCACGTATCAATAGAAAGATGCGCCTCTGTTGCCAGGAATAGTCCCCCAGCACCGACATTGACCGTATACTGCTGAAACAGTCTCTCATCACGCAGACCATAATGAACCAACAACCTCGTCACAAAGCGTGGCGTCCGGCGCTCCAGTAAAGATAGCTGTTCACGGCTGGCGCGTAAAAAATCTTCCCGTCTCACCGGTTTATAGAGGATATCGTCACAACAAACAGCCTTACAGGCAACGAGATCTGACTCATTCCCTTGTTGAATAACCATAATCACAGGGATGTGGGCAGTATCAGTACCAACTTTGAGTTGACGGCAAACATCGTCCCCATTAAGCCCTGAAAGATACATATCGAGAAAAACCAGATCAGGCTTCTCTTTCCTGGCCAACCGAAGTGCGTCATCACCGTTATTTGTAGTAAATATTTTAAATTGATCACGGTGAAAAAAGGTCTTTTCCATCTCGAGAAACAACTCAACATCATCAACAAGAAGTACCTTATACAAATCTTTGGGGCCAGATGGGGATGAGGACGAAATCATAAAAAAACCTCCGGTAAAAATGGCTTGTACGGCTATTCCTGTCCTTAAAGACTGATTCTTTTAATGTTTACAGCTTATGTCCTCTTTATTCATAGGAGCAGAGAAAATCGTCATCAACCCGGATAGTCAGACAGTCTCCTAGCGAAAACGAACCCGATTCACTTGATCTAACTCGGCGATAGTATTGGCTAACTCTTCACCTGGAACATCTTCGGGCTGAACGACAACAATATCAAAACGAACTTCACCATTCACACAATCACGATCCATAGAAAAATCGACCATGCGCAATCCATGTTCATCCAGAATCGCAATCAACTCCTTGCGCGAAAGCGAACCTTCGGCGGCGTTGATGATCAGCGTACGGTACCGATCTCGCCTGAAAAAACGTTCAAAACGCTTGAGAACCAGTAAACTGAGTAAACTAAGGAGGGTTACTACAATACCGGGAAGATAGAGACCAACACCGATCGCCATACCAATGCCCGCAGCGACCCAGAGGCAGGCTGCGGTTGTCAAACCACGGACAGTTTGGCCGTCTTTAAGGATGACTCCTGCACCCAGAAAACCGATACCCGTTACAATTTGTGCAGTTACACGACCAGGATCAAGGCGAAGAGCAGAACTACTATCGAAAGAATTAAATTTGATGAAATAGTGTTCAGATATCACGGTCATCAAACAAGCACCCACAGTTACAAGAAGATGAGTACGGAATCCGGCAGGACGTCCATGGATCTCACGCTCCAAGCCAACTAGTGCGCCGAGAAAAGCGGCAAGCAACAGCTTAAGAAGAATTGTCGTTTGATATTCCAGCCCTGTCAATAACGGAAAATCCATCTACGTTCCTTAAACAAGAAAATTCTTCACAACCTACAGCCTGCACCTCGGTAAAAGAAGGGATACTTTACAGCTTAACAGGCTCCTCGCTGATCGCACAGTCTGAGGGGTCGCCCTTGAGTTTTGCCAAAGCGTGGGCTAATGCTGGCATCAGGACTTCAAGGTTTTCTTTGGCAGCCTTGGGACTGCCCGGAAGGTTAACAATTAACGAATTTGAACGGACCCCGACAAGGGCACGTGACAACATGGCATGCGGTGTCTTTTTCAGGCTAGCTGCCCGCATCGCCTCAGCCATGCCGGGGATTTCATAATCCAAAACCCTGGCTGTCGCTTGTGGGGTGACATCACGCGGAGTCAACCCGGTTCCGCCGGTAGTTATGATCAGATCAAGCCCAACCTCATCAGACCAGCGACAAAGAGTCAAAACGATCGTTTCAACATCATCGGGGATGATCTGATAGCGAGCTACCAAACCAAGCGACCGAACCATTTCACCAACCAAAACACCACTAACATCCTCACGTTCACCACGCGAACCTTTGTCTGAAAGGGTCAATACACCAATAGTGAATCCTTCACTGCTCATAATTTATGCTCTCCACGACGTTACTTCAGTACTTTTTAGTCATCATCATTCGACGAGCATTATTAACAATCGCCTGCGTGACATTGCGGCTCTTGGCCAGTTCTTTAATATCTTTGTCAGTCAAAAAAGTCATAAATCGCATTGCATTTTGCAGCGGGGTACGCGGATGCACAATCAATGCTTTTTTCATATCATAGTTTTTGACCCATTCACGATTAAGAAGAATGATTCGAATCAAATCATCACTAGTAGCGCGATTTTTTGCAACCATCAGCACTTCAGCTTCACTGATGCGTGGGTTTTTCAAGACCGCAGAACTGATCAACTTGTTTGCTTCACGGATCAGAAGAGACCGCCATTCTTTATCACCAGTCAGGCCCATTTTGATTTTTTCAGCGACCGGCATATCGAGTAATTGTTGATATTTCGACAGCGTTGAAATATCAAACTCTTCCTCATCTTCCAACGGCGCCTTTTTTTTATCAGCCCGTAAAGTTTTTTCCTCGACCGGTTCTACAACCTTCTCAGGAGCAGGGCTTGCGATCTCTTCTTTCCACCCTAATCGAATTTTCGTAACTTTATCGACGTGCGGATTGTTGATAATCAAAATTCGAAGCGATTTATCTTGCCGTATGGCGATATCATTGCTGGCCAACAGGTCGAGGACATCACCAGAGGCATGTTCCGCAACAAAATGAAGAGTCTTAAGTCCAACCATACGGTTGGTCAAAAGAGGTTCCATTACTCGCATATCAGTAAAATGAAGACGCGCAAGGAGGTCGAGAATTTCAGGGTGAATATCGGCCTTGATACAAACGGATTTGAGGATACCTGGAGATAAATCCTTCAAGGTATTAAGCGCTTCAGCCTTCAGTTCTTTATCTTCACCATAGTAGAAAATAAACAGCACTGTTACCAGGTTTGGCCCAGACATCGGCAGAGCGCCACGAGCGGCAGCAAGCTTAACGCTATGGCCACCCCATTGCTTCATAATCTTGGCTACGTCGCTGGGCACCTTGAACTTGATATTTTTTTCTTCGTGATCACTCAATCTAAAACAACCTTTGGCTCCCCCCTACCGGGATAAAATGGATCTATTGAAACGGAACAATTTGAAGTTTTTTCACGCCCAGTTTTTCCAGCTTCTTCATAAGTTTCTGAGCTTCGGAACGGTCTACAAACTCGCCAAAACGAAGAGTTGTGCGCGGCAAGTCGACCTTCACCTGACGTTCGTCAACTCTAACTCCCTCCTGGTAAAGCATATCAGCCAGGCGCCGCGCCTTATCAAGAGAGAGAAAGGATCCGGCATAGACGGCAAATTTCCCCTCCTCAGCGGCGATAAAAGCCCCATCAGAAATTCTTTTCACTTCTGCCAGGCGCTTATCGGCTAATGGCCTGCCATACAATCCAACCAGCAGACGGGTAACTTCATGCGACTCCATACTTTGGCTCGAATCCACCTTATAACCCAGCTTTTCTATTAAAGCCCTCGTCTGATTTAGACTATTTCTGTACAGAAAGCTGCCTGCCGTCAGAGCAAAATTTGGTACTGCTGGCGGGGTGACTTTTTCAGCGACAGGAGGTGTAACAACAGCTGCAACCTTTTCCAGTGACACAACCTCTTCTTTTACACCTTCAGAGGATTCCGCAGGTTGAGGCCGAATGGGTACTTTTATCTTGCCAGGCTTTTTTGACTTCAGCTGCGCAACGGGCGGATCTGGAACAAACAACTCTTGTCCAAATAGATAAAAACCTGCGCCAGCCGCCCCAACTACAATTAATAAAAGAATAAGAAGCCGCGAACCTCCCCCTTTTTTCGACTGAATCTCTTTCCCGACATTCCCTGCCGGAACGTCAACAAAATCTTCAGACTCCGGCTCTAGCCCTCCATCATTCATGCAACGTCTCCTTTTAATAGTAAACGACTCTGAATATTAGTTCGCGCCCCCTGATTCAACAGGTGATACGGCAATTCAGTCGTTTCCAATATCAGCTAATATTTTAGCCGTCTGATGAGACGGCACATCTTCATACTTGTCAAATTCCATTGAAAACATCCCGCGATCAGAAGTCATTGAGCGCAGCTCTGGCGCATAACGCAGCACCTCAGACATTGGCACCTCGGCACGAATAGTTTGAGCATTCGCCTGTGGCTCTACACCATTAACCTTACCGCGCCGTGAGTTCAGGTCGCCGATCACATCCCCCATACATTCATCCGGAACCGTGATTTCCATACTCATAATCGGCTCAAGCAGTATCGGCTTACAACTTTCCATGGCCTTTTTAACAGCGATAGAACCGGCTATTTTAAAAGCCATCTCAGATGAATCGACCGAATGATGTGAGCCATCATAAAGAGTGACCCTCAGATCAACCAACTGACTGGAAGTTAATGGACCAGACCTCAATGCCTCAACTACACCTTTTTCAACCGCATGGATATAGTTTCGCGGCACCGATCCGCCAACCACCTTGTCGACAAATTCGAAGCCACCACCCCGTGGCATAGGCTCAACCTTAATCCAGACATCACCAAATTGACCACGTCCGCCAGATTGTTTCTTGTGTTTCCCCTGAACTTCAGCACTGGCACGAATCGTCTCACGATAAGGGACTTTCGGTTCCCTCAAAATGACATTTACACCATATTTACGTTTAAGACGTTCAACCGCGACCTCAAGATGAACCTGCCCCATTCCGGCGAGAACCATCTCATGGGTTTCTTCTTCCCGGATCACACGCAAGGTCGGGTCTTCTTCCATCAATTTTTGCAAACCGGTGTAAATTTTATCTTCATCCCCTTTTTTAACAGGTTCAATTGCGAAGGAGATAATCGGCTTCAGAGGGACAAGAGGCTCATAAATGATCGGCTTCTGGATATCACAGAGAGTATCACCGGTTGCCGTGTATTTCAGTTTCGGCAGGGCGACAATATCGCCAGCCACTGCAGATTTCACATCCTGCTGTTCTTTACCGGCCATCATAAAGATATGCCCGACCCGTTCCTTTTCATCACGGTTCGGATTGAGCACATTGCTGTCAGGCAGCAGAGTCCCGGAATAGACCCTTACCATACTAAGCTTACCGGCATAGGGATCGTTGATTGTCTTAAAAACCATCCCTGAGAAGGGCTCATCTTCACTCGGTTGACGCTCGGCTATCTCATCCTTGTCTGGGACGGTACCGATTTGAGTCCCTTTGTCGACAGGTGATGGTAGACAGGCAACGACATAATCGAGCAACTGACGCACACCGACATTTGCCAGGGCGCTTCCACAGAAAACCGGTGTAAAGACGCCGGTCAGGGTCCCCTCACGCAGACCGCTCAAAAGCTCAGCTTCGCTGAGATCTTCATCCTCGAGGTATTTTTCCATCAAAACATCATCAGCTTCAGCGACGGTTTCAACCAGTTGCGCACGTAGACGTTGCGCTTCGTCAAGTAGCTCTGCCGGGATATCGACCTCTTCATAGGTACCGGTCTCATCAAATTCATAGAGTCGGGCCTTCATCCTGACCAGATCGATCGTGCCCCGAAAATTCTCTTCGGCTCCGATCGGCATGGTAACGATAGCGCTACGGGCACCCAATGATTTTTCCATATCATCAACGGCTTTTAAAAAGTCAGCACGTTCGCGATCCATTTTATTCACAAAGGCGATCCGCGGAACCTCGAACTTGTCGCACCATTCCCAGATCTTGCGCGTCTGAGATTTAACCCCGGAGATAGCCGAGACGATCACAACCGCGCCACCAAGCACGCGCAAACAACGACGAGTATCATGCAGAAAGTTACTGACTCCGGGCGTATCGACAATATTCAAATTATGACCGTCCCAGACACAATGATTAAGACTGGCCCCCAGCGTCATGCCACGCTTGATCTCCTCTTCCTCGAAATCCATAGAGGATGAGCCTTCAGTCACCTTGCCGAGTTTTTTGTTCATCCCGGTATTAAAAAGCATCGCCTCGACCAAGGAGGTTTTACCGGCACTGTTGTGTGCAACAATGCCAAAGTTTCTCAACGTCGTCGTATCATATTTGCCCATGCTCGCTCCTTTGCAACAATAAAGGGGATCCTGATGTCGACTGCTAGCGTGGACCAACACTCAGGAAAGAGTCACTTCAATCCGTTAGATTTTTTCTACAAAAGAGATCAATCAGGATAATTTATCAGCAGTTGCGCTGATAAATTATCCGCAAACCTTCGAGGGTCAAAAAAGGCTCAACACTGTCAATCATAGCACTTGCCTCAGCAATCGATGCCGCCAGCCCACCCGTCGCAATAACCTTGAGAGGTTGCCCAACCTCCTCTTGAATGCGCGTGACGATCCCCTCGACCAGCCCGACATAACCGTAAAATATTCCAGACTGCATGCTACTGACGGTATTTTTAGCGACGACCTGAGCTGGTCGACTGAATTCAACGCGCGGTAGCTTGCTGGCACGAGCAAACAGCGCCTCAGCAGAGATACCTACACCTGGGGCGATTGCACCCCCTTGATACTCGCCAGAGGAAGAGATGACATCAAAGGTCGTCGCAGTCCCGAAGTCGACGATTATCATCCCACATTGCCAGCGCTCGAAAGCAGCGACGGCATTGACTATCCGATCAGCACCGACCTCTTTCGGATTGTCATACTGTATAGGCATCCCGGTCTTGACTCCGGGACCAACTACCAGCGGGACAAGTTTAAAATACTTGCGACAGAGGGTCTCCAGACTGTTCAACATCGGCGGCACGACACAGGAGATGATCACAGCGGAGAGCTGTTCAAACTTCATCTGCGCAAGCTCAAACAGGTTAAGCACCAAAATTGCGTATTCGTCGACAGTGCGATCTTTATCGGTCGCAATACGCCAGTCGCGCAGCAATTTATCTTCGCGGTAAACACCAAGCACCGTATTACTGTTACCAACATCAATTACCAGAAGCATTACATTCTCCGTCAATACTCGATGCGCAAACGCGAAGCTCAAGTTTTTTTCGCGCCTCACGCCTCGCGCCTCGCGATTCACACCTCACCGGCCTATGGGCCTGACATCCCCCGCCACAACACGCTCAACACTGCCGTCCGGCAAAAACAATTTAAGTGCGCCATCAGGCTCTAACCCGCCGACCACACCTGAGATTGTTCGCTGACCGAGATCAACTTCGACCTGACGATCGAGCAGATCGAAAAGAGCTTCCCAACGTCTGCGCAAGGGAGCAAAACCCTCTTCAAGGAATTCCGCGTAAAGAAAATCGATTCTCTGAATCAGCAACCTGACCAGCGGTAACCGCAGATGAAGCTCATCGGTTTCGATTCTTACTGAGGTCGCCGGATAACGTAGTTCGTCAGGAAACTGAGCTGCAGTCATATTGACATTGATACCAATCCCCAGCACCAGAGCGTGAATCTGCTCGGTCTCAGCACTGAGTTCATTGAGCAGGCCCGCAATTTTGCGCCCCCCAACCAGAATGTCATTGGGCCATTTGACTCTGGCATCTATACCATAGAGTTCCGTGAGAACTTCAGCAGTGGCAACTGCCGAGAGAAAAGTCAATTGCGGCGCCTGCCGTGGTGGAATCTGTGGTTTGAGCAGGATAGAGCAGTAGACATTAACCCCGGCGGGCGACTCCCAGCGTCGTCCCATGCGGCCGCGGCCAGCCGTTTGCGTTTCGGCCAAGACGACCAGACCCTCGGACGCCCCCTCAGCAGCCATCTTTTGCGCAAGCTGATTGGTCGAAGTGGTCTCTTTTTGACAGTGGATTTGTCGCCCGACCAGCAGGGTATTGAGGTCGGAGCCTATATCGGTGGGTAACAGAAGATCGGGTGATTCAAGCAGGCGGTAACCACGGGCGCGACTGGCTTCGATTTCAAAGCCAAGATCGCGTAATTGCTCAACCTGTTTCCAGACCGCAGCTCGAGACACCTGTAAGACGCTGCAGATCTTTTGTCCGGGAATATATTCACCGGGACGGCTTCTAAACAGGCTGATGATCCGTTCACGTGTGGTCAAATCGACTCCAGATAAAATCAATGACAAACACAACTACTCCCACCTGAAGAAGTGGGAGTTTCAATCAAACAACATGGAAATGTCAGCAGCATTGATCGAATGGGTCAAGGCTCCTACGGAGATGATATCGACCCCGGTGGCAGCAATATCCGCGACCGTTTCGAGATTGACTCCTCCGGAAGCCTCAACCAGAGCTCGCCCATCAATCAATGCTACGGCCTGACGCATCTCTTCAAAGCTCATATTGTCGAGCATAATGATGTCGGCACCGGCAGCCAGTGCCTGCTCGACTTCATCAAAGTTACGCGTTTCAATTTCAATTTTCAGAGTATGTGGCAACTTCTGACGTGCGCGTGTTATCGCCGCACCGATTCCACCGGCAGCAGCAACGTGGTTCTCCTTGATCAACACACCGTCAAACAGACCAATCCGGTGATTTCGACCACCCCCCATACGCACCGAATACTTATCCAGAACCCGCAACCCGGGTACTGTTTTTCTAGTATCGACGATCACCGCCTTGGTCTCCGCTACGGCAGCGACATAACGGTTGGTAAGACTGGCGATGGCACTCATCCTTTGCATCAGATTCAGAGCAACACGCTCTCCTTGCAGCAAACTGGCCGCTGGACCCCGTAACCAAGCCAGGACTTCACCCTTGCGTACCTTGCAACCATCCTGCAATAACTTTTCGAAATCGACCGCAGGATTAACTGTCTGAAAGACCCGACCGGCAACATCAATTCCAGACAGAATAAAGTCTTCCTTGGCAACCAGCTCAGCACGCGCCATGGTTTCTGGAGCAATCGTCACTTCGGTGGTTATATCACCAAGGCCGATATCTTCCTGCAAGGCGGTCTCTATAATTCTTTGAATCTCAAACATGAATGACTCCGCAAGCCCATAATTTTACAGGACAGTTTCTCATTTATAGTTTCTTTTTTATAACACAGCCCCCCAAGGCCCGCAACTGAAATTCCCTCATTCAAGTTCGTTGAATCCTCTTTACATTTCGAGCACTTGTGTGAACAATAGTAACTTGTTTTCATGACTCAATCTATGGAGCAGACGATGCAAAAATTTGCCTATCTCATCACGATTGCCCTGATTGCCTCCCTGTCGGCCGGCTGCGTCAGCCAGGGAACCTTCGACCAGAAGGCCAACGAAGCAGTTCAACTGGCACAAAATCTCGATGCTGCCAAAACTCGAATCGATACGCTTAAAGGACAGAAGCAAGAGCTTGAAACCGGGGCATCAGAACTCAACGCCAAACTGATAGACATGCTCAGGAAAAACTCTGAGTTGCAACAGACTCTACTGAGTGATCGCGCAGACACAGATCGCCAACAGCAAACCTTCAGCAGCCGCAAAGTACAGATGCAGCAGCAACTTGAAGATCTGAGCCAGAACAACAGTCAGCTCCTGTCCAGTATTGATCAACTCCAGAAAGAGAATGCTCTCCTTGCAGAACAGATCGAGACTGAGCGCAAGGTCCGCGCAGAAAAAGTGGCCAAACTGAAAAGCACCTATGATCAACTGGTCGGCGCCCTGGAGCAGGAAATTCAGCGCGGTGAATTGACTATCACCAATCTCAAGGGACAGCTGTCGGTCAACCTGCCGAACAAGATTCTGTTTGATTCCGGTAAAACCGAGGTCCGCGTTGAAGGGAAAAAAGTGTTGCGCAGCCTCGGCGATATCATGTCGAAATTCCCGGACAAAGCCTTGCTCGTTGAAGGCCACACCGACAATGTTCAGATCAGCAGCCGCCTCAAAGAGACCTACCCGACCAATTGGGAACTTTCCACCGCACGCGCCAACAGCGTCGTCCACGTATTACAGGATGACGTTGGGTTACCGGGTGAGCGCCTGATTGCCGCTGGCTACAGTGAGTACCGCCCGATCTCTGACAATGAAACCGTCGAGGGGAAAGCCTCCAACCGCCGTATTCAGATCCAGTTGGTACCGATGCCGCAGGCTGAGTAACATTGACAGCCCGAAGCAGGCTGCCGTATAAGTTCAACTCAACAACAAACTGACCGGTCAAGGAGCATAACGAGCTTAACGAACCGTAGCGAGAGATTGGATGTTCGTGATCAGATTTATGGGAATTTGAGAGAAAATAGCCGGGCTATTTGTCGAAAATTCTCGTAGATATGGGCCGAGCAGCCGATTTCGCAGCAGGTTCCAGTTAAGCTCGCCAGGCTCCCAGGGAAGAGGGGTGTAACTCCCCCGCGGACCCGCCGCTGTGAGCGTGGACTACAAGGCCACACGAAGTCGCAAACCGACTTCTCGTCACTGGATATCTCCGGGAAGGCGGCCTTAAGGGACGATACGCAAGCCAGAAGACCTGCCGGCCAGAAACCCAGCACAACTCCCCGGGCTTAAGGGAGGCTGGAAACACAGACAGAGCTTCCAAAACGGACGAAGCCCGCAGCCTGTATTTATGCAGCCTGCGGGCTTTTTTATTCTCCATGCTTGAACTTGACACCCTAATGAGGCCAATATGATAGCTTGCCGCTTACTGATCTGCCTGACCGTACTGCTTTTGCCTTACACGAATATCCATGCGATGAATAAAACTTCAGAAAAAACTGCAATCGTCATCGCCGCCTTCGGCACCACCTATCCATCGGCTGTCGATGCCCTGCTGGCGATCGTGCGAGATGTCGAGACACAATATCCACAGACCCCGGTGAAGATGGCCTTCACCTCCAATATCATTCGTAAAAAATGGCACGGCCGTGCAGCAGATCTCGATTACCGCAAGGCCCACCCAGCAGTCCCGGACTATTTCTACCGCATAAAAAACCTGCTCGGCACCCTTGCCGATCTTCAGGACGCCGGATTTAAAACCATCGCCGTTCAGCCAACCCTGCTGACCCATGGTGAGGAATATCTCGATACACAGGCTTATGTCGACGGTCTGCTCTCGATCGACACGGTCAAGGAGCGCTGGCGTCCCTTCAACAAAATCGACCTCGGTCGCCCGCTGATGGGAACCTGGGGAGATGATCACCCTTATGCCGAAGATCTGCAAAAGCTGGCTGAAGCAGTGGCCCCAGATGTGGAGCGGGCTCAAACCGAAGGAGCTACTCTGGTCTACATGGGCCATGGCAACGAACACCTGTCGACCGGACTCTACTTCGAGTTTGAAGAGCTGATGAATCAACGTTATCCGCAGATCAAAACACGCGTCGGTCTGGTTGAGGGACACCCTGACTTTGCCGAAGTCCTCGAAAAACTCCAACAGGATATAAATAAAAAAATTCTGCTCAAGCCGCTGATGGTGGTGGCTGGCGATCATGCGACCAATGACATGATTGGTGCCGATGTCGACTCCTGGAAATCACAACTTGAAAAAACCGAATTCAAGGTCCAGCCGGTGATGCAAGGCCTGGGCGACAACCCGGCGGTCCGACACCTCTTCCTGAACCACCTGCAGGATGCCGCGACGGAGGCCGGGATTGAGCTGCGCTGAGCCAAATCTGAACCCAGCGAACCCCGCGCAGCCTGAGATTCTGGTCCGCGGACTCAAGCGCGCCTTTGGCAAAGTGGAGGCGGTGCGCGGCATCGACCTCGAGTTGCAGGCCGGTGAAGTCTTCGCTTTTCTGGGTCCCAATGGCGCCGGGAAAACCACTACGATCAACATGCTGACCGGCTTGCAACGTCCTGACGCCGGCAGCATCAGCTACCAAGGCCAGCCCTTCGTTAAATCGGACTATGCAGTGCGCCGCCGCATCGGAGTCGTGCCCCAACACAACAACCTCGACCGCGAACTGACAGCGGCTGAGAATCTGCAGATCCACGGGCACCTCTTCGCCATGAGTGGCGCCCATCTACAGCGGCGCATCACCGACTGTCTGGAGCTGGCGGGCCTGTGCGATAAACGCGACACCCTCGCCAACAAACTATCGGGGGGCATGAAACGCAAACTGGTGATTGCCCGCGCGCTGCTGCACGAACCCACGATCCTGTTTCTCGACGAACCAACTGCCGGGCTCGACCCACACAGCCGCCGAAAGATCTGGGCCTTCCTGCGGCGGATCAATCAGGAGCAGCGCTGCACCCTCTTTCTGACCACGCACTACATTGAAGAGGCCGAGCAACTCGCCGACCGGGTCTGCTTTATCGATCAAGGCCGGATCATCGCCAGCGGCTCACCACAGGAGCTGATGGAGAAGACTGGCAACTACGTGCTCGATATCTACCGTGAAGAAGATGTTGATAACGAATTCTTTGCCGACCGGAAGACCGCCATGGTCCGTCTGGAACAGATCGACAGTTCGGTACGCATCCGCCAGACCACTCTCGAAGACGTTTTTCTGCAGCTGACCGGCAAAAGGATCGAGCCCTGATGCTTCATGGTGCACGTGGCATATATTTGCGGGAAACCCTGATCCTGCGCCGCAAGCTGGTCAAGACCCTGCTCGCCTCAGCGGTCTCCCCCGCGCTCTTCCTGATCGCCTTCGGCTTCGGCGTAGGACGCGGCACCAGCGTTGGAGGGCAGAGCTATCTGAGTTTTCTGCTCCCCGGCCTCCTGACCATGGCGAGCATGAATCAAAGCTACGGCATCGCGACCGAAATCAATATCTCGCGTTTTTATTTCAAGGTTTTCGAAGAATATCTGATCGCCCCCTTCGGCCGCTGGCAGATCGTGCTGGGTGAAATGGGCTACGGCATTACCCGGGGCTTGATTCCAACCGCAATCATCGCCATCTACAGCTTGTTCTGCGGAGTGTCGCTCCATTTCGGCCCGGCTTTCTTTCTCGCCCTGCTACTCCATCTGGCGATCTTCTCGCTGCTGGGGATTCTGGCGGCGATGATCGTGCGCAGCCATGCCGATCAGGCGACAGTCAACGCCTTTTTGATCACACCGATGATGTTTTTGTCGGGAACCTTCTTCCCGCTCGAAAATATGCCCTTTGCGATCAAGGCGGTTGCCAGCCTCTTCCCGCTGACCTATTCAACCCGCCTGATTCGCGCGACCTTACTCGAAACGGCGGATGCGGGCCCCTTGCTCTACCTGCTGCTGGTCGGCATGGTCATTGGCCTCTTCTGGCTCTGCTGCCGCCTGGTCGAAAGGGTCGAGGCATGAAACCGCTGTTATTCACGCTACTGGGGGTCGCTTTTATTATCGCTCTTTTCAGCGGGGCCACAGCGATCAATCCCTTTGCCATGAGCAACATCGAGCAAGAGATTCTGCTCAGTCTGCGTCTGCCGCGTGTGCTCTTTTCAGCGGTGATCGGTGGCATGCTTGCCCTCTCTGGAAGTGTCTATCAGCTCACCCTGAAAAACCCGCTCGCCGACAGCTTCACCACCGGCACCGCCAGCTCGGCGGCATTAGGTGCGGTGCTCGGCATCGCCTGCGGGCTACCTGTGCCTCTGGTGCCGGTGCTGGCGCTGATTACCGGGCTCTGCGGCTTGATGATGGTCTACCGCCTTTCGATCAGCGACGGTGTGATCAACCCGGTCACCATGATTCTGGCCGGGGTGGTGGTCAATATCGTCGCCTCGGCGGTGATCAGCTTCAGTAAGTTTTATTTCGAGGAGAGCCTCTCATCGATCGTCTTCTGGCTGATGGGTGGCTTCTTTATCGTCGACTGGACCCGTCTGATCGTCTGCGCCCTGCTCTTGGCAATCAGCTTCGTGCTGCTGCAACGGATCAGTCTGCAGCTCAACCTGCTCGCCTTCGATGAGGCATCGGCGCGCACCATGGGGATCGATGTCGCGCGTCTGCGCCGCTTCAGTTTCGTGCTCGCCACCCTGCTGGTAGCGGTAGCGGTCAGCCACACCGGGATCATCGGTTTCGTCGGTCTGATCACCCCCCATGTCGCACGCAGCCTCTACGGCAGTGACATGAAACAAAATCTGACCGCGTCGACTCTACTCGGAGCCTTACTGCTGATGCTGGCCGATGCCGGAGCGCGCAGTATTATTCCTGGTGGTGCCGAACTGCCGGTCGGCATCATCACCGCCCTGCTCGGTGGCGTCTTCTTCCTCTACCTGCTGCGCACCCGCCGCGAAAGGCTCTGGCATGGCTGAGTTGCGGATCGATGGCCTCGATTTCACCCGTGGTGACTTTCACCTGCAACTACCCCCACTCAGGGTTGCAACTGGAGAGAAGTTAGCGATTCTGGGTGAAAACGGTTCCGGCAAGAGTACCTTGCTGCAGTTACTCACCGGTCTGCTCGATGGCAAAGAGCAGATCTACTACGACCAACAGTTACTAGGGAAAATCCCGATCGTTGAACGTGCGCGGATATTCGCCCTGCTGCCACAGCAAGCGCAGGTGATCTTCCCCTTTTCAGTCTTTGAGGTGGTTTTATTTGGCCGATTCGCCCAGACCGACGGCCGCAGCCCGCAGGAGAATGATCATGTTCAAACGCGTCTGCTGATCGACCAGCTCGACCTGACTCATCTGGCCGAACGCAGTTTCAACCAGCTCTCGGGTGGCGAGCAACGGCGGGTAATGCTGGCGCGCGCCTTGAACCAACAGGCGCAGATTCTCTTTCTCGATGAACCCAACGCCAGCCTCGATGTGCGTCACAGTCTCGATATCTTCGAGTTTCTCAAACAAACCACCCAAACGGTCATCTCGCCGGTGCACGATATTAATCTGGCCGCCAATTTTTTCGAGCGCTTCTGGCTGTTAAAAAATGGTCAATTGTTAGCCGATGTCAGTCATGATGAGCTGACCAGTGAACTACTTTCGGAGACCTTCGATGTTCAAGTATCTAATACTGCTGGCAACTTTTCTTTTTCTCGCTGAACCTGCCGTGGCGAGACGGATCGTCCTGCTTGCGCCTGCAGCCGGCGATATCCTGCTACAGCTCGGTCTGGAAGATCAGGTTGTCGGCAAGACGAGGAGCCTTGAGGAATTCCCCCGGGCGAAAAAAGTCGGTTCGCACATCAAGCCGAATGTCGAGCTGATCAAGGGGCTCGAACCCGATCTGTTGATTATCTCCTCGAATCGTTTCTTCTCCGAGCAGATGGCAGAGACGGTTGGCGCAGAGACTGCTGTCTACAACCCCAAGACCCTGATCGAAATTCTTCAACAGATCGGCAAGCTGGCAAAACTGACCGGGCGTGAGGCACAAGGGGCAGCACTAGTCCAACGCCTCCGCCAGCAATTGTACGGTCTGCAAGGTCCACCACAAAAGCCGAGGGTTATCTACGAAATCAGTTCTCTACCGCTCAGTGTCGCCGGACAAGACAACATCATCAGCGACATTATCCGCGCCGCCGGTGGCGTCCCGGTCGACTTCGGCACACGCAAAATCATCAAGCTCAACCCAGAAGCAGTCATTGTCAGCAAGCCAGATCTCTACATCTACCAGATCGGCCCGATGAACCAGAACCCGACCCCGCCAAAAGATCGCGGTAATTACCGAATGCTTCAGGCTCAGTATTTGAAGGTTGATCAGTTGGAGTGGTCACGCGCCAACAGCCAGAGCTTCACGCGGGTGGTGGAGTTAAATAAATTATTGCGCAGGACTAAGGACGAACAAACAGAGGCGGGAAGTTAGAGGTGAGAACAATCAACATTCTCCCACCTCCGTGTGACGCAGCCGGAGCGCAACAGAGATTTTGAGGAATTCGAGCGAGGATGTCTGAGCCACAGGCGAGTTTCCGAGTGAGCTCAAGATCGGCGGGAAGTTAGAGGTGAGAACAATCAGCATTCTCCCACCCCCGTGTGACGCAGCCGGAGCGCAACAGAGCTTTTGAGGAATTCGAACGAAGATGTCTGAGCCGCAGGCGAGTTTCTGAGCGAGCTCAAAAGCAGCGTGAAGTGCAGGGAACCCGCACAGCGGGCAAGGAGGTCGGGGCAGGTTTTTGCCTACTTTTTGCCTGACCAAAAAGTAGGTCGGCGTCCGGGGCCGACCCCCCGGCCTTTGACTTTATTTTTAACCATTCATAATTACAGAAGAGAAATAATCCATGTCAAACACCATCACAGCCCAACCCGGAAACTTCTACGCCATCGGCATCGGCCCCGGCGCCAGCGATCTATTAACAGTACGCGCTGTAAAACTTATCGAATCGGCCGACATCATCCTTGCTCCCCAGGCTGAGGGGACAAACCGCTCTCTGGCGCTCGCAGCGATCGAGCCCTATCTGGAAAATCAGGAGATCAAGACCATCAATTATCAGATGAAGCGCGATGGTCAATCGACCCAGGAACGCTGGGATAGCGTCGCCCAACAGGTTTTACAAGACTGTGGGTCAGGCAAATCGGTGGCAATGATCACCATCGGCGATCCGCTGATCTTCGCGACAACCAGCTACCTGCTGCAAGGCCTGGCGGCGGAGATGGATACAAGCAAAATCCAGGTCGTGCCGGGGATCAGTGCCTTCCAGACTGCTGCCAGTCGCTTTCACGACGCATTGACCCTGCAGGAAGACCGGCTGATGCTGATGTCAGCCACCGATCTTGTCGCAGTCGAAGCGGCGTTTACCCAGTGTGAGACCTTGGTACTCTACAAGGCTGGCGGGGTTATCAATGAACTGCTCGCACTGCTGAAAAAACATGAGCTTCTTACCGTAGCGCGTCTGGTCAGCTGTGCTGAACAAGGCGAAGGTGAAATGGTCATCGCAGATTTAACTGAATTCACTCCGCAAAAGATGAGCTACATGACAACGATGATCATCCACTGTGGACGCCGCAACTGGCAGGGTTAACTTGCGGCATAAAGCGAGAGAAATGAAGCTACAACAGAGTTTAACAATAATATTATTGCTGCTACTAGCCGGAACTGCGCACGCAGTCCACGAAGTTCCAGCCAACCCAGCGCAGAAAAATCTAGCCACTCAGCAAGAGACCTCGCTCCCTGTCGACCAACGGATCGATGAGCGGCGTCAGCTGGATAACAAACTGGCGCAACATCCTCTCTCGCTGGTTTCACACAAGCCGAACTACCTGCTCGCCAGCTACTACTTCAGCAAACCGCAGTCCGCACCATTTGAGGCCCAGTTTCCCGGCCGGGATATCGCCATCGAGCCCTTTGAACTCAAGTTTCAGCTCAGCCTCAAGACCCTGTTGATTTCCGACCTGCTCGGGGATACGGGCGATTTATGGGTCGCCTACACCAACCGCAGTTTCTGGCAGGCTTTCAATGCTAACCGTTCTTCACCATTTCGTGAAACGAACCACGAGCCCGAGGTCTGGTTCGATTTAGCGACCGACCGCCAACTTGGCAAACTGCATTTCAAGGGGGTCAATCTCGGCATGGTTCACCAGTCGAATGGCCAGTGGGGTGAAGTTTCACGCAGCTGGAACCGGCTCTACGGACTCTTCATGTTCCAACAGGATAGCCTCTATTTTGCACTCAAGCCCTGGTGGCGGATTCCCGAATCCTCTGGCGACGATGACAACCCGGATATAGAAACATATCTGGGCAACTTTGAATTCTACGCCCTCAAAGAGTGGAAAGAACATACCCTGGCCATAATGCTCCGCAACAACCTGCGCTTCAACGAAGATAATCACGGTGCCGTGCAGCTCGATTATACCTTCCCCCTGCATAACCAACTACGCGGCTACATCCAGTTTTTCTCGGGTTACGGCGAGAGTCTGCTCGATTATAATCACGAAGTAAACACTATCGGTATCGGCCTGATGCTCTCGAATTGGCTATAACTAAGTACAAAATCAGGTCAAAACCGGTTTTTCTGATACTCTTCCCCTGAACGATCTGTCACTTTGACAAATTGACTTATGCTGAGGACATCATGGATCATCGCTATCGTCTTTTTCCGTTTCAAATCTCAATAGTCCTGACGCTTGTTTGCCTGCTGGTCGGGTTCTTCTTTCCGCTGGCCTTAATTCCCGCAGCCCTCTGTGCGGCCCTGGTTGCTCTCGGGTTCTACGACCGACAACAAAAAAACCATAGTCTGATGCGTAACTACCCCATCTGGGGACGCCTGCGCTATGTCATAGAGAGCCTGGGCCCTGCCCTGCGCCAATACATTGTCGAGAACAATCGCGAGGGAACCCCCTATAACCGCGACCTCCGTTCTCTGGTTTATCAACGCTCCAAAAACATAGAAGCAAAAAAAGCCTTCGGTACCGAGCTAGATGTTTATAACCCGACCCATACCTGGATGGGTCATTCGATGGCCCCCTGTGAAGTGACTCCAGAACTCCCTCGCGAAACCATTGGTGGGCCAGACTGCAAACAGCCCTATTCCGCTTCGCTGCTGAACATCTCGGCCATGAGTTTCGGTTCGCTGAGTGGCAACGCTATTTTAGCTCTAAATTCGGGAGCCCAAAAAGGTGTTTTTTTTCACACGACAGGAGAAGGTGGCATCAGCCGCTACCATAAGACCCCTGGCGGAGCTTTGAATTGGCAAATCGGCAGCGGATACTTTGGTTGTCGGACTGACGACGGTAAATTTGCTGCCGAACTTTTTGCGCAAAACGCTCAAATTGACCAGGTCAAGATGATCGAGATAAAGCTGTCGCAGGGCGCCAAACCCGGTCACGGCGGGATATTGCCCACAGCAAAAATTTCGGCAGAAATCGCCGAAACACGCAATATCCCAATGGGGGAAGACTGCATCTCGCCAGCCTATCACTCGGCGTTTTCAACTCCACTTGAGCTGCTTGAATTTGTTGCCAAATTGCGTGAGCTTTCCGGTGGAAAGCCGGTCGGTTTTAAATTCTGCCTCGGTCGCCCCTGGGAATTCCTGGCCATTTGCAAAGCAATGCTCGCGACCGGGATCACCCCCGACTTTATTGTCGTCGATGGTGCCGAAGGGGGTACGGGTGCCGCACCGCTTGAATTTGCAGATCGCCTCGGCTTCCCAATGCGTGAAGGTTTAACTTTTGTCGACAATGCCCTGATCGGGGTCGGTCTTCGGGATCGGATAAAACTGGGTGCAAGTGGAAAGATTGCCTCGGCGGCAGGCCTGGCCAGCACACTGGCCTTCGGTGCCGATTATTGCCTGGCAGCCCGCGCCTTCATGTTCAGTCTCGGCTGTATTCAGGCGCAAGAATGCCATACAAACACCTGCCCGGTCGGCGTCGCCACCCAGAATAAAGATCTTCAGAAAGGGCTGGTCGTCGAAGACAAGGCAGAGCGCGTATTTCATTATCATCAAAACAGCCTGCACGTTTTGAACGAGATGCTGGCAGCTCTCGGGCTGCATCACCCCTCCCAACTCCAGCCACGCGACATTTTTCAGCGGACCGGAGTGATCGGCATCCAGACCTACGCCGAGCTCTATACCCGACTCGAGCACGCGGAGCTGGTCAACGGCACCGAACATCCTATCTACGCGCGTTATTGGCTGATGTCTCAAGCCGAAAGTTTTCAACCGGTCTACTAATTTGTGGAGCTGTTTTTCGACTGAGGAATAACTGACTTTTCGAATTGCCTCATGGCTTGAACATGCTATTATCTGCGACCTATAACTTTTACTGAACGCCTCTGCAGCCCTTATTCAACCGAAGGACGGTAAGTATGGAAGACAAAAATTTCGATCATGACGACGAGCAGGATACTGGGGATTTTGCGGCTATGCTCGAGGAGAGCATGAGTGGCACAACCCGTGTGGAGATTGGCCAGAAAACCGAAGCCAGGATCTTGCAGATCGGCTCTGACTGGATGTTCCTCGATATCGGCCAAAAGGGCGAAGGTGTCCTTGCTGTCCATGAATTTCAGAACGATGAAGGTGAAATGACCGTTGCCGTTGGCGACACAATCTCGGCCTACTTCGTCTCACGCGCAGGTGGCGAGATGCGCTTCACCACTAAAATCGGCGGCGGCGGTTCAGGCACTGAGCAACTCGAAGAAGCCTGGCGCAGCGGTATTCCGGTCGACGGTCGGGTCGAAAAAGAGATCAAGGGCGGCTACGATATTAAACTCCCCGGCAATGTTCGCGCCTTCTGTCCCTATTCACAGATCTCGCTACGCCGTCTGGATAACCCTGAATCGGTGATCGACCAATCCTTCTCGTTCAAAATCAGCAAGTTTGAAGAACAGGGACGCAACATTGTGGTCTCACGCCGCGATATTCTCGAAGAAGAACGCCAGGTACAGCGGGATGAGATTAAAAAAACGCTCACCGAAGGGATGCGCGTTCAAGGTGAGATCACCTCCATCCGTGATTTTGGCGCCTTCGTCGATATTGGCGGCATCGAAGGGTTGCTGCCGATCTCCGAGATCGCCTACGGCCGGGTCGAAGATATCAACGAGGTCCTTAAGGTCGGCCAGCAACTGGAACTGGTGGTCAAGCGGATCGACTGGGATGAAAACAAATTCTCCTTCAGCCTGCGCGATACCCTGGCAGATCCCTGGGCCGGGGTTCCGACCAAATACCCAGCGGGGACTCAAGTCACCGGCAAGGTTTCACGCCTCGCCGAGTTCGGCGCCTTCATCACGCTCGAAGAAGGGATCGACGGCCTGGTCCATATCTCTAAACTGGGTGAAGGCCGACGGATCAACCACCCGCGTGAAGTTCTCAAGGTCGGACAGGATTTCGCGGTCACGGTCGAGAAGGTTGAAGTCGAGCAGCGCCGGATTTCACTTGTGCCCGCCGGAGCTGAAGTCGAATGTGGAGAGACCTCCTACTCTGATCAACCGATCAGTACCGGGATGGGGACCTTTGCCGATCTATTGAAGGCCAGCCAAGAGAAAAAAACAAAAAAGAAGAAACGCTAAGAGGTTGTCGGACCCGATGACCTCAGGCAACACCTCACGCAGCGCCGTACTCTTTTCGGTGTGTATGGCGCACTTCCTGATGCCTTTTATGATGTCAGCGGTCGGTATTGCTCTGCCCGCCATCGGGCGGGAGTTCTCGGCCAGCGTTCTGCAATTGGGACTGGTCGAGACCAGCTACGTGCTCTCGGCTTCGATCTTTCTGCTCGCCATGGGCCGTTTCGGCGACATCCACGGACGCCGTAAGGTTTTCCAGGTCGGGCTGCTGGTCTTCAGCGTCTTCGGCGGACTGATCTCCCTGGCCTGGTCGATCGAAACCGTGATCATCTTGCGCTTTCTACAGGGGATGGGCGGTGCGATGGTGATGGCGACGACCATGGCGATCGTGGTCTCCGTCTTCCCCCCCGCCGAACGTGGCAAGGCACTGGGAATCTCCATCGCCAGCGTCTATGCTGGCATCTCCTGCGGACCCTTTTTCGGCGGTCTGCTGGTCACAGCCTTCGGTTGGCGTTCGATCTTCTACATCGTCATTCCGCTCGGGCTGCTGACCTATGCCGTGGTCCGCACCAAAATGCATGAGGATTGGGCCGAAGCCAAAGGCGAACCTTTCGACTGGCGTGGTGCCCTCGTTTACGCACCCTCAATCCTGTTGCTGGTCACGGGAGTCTCCAATCTCAACCAGGGCTGGTGGGCCTGGGTGTTGCTGCTGCTCGCCAACCTGGGCCTCGCACTCTTTATCAACCTCGAAACCCGCACCGATTACCCGCTGCTCAACATCCGCCTGCTACGCGAAAACCGCGTCTTCGCCCTCTCCAACCTGGCGGCACTATTCAACTATGCCGCAACCTTCGGTGTCACCTTTTTTCTCAGCCTTTATCTGCAATACGTCAAAGGGATGAGCCCACATCAAGCCGGGAGCCTGCTGATCGTTCAACCGATCGTACAGACCATACTTTCACCACTCTGCGGCCGACTCTCCGACCGAGTCCCCGCCGCCCTGCTCGCCACCAGCGGCATGACCCTCTGCGCCGTCGGCCTCGCTCTGGCCGCCAGTCTCTCGGCCACCTCTCCCCTGCCCTTGGTATTTCTACTCCTGATCCTGCTCGGCGCCGGTTTCGCACTCTTCTCATCACCCAATGTCAGCATGATCATGGGTAGCGTCGCCCCCCGCTATCTCGGCATCGCCTCCGGCCTCAACAGCACCATGCGCACCATGGGGATGATGACCAGCATGATGATTATCACCCTTATATTCTCAATGCTGATGCACGGCCAGCCTGTCACTCCCGAAACCCAACCCGCCTTCCTAAGCAGCATGCGCCTCGCCCTGCTGGTTTTCTGTGGACTCTGCGTGATCGGAATTGGCTGTTCGTTAGGCCGCGTGAAGCGAAATGTAACACCCCGCGAATCCAGGTAAACGAAAAGAGAAAAGAACAAATACATACAGACGCACTAGGATTACGACCCAAACTTCTGTTGGCAGAGAACGACTCATGAGAAAACAGTAGGGGAATAATAAAGAATTTGCTATAAATATAGCACTTCACAGGGGGGTGCCAAATATCATAACCAAAAGCCGCCCAGATGATTCGATAAATCATGTGAGCGGCTTTTTTTATTGTTCTTTTACAATTTATCCAGCGGACTCGCCACCGCCAGCCCCGGTTTATTCAGTACGTGGGTGTAGATCATCGTCGTCGACACGTCGCTGTGGCCGAGCAGCTCCTGTACCGTACGGATATCAGAGCCGCTCTCAAGCAGGTGAGTAGCAAAAGAGTGGCGCAGGGTGTGCGGGGTGGCGATTTTACTTAGTCCACAGTCACGCGCCGCCTGCTTGATTGCCCGCTGCACGGCCGACTCATCGAAGTGATGCCGACGGATCTGACCGTTTTCCGGATCGACGCTCACACGCGTGGCCGGAAAGACGTACTGCCAGCGCCAATCGCGCCCCGCACCCGGATATTTTTTACTCAGTGCCGCTGGCAGCCAGACCTCGCCATAGTCGCGGAGCAGATCGGTGGCATGCAGTTGGCGGGTTTCCGCGATTTGGGCAACCAGAGGTTCGCGGCAGATATTCGGCAACACCGTAACCCGATCCTTGCGCCCCTTGCCGTCACGCACCAGAATCTGGCCCTGGTCAAAATCGACATCCTTAATGCGCAACCTGGTCGCTTCCATCAGGCGCAGACCGGCACCGTAGAGCAGACCACCGAACAATGAAAAGGGGGGCTCTAACCTGTTGAGCAGGGTTGTAACCTCCTCGCGGGAAAGCACCACCGGCACCTTGATCGGTTTTTTCGCCCGTGCAAAATCGGAGAAGTCACCCAGGGACCGCCCCTCCGCTTCTTGAAACAGAAAGACCAGCGCGTTTAGCGCCTGCTTCTGGGTGTTGACCGCGACATTGTGTTTTTCCGCCAGATAGGTCAGAAAGGCTTTCACCGAGGTTGTGTCCAAGTCGGCGATTTTGCGGTGCGGATAGTGATTTAGAAATCTGGTAGCCCAATCGCAGTAAGCGATGATCGTGCGTTTGGCGTACAAACGGCCGACAAGGGTGCTGCGCAATTTTTTCAAGGTGTCCTGGTGGGTTTCAGATAAAGGCTGCGGTGACTCCTTGACCTTGATTACAACGGTTGCGGGTGTTAACTCACCACCAGCCCAGGATATTTTCAGATGATCGTGGAACAGATACCACAGAGCAGCGCGAGCCTGACTGTACTGCCAGTCTTTGACTCCCTGGCTGTCGCGCAGGTTGTCAAGAAATGCTGAAACATGCTCCGGCTGACATGTCTCCAGAGGCATGGAACCGATAAACTTGACGAACTGATGACACCAACTGACATGCCAGTGGATGTGCTGAGGTTTGATGAGGTTTTTGATCAGACAGTTTTCGTAAGATTGCCAGAATTGCGGGTTGAGGGTGGTACCCCCCATAGATTTAGACATGACCCCCTCCAAAGACGATGAAATAAAGCTTAAAGAAAATGGTTAAGTAAAGCATACTGTTTTTATTGAGATTTTCAACCGATATGCCGGTACCGGTATATCCGATATTCCGGTGCGGGTATATTCAATATCTGGTAACCGCTGAATCCCTGTTGAGACTGTAGAAAAACCCAAACAACTTGGGGTCTGGAAAAAATAGGGCTCATATTTGCTCTACAATCGATTGTTATTTTTGGCGAATGATTTTGCCACCCTCGGATTCGAGTATTTTTGTTAGCTCTGAGGTTTTCCTACAATCTCGTTAGACACTTAAATGAATAATGAAATGAGGAGCACATGAAAAGACTACTATTGGCAGCATTTGTTGTACTCACCTTATCGGCATGTTCAGCACCAGGACCAATGCAAACTAAAATTGGTCTTCTAAAAACCCCCGCGTTTGATCCAATATTTATTTCATCATTAAATTCTGCACCATCAGGTGTTGAATATAAAACTTATACAGTTATGTTTCGAGACAAAATGCCAGCAATGGCAATGCTAAAAGACACTCTCGTAATAACAAATGAAGGCGTTTATCTCAGTGAATGGGACATCAGAAACTATACCTTCATCCATAAACTAAAATTACCTTACGCTGACATTAAAACGGTTGAAACAACGACTAAGGAACGTAGCTTTTTGCCTGATTCACAATATCTAAAAATCATAACTAAAACTGACTCTCAATATAATTTCGCTATATTTGACGGTTCAGTAAATCTCGCAAGTAGTCTAATAAGAAAAAGAACAATTCAATAAAAACCGTGTCTAACCATATAATGAAGACGGATGGAAAATAGTGGTGTGCTTCCCGAAAGGCAAAATTTCGTTGGCCCACGCAAGCTATCGTCGCCACCGCTTATCACTACCGTTGTATTTTAAGAATATATTAAAGGCATCAACGACCAACGCTGATCGCCGAAGCAGAATATGCACGACCGATTTTGAGCTGCTGAATTGAATGTGACTTTTCGAAGGGCATCAAAAGCAAAAGGTCAAAGGCAATACAACCAGATAATCAAGCGGACGGTAAATGCTGCCGTTGTTAACGAAAAGCAAAATCTAAAATTTCGGTAGGTCACGCAAGCTCGCGTTGCCGCCGCTTATCACGACCGTTGGGCAGTAAAAATAAATATAATCAAAAAAACTGGAAATGAATATTTTACTGAGGAGTTCAAAATGGAAATCG
>JAJRQB010000046.1 GCA_024280485.1 Deltaproteobacteria bacterium
ACCGGAAGGGTCCGCCCCATCGCCATGACCGCATGTGCAATCATCGGCGGACTGTTGCCGATTATGTGGAGCATCGAAACCGGGTCGCGGGTCATGAAGCGAATTGCCGCCCCCATGATCGGCGGCATGATCTCGGCGACCGTTCTGACCCTCGTTCTCACCCCGGTCATCTATCAGATTTGGCGGAGCTGGCAGTTACGGCGCTCAAACATCCGGAAACAATCGTAAGCCGTTCCCATCCGATGGCTTTTATATATGTCCGGCCGATAAAACCTCAATCTGTCGTTTGGCCACGAATCCTGTTGAGCCGATTATCAGCTCAATTGCCCCTGCGTCCTGACGCCTGTTTGAAGCCGCTCTTTTTGGCTCTCCAAAACTTCGATCTGTCCCTATCCCCCTGAAATATGCTACACCTTCCCGCTATGGCCCTTATCTCTCTCAACAACCTGTCTCTCGCATTTGGTGGATCTCCCCTTTTCGATCGCACCTCGCTGCAGATTGAACCACGGGATCGCATCGCCCTGATCGGGCGTAACGGCTGCGGCAAATCAACCCTGCTGCGCCTGCTCAACGGTGAGTACAACGCTGACAGCGGTGACATTATCCGCCAGCAAGGATTAAAGACCGCGATTCTTCAGCAAGACGTCCCTCTCAATTTCAGCGGGAGTATTGGTGAAGCTGTCGTCAGACTAGCTGCGGGGAATGAGGGTGACGGGCAACTCGAAGCCGTGCTCTCGCGCCTCGACCTTGACCCGGCCCTGCCAGTTGCCAGCCTCTCAGGCGGCATAAAGCGTCGCGTCCTGTTGGCAGCGGCACTCTATAGTGAGCCCGACCTTTTACTGCTTGATGAACCGACCAACCACCTCGACATTGATTCAATTCTCTGGCTCGAACAATTTTTGAAACGCCTGAAAACCACACTGGTGTTTGTCAGCCACGACCGTGCTTTCACGGCTAGTGTTGCCAGCCGTATTGTTGAACTCGACCGAGGCCAGCTGTTCGACTACCCCTGCGACTATCCGACCTATCTGCAGCGCCGCGAAGAACGTCTGCACGCCGAAGACGAGCTCTGGCGACGTCAGGACAAAAAGCTTGCTGAAGAAGAGGTCTGGGTCCGGCAGGGTATCAAAGCACGCCGGACACGCAACGAAGGACGGGTGCGGGCACTGAAAAAGCTGCGCGAAGAGAACCGTCAGCGGCGTAATCGAAGTGGCGAGGCCCGATTCAGCCTCGAAACCGGTGAGCGTAGCGGCCAGATGGTTGCCGAAGCTGAAGGTGTCGACTTTAGCTACGCCGATAAAACTATTGTGCGCGATCTGTCCCTGCGCCTGATGCGCGGTGACCGGGTTGCGATCCTTGGGCCCAACGGCTGCGGAAAATCGACCCTGCTAAAATTACTGTTGGGGGAGCTCAGTCCAACCAGCGGATCCCTGCGTCAGGGGACCAACCTGCAGATCGTCTATTTCGATCAGCTACGTGAACAACTCGATGAAAACGCCAGCGTCAAACAGAACGTTTGTGGTGAGCATGATTCGGTTGAGATTGCTGGCCAGCAACGCCATATTTATGGCTACCTGAGTGATTTCCTCTTCACACCTGATCGTGCGCGCACACCGGTCCGGGTGCTCTCTGGCGGTGAACGCAACCGCTTACTGTTGGCGAAACTCTTTACCAAACCGGCCAACCTGCTGGTTCTCGATGAGCCAACCAATGACCTTGATGTAGAGACCCTCGACTTACTCGAAGAGCTCCTGCTCGACTATCAAGGGACCTTATTACTGGTCAGCCATGACCGTACCTTTGTCGACAATATCGTGACAAGTTGCCTTGTCTTTGAAGGGGATGGACACTTCAGTGAACAGATTGGTGGCTACAGTGACTGGTTGAATCAACACCAGCAACTTCCTGAAAAAAAAGCAGAAGAGAAGAAGAAGCGTCCGCGAGAAAAACAGCAGCGCCCCAAAAGGCTCAGTTTTAAGGAAAAACACGAACTTGAGGACTTGCCGCAACTGATTGATAAACTGGAAACTGAACAGGCCGAGATTCATGCCGCGATGGCCGACCCCGCCCTCTACCAGTCAGGGGAGAAGGAAGAGATTGAACGCTTGAAGTCCCGCTCGCCTCAGGTCGGAAAAGAGCTGACTCTCGCCTATGCACGCTGGGAAGAGTTAGATGCGCTGAGCGACAACTGAAAACCATATGTAACGGAGAGGGAGAGTTTCGCAAAGAAGGACAACGAGCAGATTTTAATTTTCAAACAGCATAAATTCAGTTCTTCTCTCCGTCACCGCCCATCTCTGCGTTAAGATGCCCTTGCCCTTCTTGGTGCCCTTGGTGTCTCGCCTAAAGCGCCTAATTTTGGTGGTGGCCAACAGGTCCTAACCTGGATTCTGACCTAAAGTTCTTCCCCGCAATACTTGCAGTACTCCGCATCCGGATCATGTCCATAGGCGCTGCATTCCGGACATGACTGCGTTGTTATCTGCTTCTTAAATACCAGCTCTGCGGTCACAATTCCGGTCGGAATTGCGATAATGCCATAACCAAAAACCATAATTATCGCTGCGATTGCCTGACCCAGATCAGTCCTTGGTGAGATATCACCGTAACCAACAGTGGTCATAGTTACCACAGCCCAGTAGATAGATCGCGGAATGCTGGTAAAACCATTCTCTTCACCTTCAATCAGGTACATCACTGAACCAAAAATCACCACCAGAGTGAAAATCGTCAACAAAAAAACGATGATCTTACGCCCACTTGAGCGCAAGGACTGCATCAACACCTCTGCTTCGCCAACAAACTTAACCATCTTAAGAATTCTAAAGATGCGTAGCAGCCGAAGAATACGAATTGAAAGTAAATATTGGCCACCGGGTAAAAACAGCGCCGCATAGGTCGGCAGTATTGACAGCAGGTCAACAACCCCAAAGAAACTTCGTGCGTACTTAAGGGGGTGGCCGATGCAATATAGTCTTAATGCGTATTCCAAGGAGAACAAAAGGGTGAAAACCCATTCAGCAATATAGAAGATTTCACCATATTTCTGCTCAAAAGACGCCACACTGTCGAGCATGACGATCAGGACGCTGGCAAGAATACTAACCTGCAATAGTAGGTCGAACATTTTCCCGGCACGGGTATCGGCCTCGAAAATAATTTCGTGAAGCTGGCCTCTGAATGAAGACACACTACGATTCATACAGGAATCCCGATCGTTGTTTTTTGAAACAGGCACTACAATCTCGCGCAGAGGCGCAAAGCCGCAGAGAAAAGCAAGATCAAAGACCGTTCACCAATCGAACGATACCATCTTTTATTAAAGGAGAACCGAAATTCAACAAAAGTCCAAGTCTCTTCTCACTCAATTTGAGATATGTCAGTAACTGTTTGCTGTGCAACGGCAATAGTTTTTCGACAGATTTAAGTTCAATTATCAGGAGATTGTTCACAAGCAGATCGGCCCTGAACGCAGCTTTTATCTCAAGCTCGTCGTATGATATTGCTATCGGCACTTGTCGCAAGACTGATAAGTCCCGTTTCAGCAGCTCATGCTCCAAAACCGATTCATATACAGACTCCAAAAGACCTGGCCCTAAACGAGTATGAACTTGATAAGCGGCATCGATCACGATTGCCGACAATTGATTGAGTTCGTGCATTCCCCCTCCGAGTCAATTCAGGCAACTAAACAACCATGCACTGAAAGTGCATGGGTTTGAATCGGGACTGAAAGTCCCTTAAAATCAAGGTCAAAGATCGTCATCCTCGCGAAAGCGGGGATCCACGCCTCTTAAAACCACTGGATTCCCGCCTTCGCGGGAATGAC
>JAJRQB010000047.1 GCA_024280485.1 Deltaproteobacteria bacterium
CAATCTCTGCTGATTTGAAGCATGGCTCGGGGCAATATTGTTTCTACGCTGCTGTTTAATTTAGCCTTCGTAATGAATCGGTTGTAGCTCCGTCGCAAAATTCAGATCGGTTTGAGCAACATCCCGTCAAGGGCTGACCCCTCTGGTTGCTCACCCTCTCGTTGGGTGGCGACTATACCACCTTAATTGGTGTCCGGTTTTATTGAACCACTACACTGTCCCCCTAAGAGGTCCACTCAAAGGTTTCTGTCCCTGTAAAGGTCTCGCTATTTGATGCCAACTTTCTCTAAATCTGTTAAATCGGTAAACAGGTTTCTGCTAGGGGCAAACTCCAAGTTTCGAGTGCCATCAGGGTTTAAATAGTAAGTAAACTCGATTTTAGCCTTATCATCAGCCTTAGGTCTGACATAGATATCTCTAAGAATTTTTCCATAAATGGCGTCAACTACCTTGCCATCCTCAACTTTCGCTCGAATTCTAAAAATGTAATTGACCCCTTCTTTTCGTGACCTTTCGATTTGCTTACCAGGCAGCCTTCTTGTGAATAATTGTAATTCCTTTATATAGCCATGTTCTGGTGCATATCTAGGCAATTTATATATACTGCCCTGTCCCATATCTTCTTCAAATTTTTGAATCCCATTACCATCACTGAACTTCAACACAACATTGTATTCGTAATCTCTTTCACTAGAAATACGACTTCTCAAATGAAAAATGAAATCGGGATATTTCCCTTTTCCATACGGCGGAACCCAGTCATATTCAACTAAATCAAACCCGACATCTTTACCTACAACTGGGATTTCGATCTTTTTACGAGAACTTTTTGCACTACGCGCATACATCGATACTGGGTTTTCAATCTTCCGCATCACGATCTTCAGTTCTGGATTCCATGGTTCCCAACCATTGTTGCTAAGTTTTTGAAAAATATATTTGTAATAACTATTGTAATAATCGACTTTGCTTGCTCCGTAGGTGATAACACTATTGCAGCGATCTGATACTGTGAATTTACCATCCGCTCCGACGATGGTATCCCTTGCGGTGGATTTTGTTCCCCAGCCGGTATCTTGCCTGAATCCAACCCCAACATCAGCACCTTCTAAGGGCTGGCCTTGCTCATCAACAACAACTATCGTGACTTTGGCGGGTTTAGATATGGCATAGACTTGTGAAGAAAATATGAAGCACCCACAAATACTTAATAACAAATAAACAATTCTATTTTTCATGGGCTGGTCTCCATCTGGCTAACAAATTTCTCGAATATTTTATAGATATAGAGGTAGGAAATTACTCTTATATCACTGTGCAACCACTCTTGATCTGTCCCTCGAACCTGTGGCCAACCGTTTTTATAATACGCTTGCATGTCAAATGCCTCAGCTCTGGCACGTATAAAACCATCCATCCCAATTCCGGTCTTTCCTCCAACAGGTAAACTCAACGCCGGAAAAGCCTCAACAAGCAACCTATCACGGTTGTCCTCGACATAACTGTTCCCACCAGTGTCTGTAAACAACGCCGAATCGAAGTTTTTGTTGAAAAACGGTTTTATTCTTAAACTATTTTCTGTGATCTCCGTGTTAGCCATGTACACCCTGTCGGAATTTTCTTCCATCGTCTGTGCTACGTCGTAAGCCATGTTACCGTGATCTGACCAATTGAAGCCCCAACCGCCATAGCGGCCGCCGCCGATAAAACCCAAAACCGGCAACCGTCCTTTGAGCTTTTCTTGTAAGGCCCAGGCGAACTGACCTACATTCTTGCCAATAAGGTCGAACGGACTTGGGTCACCAAGATGAGTTGCCAGGATTTCTTCACCCTTTGAATAGAAATTGTAAAATTTGGTTGATGATTCTGAAATTTTATCGAAGCGATTACGCCATGTCAGTGTCTTGCGGTTGTCGGTAAAGAGTGTATGCCACTCACTGGCGGCCAGTTCCTTTTTATAGCCCCACCAGTCAGGATGCACCATTGGGTTTGAGTATGAGAGGAAAGCATCAGCATTATCAGGTCCACCAAGATAGGCTTCCTGGGCTACGGCGGCGTCGATCATAAAGTAACTTTTGATGTTCGCGGTCGGCTTATGATCGTTCAAACAAGCCGATGCCAGCATATTCCCCAAACTGTGTGCGGCGAGGGTGATGCCGCCCGGAATTCTATTTAATTCATTTTTAAGCGCTTCCGCCGTAGCAAAGGCATGGTTGATGTTTTTATGAAAATTGACTGTGAACATATTTAACCACTGAGTATCCGCCCCATACCAGCTAACCCCCCAAAACTTGGCCTTGGACCCTGACCAAAATAGACGTTTGAAAGTTTCAGAATGCCACCCCCGGGATTGCTGACCGTTGACATTATAGCCAGGCAAAAAGACAAAGTTGTCATTAGCAAGGTCGCTGTCAAACCCTTCAAAGTGGTCGCGACCTTCTGAACCAAATTGTGTTTCAAACTGATCCGCACTGGTTCGATTCAGTTCCCCACCTTTAGTCAGATGCTTAGGCTGTAGTGGGCCACCTGCCGCAACATTGATCAAATTGATATGTCTGAACATCTGTTCAACCGGTGCAATGCTCAGCTTAAGCTCAAAGCGCAGCGGGGGCATGCTCCCATTCCCAATTTCTAGGGTCAGTGGTCCGTTGAGCAGTTTACGCCCTTCAAGCAGAATAACATCTTGGTCGCCTGTCTTAAGCCGAGCCAAAAACTCCGCGCCGCCTGTAGTGCTGAACAAGTCACTGCCATTGATCTCAATCGGATGGGTACTGACATGCCCAAGGATTTTGGCTTCGGTCAGATCATTATGACCATTTACCAGATTATTTTTGTCGCCAATCAGATAATTTCCCGCTTGCGCCGCAGTAAACTTGGTGTACACAAAGTTCAGGTGCTCACCACCGGTGGTCAGGCGATAGGTATACTTATCCGTCGGAAAAATAGGGATCAACTCCTTGAGATTAAGCTGCACCGGGAAGAAATCGACCAGATCGCGGACGCCATCAACGACTTCGTTTTCGTAGTTATGAATGCCATCGTAATAAATACCGACATCGCCATCTGCATTTTCGAGAACTTCAGGAATGGTTGAGCCTGGGACATCGGAACCTCTCGTCTCCCCCTGGTCATCATCATCATTAATCCAGAAGTAGAAAACATCCTCATTCATAGCCCGATCCCGATCCAACTCATCGATAACCCGATTATGATCAAAATCAGGCACCATCACTGCCTGATGAATAAATGGCACCTTTACACTTTTGGTCTCTTTCCCGGCGATCCCCTTATTCACAATCACCTGCGCATAAAAGGTTCGACCACGCGGGAAGGTTTCTACCGAGATATCAGCACTGCCGGATGTTTCCGAGCCGGTTGGGTAGGTGCGATGCAGTCTCTCTCCCGTAACCTGACCATCGGCACCTTTAAGCACTTCATAAATATCGACGACCACCGTCCCGAAATTTTTATCCAGGGCAATAATCTCGTAATCGATCGTTGATTTGATCGCTTTGTCATTTTTATCCAGAATAACAAGCCGGTTATTCGTCAAGCGAATTGCAACCGGATCGAGATCGAGCACCCGCATCCCTGTTGCTCGATCGGCCATAAAAACCCAGCCGTTCTGTTCGATCAGTGCCGGGATGGCCCCAATAGGGATCATCTCGCCATTGGCATCGGGTACTGAAGTTATGTTTGCCAGCCGGATCGGATTGTAGGGATCACGGATATCAAAAACCTGCACCGCATTGAAACCGGTGACATAGACCAGACCGGCCATCTTGCTGACCACGATATCCATGGCATATAGCTGTACTTCCTGCCCCGTTTCATCGACAGCGGTGCCAAGGATAACGGGGTTGTAGGGATCGCTGAGATCAACCGTCTGGAAGCGACCATTACGACCCGTTGTGATCGCCAGATCCATCTCTTGCATAAAACCATCGGATCCGGTGAATTGGTAGTTCGCGACAACACCAACCTTCGAGGCAGTATATCCATCAGGCTTGAAGGCTTTGATAAGGGTTGGGATCTGCGGCAGGGTCAAATCCAGCACCAGAAGATAACCGTAGGATGTCGTCAGTACTGCTCGACCTCCGGGGTAAACTTCGATGTCCCATGGCTGACCATAGTTCTGACCGATGCTGTCAAAGGTACCGACAATCGTAGACCCGTCTGTGGGTCCGCTATGTGTGCGAGCCGCTTCGATATCGACCACCTGCAGACCGGCCCCGATGGTTGAGATATAGGCAAAACGGCCATAAAGGTTAACCCGGCCCGGAATTCCACTGAAATTCTCGGCCAGTTTTTCCTTGCCGATAAGTGTCGGTGACGTTGGGTCTGTATAGATATCGTAGAAGCGGACATAACCGTACTGACCGCCACTTGCGTAGCGGATATCTTCGGTGATCGCTAGCACTCCTGAAACCTGATCGACCGCTACGCCGCGAGAAGACCAGGTGACGCCGCTGCGGCTCAAGTTCCGCTCCGTGACTACGACAGGTTCGGTCGGATCGGTGACATCAACAATCCGCCAACCATTGTCCTTGGCAGTGACATAGGTATAGACTTTTCCGCCCTTATAATCGTTATACAGAGCAACATCAAACCCACCACTAAACTGATCTTCTGCCGGCAGTTGATAACCTTTGGGCGTTTTAGTTTTGAACCTTGAACGATATTCCTGATCCAACGGCAGTTTGGCCCCGGATTCACTGGGGTTCGGCATTTTGTCTCTGATCTCTTTCGTCAGGACAATTTCATATTCACGATCGTAATAGAGGTTTCGTTTTGGTGCCAGATAGGCGACCATCCGCCCTTCTTCGAGACGTGGAGTGATATAGGCCGGAACCGTATCTTGGGTTATCAGATCGATCAACTTAAAGGTGGTTTCAGTTAAATTTTCAACCGCCTCACTAAAGGCCACCGAGATCAACATATTGACCAAAACGTCCTCTGAACCGTTCCGGGGGAGTATCTCATCTATCTGAGGACTACCATCGATGCCAGCGGGGCTTTCTCCCTGCTCGATTGCGCGTATCCAGACTTTTTGAATCTTCTTGTTACCTGCCGTATCGGTTGCTTCAACCACCACCCTGTAAGTACCGACAGAACCGAGGCGCAATGTGGCACCACCAGTCCCGGCAAATTGTCCGTTGAACGTAGGTTGGTATTCATAACGAAAGACCGCCGGTTGTTCTCCATCAATGGGTCGATAAATCTCCTGAACGGTTTGACTCAGAGCCATATTGAAAAACTGCGCTGAAGCCATCAGGGGAGTTTTGTACTCAACCCAAAGTTTTACGCTTGAAATCTCTGCATCTATTACGCTGACCGGCACTTCGAACAGAGTTCCCACAGGAACCGTACCGGCAATCACCTGCGCATCTTGACCGGCGGCGACCTTCATACTCAATATAATTTCGGGCGCAGCAGTATCCGGCACCTCTGTCTGCGCGTCGGCTAGTTTGAAATTAAGGTTGTTGACAAAATATGGCACACTGCAGGGGGTCAAATTGGCCGTATGGCGGAACATGGTCAGTGGATGGATCGCGGTAATAGCAAAATTACGACAGACATCAGCGACTCCGAAACCGTATGATGCGTAATGCCCTGCCTGATCCGAATAAGCGATGAAGTTCCAGGCTCCGGGGCTGCGGATTACCGCGCCAGAAACCGGCTTGTCGACTCCGGCCAGGTAGCCGGAATTACCATCCATATCCCGATAGGTGGTGCCGGAGACAACCACCGGACCGATAGCGGATGCGAAACGGAGGAAAGTGAAAGTGCCGAAACCCTGGACCCCTAAAAACGGCGGACTGGCGGTGGTGATGCGATCATTCAGCAGCTTGGCGCTGTCGCGAATAACATAGACCTCTTCCAGATTTCCTTCGGCGTCGGAATGAATTTGTGGCTCGGCAACGAAGAAGCTTGCGTCGCTCTGGGTGCCGGTCGGCAGCGGGATCGACAGATCAACCTCTTTCTTAAAGTTAACTCCACCGGTATCGATACGAACCGCACCGATAAACAGGGCCTCTTGCGGAACCGAGTGCAACAGCTCAGTCTCAGTTACCAGCGTGAGTTTCACCACCGTCGGGCCAACGAGTGCACCTTCGGGAATTTCGAGCAACAAACCACCTGCCCCTTCGACCTTGCCACCCTTGGCGGTCACCATGTAGCGACCATCATCACTTTTGAAGGTCAGATACGAAATCAGGGTCTGATTACCGGCGGCGTCCATCATCACCACCTGAATCTCGTCCCCGAGCTGGGCATTGATACTGGTGCTGAAACTGCCGTCGGTCTGCGGGCTGACGCCGACAATCTCTCCGCTGGTATCATTGATAATCAACACAGTGGCACCGAGTTCGACGCTGCCCTGGGTACCGCTGACAGTGATCATCCCTTCGACATCGGGGAAGGTTGCCGTAATGCTGCCGGCTGGCGGCCGCGCCGGTGGCGTGGTATCACGTACGCTGAACCCTGAGCTATAGCTAGTCGCTAGAGGATAGCCCTGCAGGTCGCGAATAGCGGTGGAGAGATTCAGGGTGTAGGCAGTTTCAGATGCGAGGCTGACTTCGGGATAGAAGCTCAGCTGGGTAGCTTCAGGATTAAACGAGAAGGCTCCAGGGATGCTGTTCCCCGCGGCATCCTTGAGGGTCAGGCTAGTTGCATTGATACTCGCGCGATCGATTGTTTCGCTGAAACTGATCAGCAGAGTGATGTTCGGCTCAACACTGCTACTGCCGTCGGCTGGCTCAACCGCCAGCACGCGGGGTGGCTGAACCTCGATCTGCAGGTCAAGATTGATGAGCCGGGCCGGGGAATCGAGAACACCACTCGCCTGTCCACTGTCAAACTTCTGCAGGTTCAGAGCACTGGCGGTGACCTCACCGAGATTGGCGGCCAACAGATATCGGCCAGCAGCACTGGAGAGATCGATCAAGGACCCCTGGTCGCTGGAGACCAGCGCGCCCTGGAATAGTGAACCAGCAGCACCACTCACCTGGCCTTGCAGATAGCCGAGTTGGGATTTGGCCTGAAGAATATAGTAGTTTCCGGAGCGATCGATACCCGAGCGGACAAGATCGATGCTGACTGCAGCGGCAGAGAGGGCAGAGATCCGGTTGCTGGTGAGGATCATCGAACCTGAAAGCTCGGCCGAGCCGACCAGAGTCAGTTTTTGAATGCCGCCGACCTCGATTCCCCTGGCAAGCAACAGCGGCAGAGCGGGACTGAATCCGGCAGGGGCCGGGATTGAAAGATTGGCCGAGAGCGCAAGTCTCTGGCGGATCATGTCGATTTCGACGCCGCGGATCAGCTTGAAATCCTCACCGACAATTGCTGCGGCGCTTTCTGCCTGGATGCTGGTGGTCTTAACCGGGGTGGTCGAGCTCAGCGCCCCGGCCGGAATTTCAAGAATATTTCCCTCGGCATCGACCAGGCGGGCTCCCTCGCTGCCGACCATGATGCCGTCAACCCCGGTTTCAAGCGGCAGAATTTCGATGCCGACCTTGCCCATCATCAGATCGACGACGGTAAAATCACGAGAGGGTGAAACCGGAAAGCTGGTGCGCAGGCCGTCAATCTCACCAGTCGTCAGTGCGCCTTGACCGATATTGGTGAGACAGGGTGCCCGGTAAAAGGTCAGATCCTGAACATAGGCGACCGGCTGCAGGGTTTGACCCGAGTTGAGATCAAACTGCTCGAAGACCCGGCCGTTGAGCAGAGCACCCGAGGTAAGGAGGGGGTTTGTGCCATCGGCGGCAGTCAACAAGACTTCGCCGGCAGCCAAAAGACCGATTTTTGGCGGCGCCGCGCTAGGCACGACCCGACCGTTGGCGACGACAGTCGCACTGTTGATCGGGGTGGCAAGCAGGCCTTCGAGTTGTTGACCGATTGTGACCGCAGGCGGTGCATGGGGTGCCGGGTCAGCGAGTAAGAGCGCGTAGTCTCCGGCGGATGACAGCAATGCGAGGGCCACCGCACCATCGGCACTTAAGGCGACTGTGCCACTGGCCAGCCACTGATGTTGCTTTCGCGAATAGCTGGCCAGGATCAGTTGACTATCGTTAGTCAGAGTCAGTTGGTCAGGCAGCGGAATTTTCAGATTCGCGCCGCTGAAAAAGAATCCACCATCGGGATCGGGCTCGCTGGTGTTGGGGAGCAAAACCTGCAACTGCCAGGCGGCGAGTGGCGACCAGCCCTGCGGTAAAGACGCGGGCAGCCCCTGATTGCTGAGGGGCTGCAGCCGTAGGTCCACTGCGTTCTCGAGCGAATCGGCTGGAATCTGCAGCTCGATCATTGGGGCGGAAGGATCATCACTCAATGCGCGCTGCAAGAGTCCACCGTTCAGGTCGAAAGCTTGCGCCGGCCCAGTGATGGGGGTAAGACGCGCATCAAGCGCCTGCAGGTTCAATTCGGGTTGCACGCTGATAAGCCGCTCGACACGGGTATAACCCGACTTGCTTAAACGAATCAGGTAATCACCGGCCGGAAGTTCGAAGAAATATCCACCATCGGTCCCGGTCAATGCGGTAGCAACACTGGCGTCGTTGACGATGACACGCACCTCGACATCGGCCAGCAACAGGCCGCGGCTGTCATCATAGACCTCACCCTGCAGGTAGCCGGGCCCGGTTGCGCCTCGGGTGACGGAAAGCACAAGCTCTGCTCGACCGGTGTTGCCGGCGGCATCAACCGCCAGAGCACTGAGGGTCCGTTGATCACCGGCTTTCAGATCGGGTGAAATGCTGTAGGGGATGCTCCGCACGACCTGGCTGGCGCCACCAGCAGTACCGGACCAAACTACGACGCCTGAAGCCGCCAGTTCCAGCCGCTCAATCGGCGAGCTGTCTGTCGCGCCGAGATTGAGGCTCAGGTTAGCGCCGGCATCAATTTCAGCCGGACCGCTCAGGCTGATTTGGGGCGGCTGGCTGTCGAGGGTCAGGTTGACACTGGCGCTGCCGAGGTTGCCCGCTTGGTCAGTCGCAGCAAGGGTCAAGCTGTTGAGTCCTTCATTCAATCTGGTCGGAATATTGAAATTACGCCCTTCTATTGTTACCGCCTGATCGTTGAGGGTCAGAGTCACATTATCTTCATTGACACTGCCGCTGACCTGAATCGCACTCAGGTTGGTCAGCTGGCCCTCAAAGGGGCTACTGATGATCACTTCTGGAGGGGTGCCGTCGGCCTGGATACTGAGTGAGGTCGTACCAATATTACCGGCAGTATCGGTGGCGAGCAGAATCAGGGTGTTGCCACCCGGTTGCAGGGTCAAGGGATGTGCGAATGTTCCCTCGGTCAAGGGAACGGCAACTCCATCGATGGTCAGTACGGCTTCGTCTTCATCAACCTGACCTGTGACGCTGATATCGAGCAGATCACTGATACTGTGATTCTCTGGTGCCGTAACGCTGATGACCGGTGCAATGGTATCGAGCTCAACGCTGATCGATGCGGAGACCATACTTTGGTTGCCAGCCTCATCGGTAGCGACGGCGGTAAAGTCGGAACTGCCTTCGGTCAGCACAATAGCCTCCAGCTGAAACGCGCCATCAACCCCGGTGAACAGGGTGGCGAGCTGTTCGTTACCGCCATCGGGCCGTTGGATGCTGAGCACCACACGGGAACCGACCTCGGCGCTGCCGGAGACTGTGGTGGTTGCCTGGGTGGTCGGACTCTCTAGTTGGGTCAGCAGCGGTGCATCTGGAGCGATGCTGTCACGCCGCACGCTCAGCGAAGCCGAACCGACATTGCCGGCGCGGTCGGTAGCGCTCAGGGTGAGGGTGTTCAGCCCCTCAACCAGCGAGACCCCGCTCTGGCTGAAGCTCAGAGCCGTAACGGAAATAGCTTCGCCGTTCAGAGTCAGGCCAGTGATCGGCTCATCAACCGAACCGCTGATTGCAACCGTCATTTCACGGGTCAGCAATCCGTCTACCGGAGTCAGGATGCTGATAACCGGTGGCGTGAGATCTTGAGTGACAGTCTGCGCAATACTGGTGAAATTGCCGGCGAGATCGGTAGCCGTCACCACAATATTGTTGATCCCCTCGAGCAACGTCAGATTGTCGAGCCGAAAATCCTGCCCGCTTAGGGTTGTATCTTGCCCATTGACTGTCACCGAGGCAACCGGTTCATTGACACTGCCAAAGACAGAAATGCCTGCCACATTGGTAATCAGGCCCTCGGCTGGTGCTGAGAAACTGACAACAGGAGGCAGGGTATCGAGTTCGACGCTCAAGGTGGCGCTGAGGTCACTCTGGTTTATCGCAGTATCGGTGGCAGTTGCGCTAAAAGGGTTGATCCCTTCAACCAAAACCACATCGATAAGCACAAAACGACCGTTTTCATCAGCCTGAACCAGCCCGATCTGCTCCTGACTGGTGCCCTTCAGTATCTTAACCAGAGCAAAGGGTTCAGCACTACCTTGCAACTGCTGAGTGGCGACGTTGAGTGGGGAAACGACGAGATCAAATACCGGAGGTTGCGGTGCGATGCTGTCCAGGGTGATGAGAACAACCGCACTACCCACGTTGCCGGCGCGATCCGTGGCCTCAACATTGATGCTATTGACCCCTTCACTCAGGATGAAATCGGTCAGGTGAATATTTTGATTTTCGATGACAGCAGGTTGGCCGTTGATGCTTGCAGTAAGAATCGGCTCATCAGCCCCCGCTACAACCTTAATCCGATTAACATTGATGAGTATCCCGCTCAATGGGCTACTGATGGTCACGACCGGCAAGACAGTATCCAGGTGAATAACCACTACGGAACTGCCTGTGTTACCGGCCAGATCAAAGACGGTGATGCTCAGGGTATTAGCACCTTCGACCAGAGGAATATTGCCAAGATTGAAAGTAGCGCCACTGAGGTTGGCGACCAGCCCGTTCACCTCAACAGAGGCAAGAGACTCATCGGCTGAGCCAGCAAGAGCGATTGTTGCCAGGTTGGTGAACGACTGATCGACCGGAGTGGCAATGCTCACCACGGGGGGCACCGTATCGAGGACGATACTGATGGCGGCAGAGGGCTCCCCATCGTTACCGGCGGCATCAGTTGCGGTTGCGGTAAAAATGTTTACGCCTTCGAGCAGCGGCAGCAGAGTAAAATTGAAAATGCCGCTGGCATCGGTCTGTGCGGTGCCAAGCTGAGCTATTGGTCCGAGCGGGTCTTCCCGAAATAGTTTGACGATACTCCCAGCTTCGGCCGTTCCGCTGACCGAGCTAATACTCTGATTGACCGGACTGGCCAGCGAATACAACAATGGGGGCGCTGGCGGGATAGTGTCGAGAACAACAGCAATGGATGCCTGCCCCGGATTACCAGCTCGATCAGTCACCGCAACATCCAGGATGTTGTCCCCTTCGCTCAATGGCACGTTTGTCATTGCGATGTTGAGGCCATCAATGCCTGCAGGTTGGTCGTTAATCTCAGCGGTCAGAATCGGCTCGTTGACCGATGCGGCAACATTCACCTGCGGGATGTTGGTCAAACTGCCGTTGAGCGGCTGGCTAATGCTGACCAGCGGAGGAACAGTATCCAGAGTCAGGAAAACGGAGACAGTCGACTCATTGCCAGCGAGATCCCTTGCCGTCACATCAACCGTATTACCACCTTCGGTCAACGGCAGACCGTCAAGGCTGAAGGACAGTCCATCCTGATTGGCGTTTATTCCATTGGCGACCACGTGAAGGACCGGCTCGTTAACACTCCCGTTTACACTTATTTCCGGGGTATTGACAAAAACATCAGCCACCGGAGTGGTCAAGTCGATAACCGGCGGCAGGGTATCAAGATTGATTACGATCAGCTGCGAGGAGGAATTTCCTGCTGGATCGGTGGCAACAACAGTCAGGCTGTTGTCACCTTCGGACAGCGAGACGCCAGAAAGAGAAAAACTGTTACCTGTAACCGGTGCGGCAACACCATTGACAGTTACAGAGGCGGACGAATCATCAAGATCACCGAAAAGGGTGATCAACGGGGTGTTAAGATATTGTCCCTGAGTGTGTGAGGTAATCTGGGTGGTCGGAGCGATAGTGTCAGTCGTAAAAGACCAACTGTGGCTAGCAGCGTTAAAAGCATTATCTGTCACTATCAGGGTGACCAGATGTTCCCCTTCGGGCAAGTTGCTGGTGGGGGTATAGCTGACACCAGATGCAGTCACTGAAGCATTTCCGGTTCGGTCGTGCCCGTCAACATTGAGGAGGACAGACCCCGTGTCGATGCCGGAACCTTTGACCTCATCGACATAGGACGCCGAAATGGTCGGGCTGCCGTTTTTCAGCAGAGCGCCATCGGCAGGAGTGAAGTTCGAAATAACTGGCGCGGTTGCATCGCAGCCTTGACCGATGATCTCAACAATAATATATGCCGGACCGCGGGCCTGAAGAGATTCGAGTTGACCGCCAAGCTGTTCCAGCGATGCAAGGCTGCGCAAAAGGAGACGCTCAAGCTTTTTGAGGAGTTCCTCTAACTCGCCATCGTGGGAGTCGTCGCCATCGTGGGAGTCGTCGCCATCGTGGGAGTCGTCGCCATCGTGGGAGTCGTCGCCATCGTGGGAGTCGTCGCCATCGTGGGAGTCGTCGCCATCGTGGGAG
>JAJRQB010000048.1 GCA_024280485.1 Deltaproteobacteria bacterium
CCCGAATGCCCTTTCCCCTGAGCTGCGTCAGTTGACTGACAATAGCCGTGTCCACCGTGTTCCAGATTACAGCGGTGCGACCAAAGAGGAGAGAATCGAGAGAATTAATCAGATCATCCAGATCGCCAAAGACAACAATTATGATTCAATCTTTGCCGGTTACGGTTTCATGGCTGAGGATGATGAGTTCGTCGCAGCCCTTGAGGATGCCGGCCTGAATTTCATCGGCCCCTGCTCTGGAACCCAGCGTGCTGCAGGCAAGAAGGACGAAGCCAAGCGCACCGCCCTCTCCGTCAATGTTTCAGTCACCCCCGGCATCGACAATGTCACCGCCCGCGCCCTGGTCAAAAAACACCCGAGTCACGAAGCCCTGGTGGCGGTGGTCAAGGCCGAAGGTCTCAAGGTTGACAAGAAGATTCTGGACGACAAAAAACTTAGCCTTGAGGAGTTGGCCGATCCGATCCTGGCCGCTTCATACATCAAGGGGATCGACCTCTTCTCGATCGAGGAACTCTGCGCTCAGGTCGAAATCGAGTGCGTTGCCATGTTCAAGAAATATCCTGGCGCTCGGATCCGTCTCAAGGTAATCGGTGGCGGTGGCGGCAAGGGGCAGCGGATTCTAGGTGCCTCCCTGTTGACCAAGAAAAGCCCCACTGATAAGGAGATCGCCAAGGCAGCCTCAGACGCGCCGTCCCTGACCCGTGAAGTTTTGGCCGAGGTCAAGGTCAATGGCGTCGGTGAAAACAAAAACGTGTTGGTCGAGCTCAATATCGAGCAGACCCGCCACAACGAGATCCAGTTGATCGGTAATGGCGAATGGACCATCGCCCTTGGCGGCCGCGACTGTTCGCTGCAGATGCACGAGCAGAAACTGCTCGAAATCTCGGTCACCCAGGAATCACTGGCCCTTGAGATCGACAAGGCTAAAAAAGCCAAAAACAAGCCACAAACCACAGCTCTTGAATCGGACCTGAAGGTTCTTAAGCGGATGGAAGAAGAATCTGAGCGTTTCGGCGTTGCTGTCGGCCTCGATTCGGCTTCAACCTTTGAGTGCATTGTAGATGGTGAGCGCCACTACTTCATGGAGGTCAACACCCGGATTCAGGTTGAGCACCGCGTTACGGAACTGGTTTACGCACTCAAGTTTGTCAATCCCAAGGACAAGAACGACTTCTTCATTGTCGAATCGCTGGTTGAGGCGATGGCCCTACTCGCCGTGCACAAGAAGCATTTGCCACGTCCAGTAAGAACACCACGCTTTGGTGCCGCCGCAGAAGCACGTCTCAACGCCACAGACTGCTCCCTGTCACCAAGTGCTGGCGGTGTTATCCGTTACTGGTCGAAGCCAATCGACGGTGAAATCCGTGATGATCAGGGGATCTGCACAACCAACCCCGACACCGGCCTTTTCATGAAATACAACTTGGCAGGTGCCTACGATTCAAACATTGCCCTGCTGCTCACTCAGGGTGCAGACCGGCTCAGTAGCTACGAGAACCTCTCGAAAGTGCTGCGCAATACTGTCCTGCGCGGAACCAACCTGGCCACCAACCTCGAGTTCCACTATGGCCTGGTCAACTGGTTTATCGGCAACAACATCATGGCCAAGCCGACCACCCGCTTCGTTGTTCCTTACCTGACTCTGGTGGGTCGTCTCAAGGAAGAAGCGAGCAAAATTGATGAGGTCTTCGCTTTCTTCGCCATGAAGAAGCATTACGCCAAGCTCTTCGGCGCCGACCCTGAAGTCAAGAAGTCGATCTCCGAGACCCTGGATCGTAAAGGGACCCTGCTGACCCGCCCGATGGAGATTCTGCTCAAGGATCCGCATATGCTTTCGGGCTGGCTGAGCCTCAATAAGAACAACTTCAAACTCGAGAACGGTAAGATCACCTGGCTACGCAACCCGCTGGTGGTGATCGGCGAGACTTACGAGTATCTCAACATGATGCCTCGTGAGGGTGCCCCTGCGGCCGAGATCATCTGGGATCACGACTACAAGCTGCTCTCGACCGCGCTGCAGTTCTACGCTGATCTGCGCGAGCAGTTCGGACTGGCAAAAGAGGACTACGTCAAGCTCAACGACATCCTCGCTAAGGACAAGCCTCAAGGCGGGCTCTCCACAGAGGTTTGGGCAGAAGTACAGGCCTCACACATCGGTTTTGAAGCGGGTAACGAACTTCTCGGTACCCTCTTCTCCATCGCTGAGGCGACTGACTTCTACGCCCTCAAAGTCGAACAAGATCTCGAAGTCACCATCCCAGAATATCTGCATGACCCAGAACTGCAGGCAGCGATGAAAAAGGTGCTGGTTCCACCACCAGCCACCAAGGCCGATGAGATTGTCACCCCTGGTGGTGGCATGTACTACGCCCAGGAAGCTCCTGGCTTGCCAGCCTTCGCTACTGAGGGAATGCACTTTGAGAAGGGTCAACCACTCTTCATCCTCGAAGTCATGAAGATGTTCAACAAGATTCCAGCGCCGTTTGCTGGAACCATCGACAAGATTCTGATCGATACTGGAGACGCCACCATCGTCTCCAAAGGACAGCCGATCTTTAAGATCACTCCCGATGAGATATTCGTCGAGGTCGATCCTAAGGAACTCGAAAAGCAGAAACGTGCAGCAACCACTGCGGCGCTTGAAACTGTTCTGCCCTGATCCAACTAGTTTGACCTGAACACAAAGAGCCCCGTTGAGTTAATCAACGGGGCTCTTTGTGTATTGGACTGGCAGATTCAACTTAACAGGCCAAAATGGTAAAACGATACCTGAGCAGCGATCAGCCTGAATGCTCTTCCCAACCTCCCCCAAGCGCCTTGATTAACAGAATACTGGTCCTCAGCTGTTCGCCATGCAAGCGATTTAATGCTCGCTCAGCCTGAAGCGCCGTCCGCTGGCTATCGACCACTTCCAGGTAGCTGACCAGCCCGGCCCGATAACGCTTCTCGGAAATCTGCCAGGCCTGGGTAGCGGCATCGACCGCCTGTTGCAGGAATTTTCCCTGTTGATCAAGCAGTTGCAGACCATTCAGGCCATCCTCAACCTCTTGGAAGGCGACCAATAACTGCTGACGATAATTAGCAATCGCTTCTTCATAGGCGGCCCTGGCTCTATCGAGGTTGGCAGTATTCCGCCCGGCATCGAAGATCGGCAAGGAGATTGCCGGACCCAGCCCCCAGCTGCGGTTATCCCAGCTGAAGAGGGAATCGACCTGGTTGCTGGCGAATCCGCCACTGCCGGTCAGGCTGATGGCCGGGAAAAAGGCGGTCTTGGCGACACCGATGCGCGCCGAAGCCGCGGCCATCTGCCGTTCGGCAGCGGCGACATCGGGGCGACGTTCCAGCAGCTGCGACGGCAGACCCGGGGCCAACGCAGGCACCTGCTGATTCAGGGGAGCCGATGCCAATGAAAATGTCGAGGGCGACTCACCGATCAAGACCGCAATCCTGCTCTCCAACTCAGCACGTTGTTTGCGCAGGCCGATTTCCTCGGCTGCGGTCGAGGCCAATTCGGCATCGGCACGCGAGAGATCGAGCTGGCCGACCTGACCATTTTCGTATTTACTCTTGACCAGGTCACGAGTCGCAATGCGCAAGCCGATCGTCTGCTGCAACAGGGCGATCTCGCTATCGATGGAACGTAGAGAAAAGTAACTGCGCGCCAACTCCGCCTGGAGTGAGAGTAACAGGCTCCGGTAATCGGCCACCGCGCCTTGGGTATCGGCCTCGGCCGCCTCAATCGAACGTTTGACCCGCCCCCAGAGATCGAGCTCATAGCTGAGCACCAGTGGCAGACTGAATCGATTGTCGATGCGCCCGTTTCCGCCGGCCGAGAGATCGGCCGCAGTCCGCTGCCGGCTGGCGCTGCCGTTCAGATCTAGGCGCGGAATTCTGTCCGCCTTGCTGATCCCGAGGCCTGCCTGCACCTGGCTCAAACGAGCGTAAGCAGCGAGCAGATTCTGGTTGGCCATAGCGGCCTTTTCTTCCAGCTGGTTCAGCAGCGGATCCCGATAGATCTCCCACCAGTTCCCTTTCGCCAACTGATCGGCGGGGGCTGCTGCCTTCCAGGGCGCATCATTCTTGAACTGGATCGGCACCAGTGCCTGGGGCCGTTGGTAATCGGGGCCGATGGCGCAGCCGGCGAGCAGCACTGATAGCAGTCCGCCCAGCAGGATCGAGGTCATTCTCTTGGACATAGTCTTTTCCTTCTTAGAAAATCATGGCCAGCCGCCCCTGGGTCGAGCGCAGGCGGGCGGATAGCAGATTGAGGAACCATTTGAGGAGCTGGTTGGCCAGTGCCGGTTGCTCCCGATCGAGTCTTTCGAAGCTTTCGCGGCTTAGGATCAGCAGCTCGGTCTCTTCGAGCACCCGGACTGTCCCCTGGCGCGGTTGATCATCGAGAAAGCTGTCCTCACCGACCATACTGCCAGCACTGAAGAGGCCGAGAACGAAGGGACGACCGGGGAATTCGGTCTCCTTGAGCTGTTCCAGTCTGCCGCTCAGGATCAGGGCAAGATAGTTACCGCCATCCCCTTCTCGCCACAGTTCGCTGCCTTCTTTTTGCCGTCTGTATTCCAGGTAGCGGCTGAGGACGGGATAACAACCCGGCGACAGAATCTCCATCAACTGACGTGAAGCGAGGACCGGCAGTCGTTCCGGCAATGTCGGTACGCTCATGCGGCGACCTCCTGGGGCAGGGGTTCTGCCTCCGCTTCCTGATGGCTGACCTCGGTCACCAAAGGCTGGCGTTTGCGTGCCAGCAACAGATAAGCCGAGGGGATAACGAACAGGGTCAACAGGGTCCCTAGGGTCAGACCGCCGACGATGACCCAGCCGATCTGCGAACGGCTTTCAGCCCCGGCGCCACTAGCGAGTGCCAAGGGGACTGTGCCAAGAACCATCGCCCCGGTGGTCATCAGGATCGGGCGCAGGCGCTGGGTCGCGGCGTCGAGGATCGCCTCCAGCTTGCTCTTGCCCTGCTCCTGCAACTGGTTGGCAAACTCAACGATCAGGATGCCGTGCTTGGTGATCAGCCCGACCAGGGTGATCAACCCAACCTGGCTGTAGATGCTCAGGCTGTTGCCGGTGTAGTAGAGCGCCAGCAGAGCGCCGACCATCGACAGCGGCACGGTGAAGAGGATGATCAACGGATCGACGAAGGATTCGAACTGGGCGGCCATCATCAGGTAGATCATGGTCAGCGCCAGGGCGAAGGTCAGCAGCAAGCCGGCGTTGCTATCCTTGAACTCACGCGACTGGCCCTGATAATCGATGCGCGCCGTTTCCGGCAGAATCCGCGCCGCCGCCTCTTCCAGGTAGGCGAGCGCCTCGCCCTGCGAATAGCCTGGGGCCAGGTTAGCGCTGATAATTGCCGCGCGACTACGGTTGAAGTGGTTCAATGACTGGGCGGTGACCCCCTCGTTGATACTCACCAGATTGGCCAGCGGGATCATCTCGCCTGTGGCAGAGCGCAGATGAATGCGGTTCAGATCGTCCGGCGTGGCGCGCAGATCATCCTCGATCTTGACGATGACATCGTACTGCTCGCCGTCCATCTTGAAGCGGGTGACATCCCGTCCACCCATCATGGTTTCGATGGTGCGGCCGATGGCGGCAACACTGATGCCCAGATCGGCGGCCTTATCGCGATCGACCTGCAGGCGCAACTCCGGCGAGTTCAGCTTGAGGTCGGTCCGCGCGGCGAGGATCTGCGGATTCTTGCGCACCTCGGCCATCAACTGGCCGATCTGCGCGTTGAGTTCCAGATAGCTGTCGCTGGTCTTGACCACGAACTGCACCGGTTGATCCATAAACGGCTGGCCGAGGGAAGGTGGAGTGATCGGAAAGCCGAGCACGCCGGGGATGCCGAACAGCTTCGGTCCTAACTCGGCGGCGATCTGCAGCGAGGAGCGCTCGCGATCCTCCCAGTCTTCCAGTTCGACGAAAGTAATTGCCTCGGTCACCTTGCCACCCATACCGGCAACCGCGAATACCCCACGGCTCTCCGGAATAGGCTGCAGCAGCTCTTCGGCCTGCTTCAGGTAGTGGTCGGTGTACTCCAAACTGGCGCCGTCGGGGGCGATCAGGAAGGTCATGAACATGCCGCGGTCTTCAAGCGGCGACATCTCGGACGGCAGACGATTGAAGAGCAGCCAGGAACCGCCACCGGCGACCAGCGCGAGCAGCAGGCCGAACAGCACCGTCTTCAGCGACCAGCCGAGAATTTTCCGATAGCCCTGCTCGATGGCGACGAAAAAGGCCTCCATCAGGTTGAACAGTTTGTTGTGCGATTGCTGGGGACGCAGCATTTTGGCGCACATCATCGGGGTCAGGGTCAGGGCGACAAAACCGGAGACGATCACTGCCCCGGCCAGGGTCAGGGCAAACTCGGTGAACAGCTTTCCGGTGCGCCCGGCCATCATCGCCACCGGCACGTAGACCGCCGCCAGGGTCATGGTCATCAGCACCACGGCAACCCCGATCTCCTGCATCCCCTTGATCGCCGCCTTGGCCGGAGTCAGCCCGCGTTCGACATGGCGATGCACGTTCTCGAGCACGACGATGGCATCGTCGACCACCAGCCCGACCGCCAGCACCATCGCCAGCAGGGTCAGGGTGTTGATCGAGAACCCCAGGGCCCACATCACGGCGAAGGAGCCGACCAGCGAGACCGGAATGGTCACCAGCGGGATCAGGGTCGAACGGACGCTACGCAGGAAAATGAAGATGATCAGCAAGACCAAGCCGACCGCCTCGAAGATCGAGGTGAAGACGTTCTCGATGGAGCGCTCAATAAAAATCGAGGAATCGTAAACAATTTTGATTTTCATCCCCTCTGGCAGCGAAGCCTGGAGTTCCGGCAGCAGTTCACGCAGCGATTCGGAAATCTCGAGCGGATTGGCGACCGACTGCTTGACCAGGCCCAGAGCGACCGCCTGGCCGCCGTTGTAACGTAAACTTGAGCGCACCGACTCGGGGCCGATCTCGGCGCGGCCGACATCCTTCAGGCGCACCAGGGTGGTCCCCGACTTGCGCACAACGATATTCTCAAACTCTGCGGGAGAATTGAGGCTGGTATCGGAAAGGACCGTGAATTCGCGTGCGCTACTCTCCAGGCGCCCGCCCGGCACCTCGATATTCTGGCTGCGAATCGCATCTTCGACATCCTGCGGCGTCACAGCGCGCGCAGTCAAAAGTGCCGGATCGAGCCAGATTCGCATCGAATACTTGCGCGCGCCGAGGATCTGCGCCTCGGCGACGCCGTCGATCATCTCGATCTGGTCGGTTACATAGCGATCGACATAATCGGTGATCTCCTCGGTACTGTGTTGCTCGCTACTGAAAGCCATATAGAGGATCGGCGAGGCGTCGGCTTCGACCTTGGCGATGACCGGTTCCTCGATCGCCAGCGGCAGCTCGGCCCGCACGCGACCGACCCGGTCGCGCACCTCGGCGGCCGCGTCATCGGCGTTACGCTCCATCTTGAAGACGATGCTGATCTGACTCTGCTCCTGCAGACTCTGCGAGCTGATCGTCTTGATCCCCTCGATCCCCGAGAGGCTGTCCTCAATGATCGTCGTGACTTCGGTTTCGATAATTTCTGGGCTGGCGCCCTGATAGACCGTGATGACCGAGACCGTCGGTTCATCGATGTTCGGGTACTCGCGCACCGCCAGCCGGTCGTAAGCGACCAGACCGATCAGCACAATCAGCAGGCTCATCACCGTCGCCAGCACCGGCCGACGCACACTTATTTCTGATATCTTCATGATTTCAATCCTCGCTCAGCAGCTCAGTCGATTTTCGCGAACAGGGCCGGATCGGCCGGCAGCGGATGGACCGGGCTCCCCGGACCGATCTTCTGGTGACCGCCGGTCACCACCAGGTCCCCGACCGCCAGACCGCTGGTAATCTCAACCCAGCCCTTGCGACGGCTGCCGGTCTCGACCGGCAGCATCTGCGCCTTGCCCTCGACCACCTTGAAGACCAAGGAACTCTTTGGTTGCAGAATCAACGCCTGCTCGGGGATAAAGAGCGCATCGGCTCTGGTTGCGATGCTCAGTTGCACCTGGACAAACTGACCGGGCAGGAGGGCGCGCTCAGGGTTGTCGAGCCGGGCACGCACCACCAAACTGCGGCTCTGCTCCTCGATCTGCGGATCGATGGCGTAAACCCGCGCCTCAAACTCCCGCTCGGGATAGGCGTCCGAGCTTAAGCTGACCTCCTGGCCGACCTTGACCGCGGTGTAATATTTTTGCGGAACCTTGAATTCGAGCTTGAGCTGCTCAATCGCCTCCAGATTGACCAGCGGCTGGCCCGGCTGGATAAAATCGCCGCGACTCACCTGCCGCAAGCCGAGGGTGCCGGCAAATGGAGCCTGAATACTGGTTTTGGCCAGCTGCGCCTTGGCCAGACGCAGGCTGGCAGCATCAAGCTGCCAGCGGGCGAAGGCTTCATCCCGTTCTCGGGTCGAAACCGCGTGATCCTTGAGCAGGTTCTCAGCGCGCTGGTAGTTGGCCTCGCTCAGATTACGGCTGGCCAGCGCGCGATCGAGTTCGGCCTGCAGGACCGCAGAATCGAGCTGAATCAGCAATTTGCCCTGCTCTGCCTGCTCCCCTTCGCCAAAACCGATCTTCTCAATCCGCCCGGCAATCTCGGCGGCAATCACCACCGATTCATCGGAACGCAAACTGCCGACCGCTGAAAGTCGTTGTACACTGTCGGCAACCCGCACCTCGGCGGTTTCAACCGGCATCGGCGGTCTGGCCGGTTGAGCGGCCACCTTTTGCGGCTCCGATGCCTGGAGTTGCGGCCCGTAGACGATGCCGCCACCGAGAACCAACAGGCCGATGATCAGGGCCAGCAGCCCTTTTCCCGGCCGCTTGCCGGTCACTGGCGGCTCTTGGTTGGTCATCCTATCCTCAGTGCTGTTTTCCATGTTCATACTGACCTCTTCCATAGAGCGGAGCGAACGATCACTCCGTTATTTGGGGGAAATTTACGGATCTCGCAAAAAAGATCCCATTTCTAGCGTTTGGAATGATCGTTCACTCCGCTAATCGATCAAAAAAACTCAGTGGCTAGCGCTGGTCACTTTAAGTCCAACGATTCCGACGACGATCAGCAAGATACACAGCAGCCGTGCAGTCTCGCGCGGTTCGCCCAGAAAAAAGATCCCGACCAATGCCGTCCCCACTGCACCTATGCCGGTCCAGACCGCATAGGCGGTACCGATCGGCAAAGATTTCAGTGAGGTAGAGAGCAGCCCAAAACTGATCGCCATGGCGATGATGGTCAGCACAGAAGGAACCAGGCGGGTAAAGCCCTCGGTATATTTCAGGCCAAGCGCCCAGCCGATCTCAAAAAGTCCGGCGATTGTCAGATAAACCCAGGCCATACATGCTCCTAGCGCTTGATAGCGTCCCAGTTTGCACCGACGAGTGCGGCGATGGTTTGATCGTTGAGATCAACGAATCCATTCAGATGATCCCGGGCCAAAAAGATCAGCGGCCCCAGAGACAGGCCGAGTAAAATCTCAAAGGGCAGATCCTTAATCACCTGTTGATCTTTGCCCTGATTGAAGAAAGCGAACAAGGGTTTCTCGCATTCGACCTCTTGGGCCCGCTTCTTGGCTACGCCGTAAGGGGAGTTGTAGAACTGCTCAATGAACTTGATCTCGAAGGGGTTGGCAATGAACAGCCGGATCAGAGCGGTGAAGATACGCAGGTAATTCTCGCGGACCGGCTGTTGTGGAGCGTAGTTCTCGATGAAGGTCTCGACAAATTGCCCATGAACCTGTTCATGGATCGCCCCAATAAGTTCATCCTTATCCTTAAAATACCGATAAATCGTACCAACGCCGATGCCGGCCTTCTGGGCGATCTGCGAGGTAGGAGTGCCATGCAAACCCTGCTCGGCAATCAGTTCCATCGCCGCCTGCATGATGGCGGTTCGTTTATCGGTTTGCTGCTTTTCCATAACCTTCTCCCGGTCCGGAGTGAACGCTCAGTCCGTTATAGATTAAGGGCTGCCCGTTGTCAACATGATATTTGACGTGAGCCTAATATGCGCCAACAGCTGATGCCACGAACCGCCTGAAACATCTTAAAGCTAACAAGACTACACAGCCAGCCCTGTTATGCAGGGTTGGCTGTTTTTTTTACGTAAAATCTTTCCTGATTAGCGCTAATCTTCAGCTCGGAACCAAAATTATCCCCTCTCCCTGAGGGAGAGGGTTAGGGTGAGGGGGAACGGTTGAAAAGCACCCCCTCATCCGGCCTTCGGCCACCTTCTCCCTCATGGAGAAGGGACAGGCTGAAAATTGTAACTAATCAGGAAATCTTTTCACAGGCATTGGTCGTTGGAAATTAACCTACCGCAGCAAGGCCCCATAAACAGGCTGGAAAATTTTCAGACAATAAAATCTCCGACTTGGGCCAAAAGTTCTTCCTCAGTCAAACCTGAAGCCACGGCTTCTCCTAGCCCATCACCTTCTCGGCGGTAAAGGTCATACAAAGCGACCCGCGTCTCCCCTTCTCGCTTCAACTTGCTGGCAATGATGCCGATTTCAGCTAACTGGGGCTGAGCACAGGAATTTCGACAACCAGAAATTGCCAAACTTCGTCCATTTAACCTCTCACCGAATTCGTCAACCAGTCTTTGCGCCAGATCACGAGTTGTACAGAGCCCCATGCGGCATTCATGATTACCGGGACAGATCCGCAGAGCACTTCCCTGATAATTAGGTGTGAAACCCAACGCTCTTAAGGCTTGCTCGAAGGCTTCAGACGATTGAGCAACCAACAATTCAAGGTCTTGATCTGGTGTCACCAGCAGCCAATCACATCCCTGCTCTACCGCCAAGGTGATTAATTGATCAAAAGACTGCACGGATAATTCTCCGGCAAACACATTCAATGGCAGCTGCAGGCCACGTCTATCAGGGAGTAACTGCTTGGCGAAGCCATCAATAAACCTAGCCGGTTCTTTGCTCTTTAGCCGTTCAGCAATACGCTTGCGCAACTCGTATTCACCCAACGTATTGAATAGAGTCTTAAGCCGCCGCCCTTTTTCACCCCATTCCCGATAGACCTCGATGACCGATTCGGCCAGAGGCAAGAGTTCAGACTCAGGAATTCGATCGGCGTAGAGAAACCCTGCCTGGGGTTCACGCCCCAAACCTCCGGCCAACCAGACATCGTAACGCGAGTTCTCGCCATCCTCTTCGACCAAGACCAGAGCGAGATCCTGAATCAAATGACGGCTTTTTTCATAACCGGCTTCAAAAGCAATCTTGAATTTCTTGGGCAAACCTTCGAAATGGGGATTGCCACTGAAATGCTTTAAAAAATGACGCAATAGAACCTGAGTGCGACCAAACCCTGGGCCAAAACTACTACTACAAGAGATCCCTCGCACGGCACCCCCGCAGGCACCACGAGAGAACAGCCCGACAGCAGCCAAACCACGATGGATTGCAGGCAGATCTCCGCCCTTGAGACCATGAAATTCAATACTTCCTCGCGTCGTCAGATGCAATGTCCCGCTGCCGTAAAGCACTCCAAGCTCAGCCAGCGCCTTAGCCTGGACGACTGAAAGAATCCCTCCGGGCAGTTTGACCCGCTGCATGTATTCACCGCGTTCATTCTGGCGATAGATTCCCTCAATTCTCAACTGCTGATCATCCAGATTCATTCTTATTACTCCTCAGATTTAATGATGAGGGGAATATATACATTCCACAGCCAGACTGTCAAGTTCACAAATAAACCATAAAACAACCTATCTATTCATTTTAAAAGCATTTTTCATATTTACCACAATTTCACAGTTGTTTGCATATATTTTGTTGTTGACAATTTCACTCGTGTTTAATAGTCTCTAGCGAAATCAACAAAAAAGGACAGCCGAGATGGAAACCCACCGCAGAAGTATAGCCAAGGCTCTTTCATGGCGCTTTTTGGCAACAATAATAACGACGACTCTGGTCTACCTGTTGACCGGCAAAGGTGAGTTTGCCGCGACGGTCGGCTTGGCCGATACTTTGATCAAGTTCTTTATCTACATCGCCCACGAACGCGCCTGGAACAAGGTCGCCTACGGTCGCCAGAAAACCGAACCGGATTACAGCATCTAAAGAGGGCAAACGATGATCGAGTCAATTTCACAGAAAACAAACCGAAGCGCTGAGGAAATTCTCACCACCGGGCTACAAAAGGCTGTCGGACCTAGGGTCGGAATGGCCTGTTCATTCAGCGTTGAGGATCTGGTGGTGATCGATCTACTCCGCAAATATGCGCCGCAAACGGTCATCTTCGCCATCGACACCGGTCGTCTCCATGAAGAGACCTATGAAGTGGCAGAAGCGCTGCTGCAAAAATACCAAGTCCAAATTGAATGGTACCTGCCGCAGACTGAAGAACTCCAGCAGCTTGAACGCGAAAAAGGTCTCTTTTCTTTTCGCGAAAGTCTTGAAAACCGCCATCAATGTTGCCATATCCGTAAAGTCGAGCCACTCGACAGGGCCCTAAAAACATACAACGGCTGGATCACCGGACAACGCCGCGCCCAGGGGGCAACACGCAACAGTCTTGAAGGTATCGAGATCGATAAGGCCCATGGCAACATCGTCAAGATCAACCCGCTGGTCGACTGGAGTGATGAGCAGGTTTGGGCCTACGCGACCGAGCATAAGCTGCCGGTCAACCGTCTGCACAACCAAGGCTATCCATCGATCGGCTGTGCTCCCTGTACCCGGGCGATCAAGCCTGGAGAGGATATCCGTGCCGGACGCTGGTGGTGGGAAAATCCAGAGAACAAAGAATGCGGTCTGCACCGTCGTTGAACACTAAAGGGGAAAACCGATGACACACCTTGAACAGCTAGAAGCCGAAAGTATTCACATCATGCGCGAAGTCGTTGCCGAGTTCGAGAACCCGGTGATGCTCTATTCCGTTGGTAAAGACTCCGCCGTGATGTTGCATCTAGCGCGCAAGGCCTTCTACCCGGCCAAAATCCCTTTTCCGCTACTCCATGTTGATACGACCTGGAAATTCAAAGAGATGATCGCCTTTCGCGATAAAATGGCCGAGGATGTAGGTTTCGATCTGCTGGTTCATACAAACCAAGAAGGGGTCGAACAGGGGATTTCACCTTTTGTCCACGGCAGTGCCCGCTACACCGACATCATGAAGACAGAGGGACTGAAACAAGCCCTCGATAAATATGGCTTCGATGCCGCCTTCGGTGGGGCACGACGCGACGAAGAGAAGTCACGCGCCAAGGAACGGATTTTTTCCTTTCGCAGTGCAAACCATCGCTGGGATCCTAAAAACCAACGCCCGGAGCTATGGAATATCTACAACGCCCGGGTCAACAAGGGAGAATCTATCCGCACTTTTCCGATCTCGAACTGGACCGAACTTGACATCTGGCAATATATCTACCTAGAGAAGATCCCGATTGTGCCCCTCTATTTAAGCGCGGTACGTCCCGTGGTCGAAAGAGACGGCATGCTGATCCTGATTGATGATGAACGCCTCGTACTAAAACCTGGGGAAGAGATTAAAAAGATCCCTGTCCGCTTTCGGACTCTCGGTTGCTATCCGTTGACCGGTGCCGTCGAATCAAATGCGACAACGCTCCCTGAAGTTATTCAGGAGATGTTACTTGCCCGTACCAGCGAACGACAGGGCCGCGCCATCGACCACGATCAATCCGGATCGATGGAGAAGAAGAAGCAGGAAGGGTATTTTTAACATGTCTCATCAATCGGAACTGATATCTGAGGACATCCTCTCTTACCTGAAACAACAGGAGGAAAAATCGCTGTTACGCTTTATCACTTGCGGCAGCGTCGATGATGGCAAAAGCACTTTGATTGGTCGCTTGCTCTGGGACTCGAAAATGATTTACGAGGATCAGCTTGAAGCTCTGAAAGTTGACAGCAAGAAGGTTGGCACCCAAGGAGAAGAGATTGACTATGCCTTGTTACTCGATGGTCTAGAGGCCGAGCGTGAACAGGGGATCACGATCGATGTCGCCTACCGCTACTTCTCAACCGCTAAGCGCAAATTCATAGTAGCCGATACTCCAGGACACGAACAATACACACGCAACATGGTTACAGGCGCTTCAACGGCCGATGTAGCAGTCATTCTTGTCGATGCACGCAAAGGCCTGCTAACGCAGACCAGACGGCACAGCTACCTGGTTTCACTTGTTGGCATCCGCAGAATCGTCCTGGCGATCAATAAGATGGATCTGATCGCTTACGATCAACAGACTTACATAAATATCTGCCGCGAGTATAAAGCCTTTGCTGCCGATCTTGGTTTTGAGGATATCTGCTGTATTCCACTCTCCGCACTCAAAGGGGACAATATTATCTCCCCCGGAGACAACACTCCCTGGTACACCGGTCCTAGCTTATTGCAACACTTAGAGACGGTGGAATTACCTGACAACAGCCACAACAAACCATTTCGCATGCGGGTCCAATGGGTCAACCGTCCAAATCTCGATTTTCGCGGCTTCTGCGGGACTATCGCCAGCGGCATCATCCATCCGGGAGATAGTATCCAGGTGGCATCATCGGGTAAACAGAGCCGCGTTGCGCGAATCATCACCCTGGATGGCGATCTCAACGAAGCGACCGCCGGCCAAGCAGTGACGTTGACCCTCGAGGATGAAATTGACATCAGCCGAGGTGACATGTTGGCCGTCAATGGTGCGCAGCCAGCCACAAGCGATCGACTACAGGCTAAAATTGTCTGGATGCACGACAAACACTTATTACCTGGGCGTAGCTACCTGCTCAAGATGGGAGCTGCAACCACTCCGGTCCAGATTGCCGAAATAATCCACAAGGTCAATGTCAACAACCTGCAAAAAGAACCAGGCAAAGCACTGGAATTAAACGAAGTCGGACTCTGTCGGCTTAATTTGAGCAGCGCAATATCCTGTGATCTGTATCAAGACACGCGCCTGACCGGAAGTTTCATACTGATTGACCGTTTAACCAACGCTACTGTGGGTGCCGGTATGGTTGAGAATGTTCTGCCTCCGTCTGACAGCATTCCCTGGCAGGAGATTGAGGTCGACACTGCCGCGTTGGCCGACATCAAAGGACAGAAACCTTCAATAATCTGGATTACCGGCAGACGCTACGCCGGGAAAACGACCTTGGCGAATTTGGTACAAAAGCATCTGCACTCCGCAGGGCGGCATAGTTGCCTGTTCGACGGTGATAACTTGCGACACGGACTGAACTCTGACCTCGATGATACAGACGTTGGGCAGGTCGAACACATTCGCCGGATTGGTGAAGTCGCCAAGCTCGCAGCCGAAGCTGGCCTGATCGTACTGGTAGCCACGACTTCTGCCTACGCTATCGAACGCAGAAGAGCCCGAGAAATCTCAGCTGAGATCGATTTCTATGAAGTCTTTCTCGACAGTCCATACAACATCTGTGTCGCTCGAGATAGCAGTGATTACTACAAAAAACAACAAGGCCAGGGACAGGACGATCAGACTTCTCCTGAACACAATTACGAGCCTCCGACATCTGCAGAATTGGTCCTGGATGGCAACACAGACCCTAAGACTCTTGCTGAAGAGGTGATCAAACTACTCGAGGGTAAGAACCCGACACCGGAGTGGATAATTTAAATAAAAAAGACTGAAAGATTTTATTGCATCCCTTGAAAGTTCATGGTAATTGTACCGTCCTCGGAGCGTAGCGCAGCCTGGTAGCGCGCCTGGTTTGGGACCAGGATGTCGGAGGTTCGAATCCTCTCGCTCCGACCATAGAACTTAAAAAGAGTTAGCGATTTTATCGCTAACTCTTTTTTTTGTGCTCAATTTAAACATATAGCATTGCAGCAAACACGGCTCCCGCTTCGATTTCGCACCCCTACATATAAAATGTTAGTATTACTCAGGTCAGATCAAAACGAAATCCGAACGAGGAACTCAATGAAAGCACAGCCAGAGTTATCGCAAGTTGAAAAAGACAAACTGGAGATCAATCCTGACTTCGACTTTCGCGAGATAGCCAAGCGACCCTTTGAAGATATTACACCAAACGAACTGGCGATGTTCAAGTGGAGCGGTGTGTACCACCAGCTTCAACCAAGCTTCTTCATGATCCGTGTTGTGACCCCCGGAGGGCGCATGACGACCCGCCAGTTTAATCGAGCGGTTAATCTAGCTGAAAAATATGCCCAGAACGAACTCTGTATTACAACCCGCCAGACTCTCCAATTCCACTGGATTCGGAAAGAAGATATCTACAAAGTCATTGAAGGCATGGCCGAAGTAGGGATCACCACCAAAAATGGTTGCGGTGATGTCCTGCGTAACATTATCGGCTCCTCCTTGGCTGGTGCCGGTCCCGCGCAGATCGGTGACTCACTCAAACTCATACGCCTCATGGCAGATGACGATGAACTCCAGAACCAGAGAAACCTGCCCCGTAAACACAAGATAAGCGTCGCACCTAACAACGATGCCCTGGCACAGACACTGATAAATTGCCAAGGGTGGGTTCCGGTCGAGCGTAACGGCATCGTCGGCTGGAAATTCCATGCAGGCGGCGGACTCGGAGCCCGACCCTATCTGGCCAAGGTCATTTTCGACTGGGTCCCTGAAGAGTTGGTTCTTGCCGTCACCCGCGCTACAGTTGAGGCCTTCCGCCGTCACGGCAACCGTCGTCAGCGTGCTCACTCGCGTCTAAAAGTGGTTGTAGCCAGCATGGGAGCTAAAAAATTTGGTGCCGTCCTGATCAATATCATGAAGGAGAAAGATGTCCTTTGTCTGGACCAGATTGAATATGCCAAAGATCCGACTCCGAGTATTGATAGAATGTCGATTAACGGCGAAGCAGTCATCCCACAGCCTACACTCGATAAAAGCATTGTCCGTATTCTGATTCCACGTTCAGAGCTAAAAACTGATCAGTCACGAATCATTTCGCGCCTGGCCGACGAACTCGGCGGGGGTATTTTGGTGTTCACCAACCGCCAGAATATTGAATTTCACGACGTCCCGAACGAAAACGTCACCGCCCTACTCTCAACTCTAGACAATGCAGGGTTCGCCACAGATGGGCACGAACACCTGCCTGACATTGTCGCCTGCGTTGGCAGCACTATGTGTAAAATGGCGATCTCCGACTCACCAGAAGCCTACTACCGCCTTTACAATGCCTTGGCCACTGACGAAAGTTACTGGAAGAGCATCGGCACCCTCAGGATCAACATTACCGGCTGCCCGAATAACTGCGCTCATGCCTGGGTGGCAGACATCGGCCTGCGCGGTACCAGGACCCGCAACCCGGATGGAGGCAGCACTGAAGGGTACAGCATCTTTGTCGGCGGGAAACTGAGCGAAGCGGGCAAGGTCGCTGAATACCTCTGTGACATACCAACTGAAGAGCTTGTTCCAGCTGTGCGCAAGATACTCGACACCTACATCAAACAACGCAACGACGATTCTGAACTATTCATCGACTTCTGTGCACGCATCGGCATCACTCGGTTCACATCTCTCGTAAAATAATACGGATTCATCCATATGAAACAACAACTTATTAAGGCAGAAAAGCTCATCAATAGCGGCGAATACGAAACCGCAGTAGCATTCCTCTGTCGCTCGGGTGTGCCCGAAAACACAGGAGTGTGCGAATTGATTGCACTCGCCTATCACAAGCGCAAGACCACCCGTGGTGACGTTTTTTCGGCAACAGTGTTCGCCAAACGAGCGCTGGAGCAAGGTAGTAGCAACCCACTGATGCAGCAAATTATTGACGCCTCCAAACGGCATGACAAACAAGCAGCTGTTTCCCTCGCTCCCCAGCAATACCAATTGGGTGGTTGGAACGAGCATCGGAAGGAACTCGAGGCTCCACTCCCTTCCTGCGCGCTCTCCCGGCTCAATGGCAAAACGGATCATGCGAAAGATTTTGACTGGCTAGACAAAAACATCCCCTGCCAAAAGGCCTGCCCGGCTGCAACCGATATTCCGGACTATCTTGCCGCAATCTATGAAGGACGGCATGAGGATGCCTACCTGATCAACCTGCACGACAACGTATTTCCGGCGGTTCTTGGTCGCGTCTGTGCCCGTCCCTGTGAAGCAGAGTGCCGCCACGGCTGGGATGACCTGGGCGACCCAGTGGCGATCTGCTTCTCTAAGCGCTCATCTGCCGATTTCAAGCAACAAAATCTGGTTGTACTGGACAAATGGTTTACGCCATCCGGCAAAAATATCGCCGTGGTCGGCTCTGGTGTAGCAGGGCTAGCCGCCGCCCGTCAGCTCGCGTTACTTGGTCATCAAGTCAGGGTCTACGAAAAACACGCTATCCCCGGCGGCATGATGAATCAGGGAATTCCGATCTTCCGTCTACCACGCGAGATAATCGACAGGGAAATTGAGCAGATCACAGCGCTTGGCGTTGAGATCTTATGCAATACAGAAATTGGAAAGAACCTATCACTCTCATCACTGATTGAACAGCACAGCGCCGTGGTTCTAGCCGCCGGAACCTTACGCCCGAACCTGCTCGACTTGCCTGGCAAAAATCTTGAGGGTATCAGTCACGGTCTCGACTTTCTACTGGAAGTCAACACGACCGGATCGACCACAATCGGCGAGAGGGTGATTGTAATCGGGGGTGGATTCACCGCTATGGACTGTGCGCGTACAGCACGCCGTCTGGGCGCGGCGACGGTACATCTCGAAGAGGACCTGTCAACCATAACTGCCCCAGGTTCGATCCTGCGGATGCCGCAGGGTAACGTGAGGGTTTTGTACCGTCGATCTGTCAATGAAATGCTCGTGACACCCGGCGAACTCGAGGAACTGGAGCATGAACAGATTCCGATGGAATGTATGGTCTCCCCTGTCGCCTTTCATGGTGAAAATGGTCAAGTAAAATCCATGCAGTTTGTTCGCACCGAACTCGGAGAACCAGATTCCAGTGGACGGCGACGACCAATCGCGATTGCGGGTAGTGAGTTCGAAATTCCTGTCGATACGGTACTACTCGCCACCGGTCAGTTTCCCGAAACAGACTGGATCGACGATACCATCAAAGCTGACTTGCTTAGCGAAGACGGCTGGCTTAAAAGTGGCGCAGACCAGATCACTGCCAGAGACAAGATTTTTGCAGCAGGCGACTTTGCCACTGGAGCAAGTTCGCTGATCCAGGCCATCGGCCACGCTAAACAGTGTGTACAAGCGGTTGACCAGTTTCTGACAGGACAAAATCGCCTGAAAGATTACACTCAGGTGAAAGACGTGCTTGGCTCCGACCGCATCCGCGAAATGGACGCGGTAGCACTCCAGAAGATGCCGACAATTCCACTGGCGCAACGCGATCTGCCAACCGAGGTTGATCTTGGATTTAACCAAGAGACCTCAATCGATGAAGCCCAGCGTTGCTATCAGTGCCATTTCAAATACGAAATCGACACCGACAAGTGTGTCTACTGTGACTGGTGCGTGAAAGCGAAGCCAAGACCTGAATGCATTTTAAAGATTAAAGCACTAAACTTCGATGAAGAGGGTCGTATTGTTGGATGGGACATTGCCGAGACAGCGGATGAGGTCAATATGATCTGGATCAATCAGGAAGATTGCATTCGTTGCGGAGCCTGCGTTGCGGCTTGCCCTGTCAACGCTATCAGCATCCAGAAGGTCTCTTTAGTAACGGAACCCATTAAATAAGCAGGTAGGAATTAGCGCCTATTGTGTTGAAACATAACAAATTCATGAGCGCTTAAATGGCTCAGGGAAGGGACTGTGACTACACAGGGAGTGAGTCAGTTACAAAAGAGATAAAAACTCTAACTTTCCCCTCCGATCTAGAAAATTGCAGCCAGCCTCTCAAATGATTTTCGCAACCGCGTTGAGACCGCCACAAACATCCCTTTAAGAAGCTTTCCGCCGATTTGAGGGTGTTCTTCCATCAAGGTTTCAAAACGTTCTTCGGTGATTTTCAATAGCCAGGCATCAGTTAATGCCGTAGCAGTGACCGCTCTCTTTCCGGCGGAGAAAAGACAAAGCTCGCCGACCACAGAGCCTTCACCATAGATACCTACGATAACGTGCTTGCCTTTGAATTCTGTCTCTTTCTTAACTTCTATTTTTCCTTCAACAACAAAGGCAGCTGCGTTGCTTGCATCGCCTTCATCCCACAATACAGTCCCAGCACCAATCTCACAGCATTCAAGGTATTGCCCGGCAACGGCCCTTTCAGCCTCATCGAGATACTGAAAAAAACGGAAATCGGACTTCATTTTACGGCACAGATTTTCAGCCAACATCGTCATAAATACGCAATTAACCCTTTTTCATCTGGACAAGTTTCTCTTCCATCCTATTAATCAACCCGTCAAAACCTTCTTTGCGCAGAATTTCGTTATAGCTTGAACGATAACTTCGAACCAGACTAACGCCCTCAATCACAACATCATAAATCTGCCACACGCCAGCTTTCTCTATCAACTTATATCGTACAGGAATATCAAACTTCGAAGAGACAAACTTAGTATCAAGAATTGCCTTATTAGCCTTTATTCGCTCCTTAACATATTCCACTTTACCGCCAGAGTAATTTTCAATGCGGTTGAGGTAGGTCCGTTCCAGGATTTGGACATAAAGAGACATGAACTGTTTCAACTCAGCCTCTGTCCCCTTCTTCCAATAGACGCCAAGAGTACGTTGAGAAAGAGATTTTACACCCAAAAAGTCCTGCACTGTTCCGCTAATATGAGTCCTTTTCTCTTCGGGAGATCGATCACTATTTAATACAGCAAAAACTCCATCAACCATTTGTTTAATCTGGCCCTGCGGTGTCGAAGATGCCGCATACGCGGGAGAACCAAATAACATTATTAAAAGTATGAACAACAGACGCATAAGCACAGCCTCCACTTAATTGAAATGAGTCCGTAGAAGTATAGTCTTATTTCGCGACTTTTGCCACCCGGTACTGGGCATAGCCCGCACGCATAAACAGGTATGGATCAAGGGAGTCTCGCTTGATCTTTTCGTAGCTGTCGTCATCAAGTGATAGGAAATTAACTGCGAGACCAGCCCTGAGTTCCATTCTTTCGAGGAAGTTCCAATTTCTGCTCAGGTGGATTGTAAGGGGGTCAAAAAAAGAGTCTGCCACAAGGCCACCTGCATCTCGCAGGCTTGAAGGGCCCAAAAAAGGCAGAATTAAATAGGGGCCTTGCCCGACATGGTAAAACCCAAGTGTCTGGCCAAAATCTTCGTCTTTTTTAGGGATTTCTCCCCACCTGTCAGCCGCATCGACCAAACCACCGAGACCGATAATAGAATTCACAAAAAAACGTGTAGTCTCACGACCAGCATCTGCAAACTTAAACTGCAGCGTTGAGTTGACAATACGAACAGGGCTGCTGAGGTTGGAAAAGAAGTTGCTGACCGACGTGCGAGCGGGACGCGGGACAATACGATAAGCACGCGCAGCCGGCTTAAAGAGATAAAAATAAACCTTATCGTTGAACCAGAACACTCCTCTGTTCAACTTTTCAAAAGGATCCGAGATCAGCTGTGCACTATCCTCTTCCATAAAATCATCATCGAAATCTTGATCGAAATCAGACCCATGAACTTCGCTCGCAGGAGTAGATTGCTCCGGTTGCTGAGCAAAAGCTAAATCGACAAATCCAATATTTGTTAACAGAATCAAGAAAAAGATAATCTGCCACACAATAACCCCTAATTTTGGAAGATATACTTACTGAGCAGATCCTCTAAGTTGATAGCAGATTCTGTCTCTGTAATTTCACCACCATCGATAATCAGTTCGTCCAGCCCACCTGGGGTAAGACTTACATAACGATCACCAATAATTCCAGCGGTGCGAATCGACGCGATAACATCCTCCTGCAAAATGATCTCTTGATCGATTTTCATCAGAACAACGGCCTCGTAACTTTCTGATTCAAGTTGAATACTGATAACTTTGCCAACCTGTACACCTGAAATTTCAACCTTTGAATCTTGTTTGAGACCCGAAGCCGAACCAAATTTTGCAGTTACTTGATAGGAAGGCTTCTCGAACAGACTGACATCACCCAAACGCACCGACATCCAGGCAAAACAGACAAACCCGATTACAACAAACAGCCCAACAGCTACTTCAATATTAATCCGTTTCATTACAGAGCAGCTTCCTCTCTCTCGCTCGAATAAATAGGGCCCATGGTTGTCTCAACAAACTCACGGATCAATGGGTTCTCTGACCGCTGGAACTCCTCAGGAGTCAACTGACCCTGTATTACCCCCTCAGAGAGTAATGCCACATGATCTGAAAGCTTAAAAATCTTCGGAACATCGTGGCTCACTATAACTGCAGTATAACCAACCCGAGCCTGAGTGTGGTGAAACAGACGATAAATTTCATTGCTCTTGTGCACATCAAGCCCTGTTGTCGGTTCGTCAAAAAAAACTATTTTAGGGTTGAGGGCTAGTGCCCGCGCCAGCCCAACCCGCTTCTGCATTCCACCAGAAAGCTGGGCAGGGTACTTAGCACCAACCCCCGGAAGATCCATCATCTGAAGTAACTCGTCAACCCGAGCCGCAATCTGTTGTGGTCGGTCATGGGTCCGTTCACGCAACGGAAGGGCGACATTATCAAAGATAGTCATCGAATCAAACAATGCTACATTTTGAAACAACACACCAAAGTCTCTCCGAACATCATTCAACTCGCGCGCAGTCGCTGTCGCGATATCGCGGCCAAAAATCTCGACTCGCCCGACATCCGGTTTCATCAACCCCAGCATGTGTTTAAGAATAACGCTCTTGCCTTCACCACTACCACCGACAATAACAGTTGTCGTCCCCTCACAGACACGAAGATTAACTCCAGAGAGGACTTTCTGACCAGCAAAATGTTTTTCAACCCCCACCAACTCTACAACAACCGGACAATCGCTGTTTATTTCTGTCATATTTAAAAAGCCCTAAAGCATTATTGCACTGAGCAGGTAGTCCCAAACCAGCACAGTTACCGAAGCCAGTACCACAGAACTAGTCGTTGTTCGACTTACACCCTCTGCACCAAACCCACCACTGCGCTCCCAATGCAGGAAGTATCCCTTGGCAGTCGATATCCAAACGATCAACAAACCGAAAACCAGTGACTTGATCAACCCCATTTCAACATCATTCCAGGCGACGCTTTGGTACATCCCTTGAAAATAGGTCCCACCATTAACGCCAAGCATAAGACTACCGACCAAATATCCACCAAAAATACCAACAACATCAAAAATTGCAGTCAAGAGCGGCATGCTTAGTATTGCAGCAATGAATTTAGGAACCATTATATATCGAAGAGGATCAACTGCCATACACTCTAGAGCATCTATCTGCTCGGTATTGCGCATGATTCCAATTTCAGCAGTCATTGCCGATCCAGCACGACCAATCACCATTAAGGCCGCCATAACCGGACCAAGCTCACGCAGCAAACTAAGAGCCACCGCTGAGCCAAGCAAACCTTCAGATCCAAATTTACGCAGGGTATAGTAACCCTGCAGAGCTAGAACCATCCCGGTAAACCCGCCCGTAAAAAAGATGACAAAGATTGAACGGGCACCAATAAAATTGAGCTGCTGTATTACCGGGAAAATTCGATATGGTGGTGTCAATAGTCGCCAGAGACACTGACCCAAAAAAATATTCATCCGTCCAGCATGCTCTAAGTAGTAGAGAGTATAGTCTCCAATTTTACTAAGCAGAAACAGCATATAAAGTTTCATTCCATCTCTGAAATCAGTTGAATTTGGCGGCAGTTAATAAAAATGGGGATTGCGGTCGACTAACAACTTGCAAGCGCAACACCTCGAATTGGCTTTCATCCAAGCCAATAAAAAATTGATCGACAGCATCAGCCTCACTTCGGCCACCGGGGTGTCCGGGGTAGATCACAACGGCTATCCGCCCTCCGGAAGCCAACAGATCACAACCGGTCCGTAGCGCTGCTAATGTGGTTTCTGGCTGCGTAACAATTTCTTTATCACCGCCGGGACAATAGCCAAGGTTGGCTATAATCGCACGTGGTTCATGAGTATTCCATACATGGAAATCGACGTGGTTGGCCTGAGCCAGAGTCACACCAACGGGCAAAAACGGTATCGGTCTCTCCAATAGATTAATCGCAATGCCCTTCTCCCGAAGAAGATCGGCACTGCTTTCGATCGCTCTTGATTGTAGATCGAAAGCTAAAACGCGACCTGAAGGCCCAACTCTCTGAGCCAACATAAGTGTATCATAACCGTTTCCAGATGTTAGATCGACGGCGTAGTCCCCAGGGGAGAGAACCTCGCTTAACAGCTGATGACTCCAATTCACAAGATGTGTTAGCGGCTGGCTCATAGACTATTTTTTTACAGACAATTCATTACGCACTTTGATTTTAGCATCTATAAATTGTCGATGAGAAAGCCCAATCAAACTTCCAAGCTGGCGGAGCATGGCTTCTTCATGGGCATCAAGGCGACCATCTGCAAAAGCCAAATGCCAAAAAGATTCAATAATCTCCTCTTTTTCAGGTTGGCTGAAGTGTCGATTTACCAAGCTGGTAAACTGGTGAAGATCAGAGCTATGCTTTTTGGCATCCTCCGCCAACTGCAACAGTTCCTTACACATCTCAGTATTGAGAGCAAAGCGTTGTTGCAGTACTTCTTGTATAAGTTTCTCTTCATCAGCACTAAAATCGCCGTCAGCATGGGCAATTTCAAGGAGCAATACCGCTGCAGCTAATGGTATGCGGTCTGGATTTGGTGTAGTTTCCGCTGGGGCCAAAAGTGATAATATTTTTTTAAGCATGGGAGTAGATATCTTTCTTGCCGAAACAGGCTGTTAGGACCGGTATCGAATAACCCGAACCTTTTCAAGGGTAATCATCCCGCCCTGCATCAACTCATCGAACTGTGGGATAATTTGCTGAATTTTCTCTTCGCCATCGATAACTTCAATCACCAATGGAAGCTCAGTCGATAGGCATAATAATTTATCTGTATGCATGACAGAATTCTCACCAAACCCGGCCACTCCTTTTAGTACGGTCGCCCCGGCAAAACCCTGTTTGCGAAGCATTTCTACCAATACCTCATAAAGAGGTTTCCCCTTATGACGATCTGCCTCACTGATAAAGATACGCATCAGAGTCTTTTCCCCTGCGGATCCAGGCATAAGCAGTCTCCTTTATAGTTGTCGAGCCAACATCATTCCGGCTGCAACAGAAATGAGGCAGAGAGACACATTCATAAGGATATTCGCTCCTGCCTGCATCAGACTCCCCTCTTCAATCAGCTTCAAGGTCTCATACGAAAATGTCGAAAATGTCGTAAACCCACCCATAAAACCAACAGTTAAACCAACCCGCAGGCCTACAGGCAATAAAGTACTCCGCAGTCCAAAGGTCATAAGGAAGCCGAGTAAAAAAGACCCGCCAATATTAACAACCAACGTTCCATAGGGAAGTGTACGCCCAAACAGATTATATACCCAACCGGACATCAGGTAACGGGATATACAGCCCAATCCGCCCAAAAGGCCGATCCACAAAATTTGCATAATACCTCTCCAGCCTCTTCTTTGATTAGAGGGGCATATTATCGAGTGATTCTAACAAACTGTCAAACATCCCAAAAGGTCAATTCGTCAATTTCTACAAATATACCTTCACGGCAATAAACAATAACCTAAAAACATTTTCAGACTTGCTCCAATATCACCACCGTCATATACTGACACTGGTAGTACTGATTGACTCTCTGCCCTGCAGGTGAGGTCAGAACGTCCACGCGGAATAGCTGTTGTAACGGGATTTCTTTGAAACATCTGGTGTGCCAGCCCGCCTCTGAGCGGGACGCCTGAAGGATGATCAGGAGAACCCACCTTGTTGGTACTCGTAGTGAGGCCAATGACCCACGGCAGCGTGGAGAGTCACCCAGAACAGATTGCATCCTTCATCACTGAAGGATGCTTTTTTCATCTATTCCAGTCACAAAACGAGACCTCACGCCTATCCAGTTTATCTCTACCAAAACACCCCTTTGCATGTTAAACTGCGCCGCGTTTACAACCTTCACACCTAAAGGATTTCTGGTGGATATCGAAACTGAAAACAACAAGGACGAGCCGACCATCATCACAATTGATGGTCGCCAGATCATCCTGATCGGTACTGCACACATATCTCAAGAATCAGTCGACACTGTGATTCACTCCATCGAGAAACACCAACCTGACACAGTATGCGTTGAACTCGATGAACAGCGTTACCAAGCACTGACCAATCAAAAAGGCTGGGAATCACTCAACATCAAGGATGTAATCAAAAAAGGTCAGATGCCCTTCTTACTCACCAACTTGGCGTTATCGAGTTACCAGAAAAAGATGGGCCTTCAGACCGGAGTCAAACCTGGCGCAGAACTGGCGGCAGCAGCCAAAACAGCTAAAGAACGTGGCATGCAGGTCGAACTTGTGGACCGTAACATCCGCACTACCCTGCTTCGCACTTGGCGCAAGGCCGGGTTCTGGAACAAAATGAAAGTCATGGCTGCTCTGCTTGGTAGCCTGTTCGAAAAACAGGAGTTTGACGAAGCACAACTGGCTGAGTTGCGTAACGGCGATACCCTGTCACAAATGCTAGAAGAGATGGGAAGGCTGTTACCATCGGTCAAAGCTATTCTGGTTGACGAGCGTGATACCTATATGGCCTACCATATCCGCAAGGCACCGGGGCAAAAGATCGTCGCCGTCGTCGGTGCTGCACACCTGCCGGGGATCATCAGCAAACTGGATGAGGAGATCACAACAGAAACCATCACCGAGATCAGTACTGTCCCACCTAAATCAGCCAGTTCTAAAATCATCCCGTGGCTGATTCCGGCTATTGTCATCGCCCTGTTTATTGGAGGTTTCTTCTTCGGTGACCATCAAAGACTGGCCGATGCCGCAGTTGCCTGGGTACTGGCCAACGGTCTACTCTCGGCCTTGGGAGCCCTGATCGCCTTCGGTCATCCGTTGACTGTCATTTCTGCTTTTGTCGCCGCACCAATCACCTCATTGAATCCAACCATAGGAGCGGGCTTCGTCACTGCATTCGTGCAGGCGTTCATTGCTCCTCCTACGGTACGTGACATGGAGCATGTTGGTGATGATCTAACTACACTCAAAGGCTGGTGGAGAAATCGACTAGCTCGCATTATTCTTGTCTTCTTCTTCTCTTCTCTTGGCTCGGCAGCAGGCACATTCATCGCATTGGGATGGTTGAAGGACTTACTCTGAAACGAGATTATTTTCCGCTGTCATCCATACTGACAATGGTATTCATGCGGCCGTATCGATTTGATAAAAAAAGGGCGAACCATAATGGTTCGCCCTTTTTATTTCAATTGAACCTGAAATCAGCTAACAACCGCCTTCATATACTCGCGATTCAGCTTGGCAATAAATTTAACACTGATACCCTTGGGGCAAGACGCTTCGCACTCAAGATGATTAGTACAGTTACCGAAACCTGAGGTCTGAAGGGCATCGGTCATGTTCTTAACCCGAGCCTTGGCTTCATGCTTGCCTTGCGGAAGGACTGCAAGTTGAGCAACCTTAGCACTGGTAAAGAGCATTGCCGAGCTGTTAGGACAACCGGCAACACAAGCACCGCAACCAATACATTCCGCAGCATCCATTGCATAATCAGCAACCGGCTTACCAATTGGATGAGCATTACCATCGGGGATACCACCAGTGTGGCAGGAAACATAACCACCAGCCTGCATGATGGTGTCAAGAGCCGTACGATCAACGATTAAGTCCTTGATGACCGGGAAAGCACGGGCACGCCATGGTTCGATGAAAATTTCATCACCATCCTTGAATGAACGCATGTGCAATTGGCAAACGGTGGTACGATCCTGACCGCCGTGTGCCTTGCCGTTAATAGTCTGCGAACACGTGCCGCAGATCCCCTCGCGACAATCATGATCAAAGACAATCGGTAATTTTCCCGTTTTGATCAGCTGTTCATTGACCTCATCAAGCATCTCGAGGAATGACATATCAGGGCTGATCCCTTTAACCGGATAGGTTTCCAGCTGTCCTTTATCTTTAGGCCCACTCTGGCGCCATACGTGAAGTGTAAGATCCATTATTTATAGCTCCTCACGGCAAGTTTAACATTTTCGAACTTCAGAGGTTCCTTGTGCAGCTCAGGAGCCTTACCAACACCCTTGAACTCCCAGGCCGCAACATAAGCGAAGTTCTCATCATCACGCATCGCCTCACCGTCATCAGTCTGATGCTCAGTACGGAAATGACCACCACAGGACTCTTCACGATGCAGAGCATCGGTCGCGAAGACCTCGGCAAATTCAAGGAAATCGGCAACACGTCCAGCATTTTCAAGCTGCTGATTGAGTTCTTCTCCAGAACCAGTCACATTGACATTCTTCCAGAATTCATCACGAATTTCAGGAATACGCTGCAATGCATTCTTGAGGCTGGCTTCACTACGCGCCATTCCAACGTCTTCCCACATGACCTTACCAAGCTCACGGTGGAACTCGCTGACAGTTTTCTTGCCCTTGATATTGAGAAGTTTGTCGGTCTGAGCCTGAACCTGCTCTTTCGACTCTTTGAATGCCGGGTGCTCGTCGGTGACAACACCTGGGGTCACCGTCGCCAGATAACCAGCGATGGTGTACGGAATGACGAAATAACCATCGGCCAGACCCTGCATCAGAGCAGAGGCTCCAAGACGGTTAGCCCCGTGAACCGAGAAGTTAGCCTCGCCCAGAACAAACAGACCAGGCACGTTGCTCATCAAGTTGTAATCGACCCAGAGACCACCCATCGCGTAGTGCGGTGCAGGGTAGATCCGCATCGGACGCTTATAGGCATTCTCATCAGTGATTTTCTCGTACATTTCAAAGAGGTTTCCGTAGCGTTCTTTGATGGTGTGCTCACCAACACGCTCAATGGCGGTTGCGTAATCGAGATAAACGCCGCGCTTGCCTGGTCCGACGCCACGCTCGTCGTCACACTGCTCTTTGGCGGCACGCGAAGCGATATCACGCGGAGCCAGGTTGCCGAACGAAGGGTACTTCCGCTCGAGATAGTAATCACGATCTTCTTCCGGGATATCACCAGGCGCCTTTTCACAGTCTTCCTTCTTCTTGGGTGCCCAGCAACGACCATCGTTCCGCAAAGACTCGGACATCAGGGTCAGCTTCGACTGATGGTCACCGGTCTGCGGGATACAGGTCGGGTGGATTTGGGTGTAACAGGGGTTCGCGAAGTAAGCACCCTTTTGGACAGCCTTCCAGGCGGCAGTGACGCTACAACCCATAGCATTCGTCGACAAGTAAAAAACGTTGACGTATCCACCAGTCGCGAGAATAACTGCGTCACCCCAGTAGGACTTAATTTCACCAGTGATCATGTCACGGCAAGTGATCCCTTTAGCAACGCCATCGACGACAACCAGATCAACCATCTCGGTCCGCTCGTACAGCTTAACGGTTCCGGCTTTGACTTGACGAGACAGGGCAGAATAAGCGCCGAGCAACAGCTGCTGACCGGTCTGACCGCGAGCATAGAAAGTCCGTGATACCTGTGCACCACCGAAGGAGCGATTATCGAGATAACCGGCATAGTCGCGAGCAAAAGGGACGCCCTGAGCTACGCACTGATCGATAATGCTGTTTGATACCTGGGCAAGACGCCAGACGTCAGCCTCACGAGCGCGGAAGTCGCCGCCCTTGATGGTGTCATAGAAGAGGCGATAGATACTGTCGCCATCATTTGGGTAGTTCTTGGCTGCGTTGATACCACCTTGAGCCGCGATCGAGTGGGCGCGGCGTGAGCTGTCCTGGTAACAGAAGGCTTCAACATTATAGCCAAGTTCACCAAGAGAGGCAGCCGCAGCGCCACCGGCAAGACCGGTACCGACAACCAGAACCTTAAACTTACGTTTGTTGGAAGGATTGACCAGTTTCATATCGAAACGATGTTTATCCCAGGTTTTTTCAATAGGACCAGTGGGTGTTTTTCCGTCGAGAATCACAATAAACCCCCTAAACGTTCACAAAGCGAGCAAGAATAAGAACAGGAATAGCGACATAAGCCAACAGGTATCCGACTGCGACAAGCTTGCCGCCGAGGGTCACCTTTTCAAGGCTGGGGCCATTATTCAAACCGAAGGTCTGCACAAAACTTGAAAGTCCATGGCTCAAATGCAGGAACAGTGCAAGCATTCCTGCAATGTAAACCAAAGAGATAAAAACTTTCTGGAAGCTCAGAACCACCATCGTGAAGACATCGGGACGCATCATAGCGTCAAGCGGTAGCTTATTCGCCGAAATCTCTGGGTTGGTGATCTGTACTGTAAAGTGCAGGAGATGGTAGATCAAGAATGCGAGCAGGATCAGGCCGGTATAGAGCATCGACTCGCTGGAGAAGGTCGTCTTCATCCGGCTTTTAATCGAATAGCTTACCGGGGTCGCAGTACGGTTCTCGATCGACAACATGATGCCGAACGTAATGTGTACTGCGAAAATGGCTAGCATAGCCAAACGGAAAACCCAAACCATGGCCCCCAGGCTGTGTAGCTTAACCGCGTAGGCATTGATGCCGTCTGGCCCAGCAAATACGGATAAATTGCCGAGCAGGTGAATGGAGACGAAGCCGACCAAAAGCAGGCCGGTCACCGCCATTAAAATCTTTCTTCCCACAGTGCTTTGTATCAAATGCATAATTCAATCCCTCAAAAAAGTGAATGATGGCTGACAGAAGACAAACAACTCTTCACCAACCGCTACGCGATGTTCGGGCGACTCATACCCA
>JAJRQB010000049.1 GCA_024280485.1 Deltaproteobacteria bacterium
GCCATGCGAAACCGCTACGGTCGAGATCCGCACATCGCTCCCCATAACAATAGTCCCGGTTTTCTCATTCACGACAATCCGTGCAACTCTGTCGGGGATAACGTCAAGAGCTTCAATCTCGGCGACAAGATCCGACATACGACCTTGATAGGCCTCGGGCGGAACAACCTCCATCGCAACAGCATCCACAGCACGAGCGACCTGCTCACCGAAGTAATCATTAACTACCTGAGTCATACGCGTCAGGGTGGTAAAATCTGCATCTCTCAGCCGATAATTCAACTGGGTCAGATTTTCAAAGTCGTTGAAGATCTCGCGCTCGACAATTGCGCCATCAGAGATCCGACCGCTGGTCGGATGGTTCTTCTGCACCTTGGCGGCCTTACCGCCAAAGGCGAGTGAACCGACAACTAACGGACCCTGGGCAACCGCATAGTACTGACCGTCAGCCCCCTTGAGCGGGGTCATCATCAGCGTACCACCGGCCAAATTATCGGCATCACCGATTGAGGAAACGGCAACATCGATTCGCCCCCCAGCTCGAGCAAAAGCAGGCAATTCCGCTGTCACCATAACAGCGGCAACGTTGTCAACTTGAACGGTGTTTGCCTCGACTGTCAGCCCCATCCGCTCCATCATGTTGAGCAACGACTGAATGGTAAAACCGGTACTCTTACTGTCACCGGTCCCATTGAGACCAACCACCAGACCGTAACCGACCAATTGATTGATTCGGACTCCTTCAATTTCAGTCAGATCTTTGATCCGAACGGCTCCTGCCGTAGCTGGCAACAAGAGTAAAGTAAGGAATCCCAGTATTATCAGTCTGCGCATCATCTTTATCCTTTGCAAGCCATTCTAAAAAGGCCAAACCGCATCAAGTGAACGCGTTAGCCAACCTGGTGATTGCTTGTCGCTGATAACCCCTTGCCCACTATAGTAAATCCGGGCGTTAAGAATGTTCTTCGAATCAACGACATTCCCGGGCGAGATATCTGTTTCACGTACAATCCCACTGAGCTTAACAATCTGCATCTCATTGTTGACTGTCACCGTTTTATTGCCGGCGATCCGCAAGTTGCCGTTAGGGTAAATCTTGACAATCTGAGTGGTTAACGCTGCAACCAGATCTTCAACCCGAGAGGTTTTACCACTTCCGGAAAAACTGTTAGAAGCGTTAGCACCAAGCAGTTTCGTGGGATCCATACCGAGGTTAAACAAACCAGGTAACTTCTTTTCAAGCCCAAGAAGGGCTGTGATATCAGCCGAAATTGAAGTGTCACGCCCCGTCTCAGTACTCGCCTCTTTGCTGGCGCTGGCTTTTTCGAAGATTGCCACGGTCACGATATCACCAATAGTGCGCCCCTTGCGATCTGCTACCAGAGCCGGAAGCGACCCTGTCCAAAGCGAGCCAGCACTCTGGGCCAGCGGCGGCATCAGAGCCAGATTCTCCAGCGGCTCAACCTCCGGAATCACTACCTTCTCAACCGGTCTGGCACAAGCAAACTGGAGCATCAACAGGCTGATCAATAAACCAATTTTCAGCAGTTGAGCAATTATCTTCATCATTAAAACTCCACACTAACGAGACCCGAGGCCTGGACCTTACATAGAATTTCTCGTTGGCTGCTACTGTTGCGAACTCGAATCATCTCCCCTAGCTCACCATTCTGACGTGCTTCGCCCATAGCATTAAGACGAATGCCCGGATTTTGAGCCTGAATAGTCACTCGATCCCCCCTTTTGATCAAAGGTGGGAATTCGACCTGACGCCTCTGAAGTGCCTGCCCGAGTCGCACCGACTGCTTCAACTGTTTGCCGAGCAGCGGTTCAAACACAAAAAACGGTTCTTCCAGCCCAGAAATATCCTGCTCGCGCAGCTCCAGGTTAGAGGCCGTGAGGGTCTCCCCACGCCTTAAGTCAGAGGTTAGCACCACGACCTGCGCACTAGCGTTGATCGCAACCCGGATACTCTTATTGGCGACTAACTTTCCGTTCACTCTTGTGATTAAAGTCAGGCGCCGACTGCCAATAACTTGCCGGGTCGATGGGATAACCTGATGTTCGATTTTTCCCGCTGCCACCATAAAGCGTGCTGGCAGGTAGAGCTTTTCAAAGCTCAGTGTGACTCCAGGGAGCTCTCTGACAACAGCAGCGAGATAATCACTGAGAACCGATTCCATCTCTTCAGGTTCGATCCAGATCCCCTTGCGCGTGATGGTCACACTACTGGCGCCGGTCAAACGCAATTGATCGGGCTTAACCTGACGACGCACCAACCGCGCCAGAGTTTCACGCCCGACCTTGCGGGTTTTTCCCGGTTCCGGTGCACGAAAAAGACGGATCGGCCCCGCCAGCTGCTCAAGACGATCAGCATCAGCAGGAGAGAGGAGATCACGTAACAACACCTGATTGTCTGCGACCTGAGCACTGGCTCGCAGAGACAGATCGACTGCCAAAGCAGGAAGCGCCATGAGCAGTAACAACAGACATCCAAAGGTGAATTTCATCAAAACAGATCCCTTAACGAACCAGCTGGTTAATCATCGCCAACATCTCATCTGCGGTCTTGATCGCCTTGGAATTGACCTCGTAGGCGCGCTGCCCGGCAATCATATTGACCATCTCTTCCATAATGTTGACATTGGAACCTTCAAGGAAACCCTGTGAAATCGCTCCATAGCCTTCAGATCCAGGAGTGCCGGTAATCGGCGCGCCACTGGTATTAGTTTCGGCATACGTATTTCGACCCAGAGAGCTTAAACCGGCCGGATTGGAAAAACGGACCAGAGAGATACTACCGACCTCGGTCGGGGTACCATTGCCATCCTGCAGCACCTCGACCGTACCGGACTGACTGATCGATATTTTTGTGGCATTTTCAGGGATAACAACTTCAGGGAAGAGCGGATAACCATCAGAGGTTACCATCCTGCCGGTACTATCTTTTTTAAAGGCACCGGCCCGGGTGTAGCCTTCGCTGCCATCCGGCAGAGTCACGCCAAAGAAACCGACCCCTTCGATAGCCACATCCAGATCATTACCAGTCTGGCGAAAGTCTCCGACGGTAAAGACCTTCTGCACTGCTGCGACCTTCGACCCGAGCCCAACCTGAATCCCTGTCGGCACTTCGGTCCCTTCGGCGGTTGCTCCGGCCATCTTTACTGTCTGATAAAGAATGTCCTGAAAGTCGGCCCGACTCTTCTTGAAACCGGTGCTGTTGACGTTGGCCAGATTGTTGGCGATAACATCCATATTCAACTGCTGAGCTTCCATGCCGGTTGCTGCTGTCCAGAGTGCCCTGATCATTTGATTCTCCTTATCGATGGGTCAATCATTCGTCTAGCAGTCGGTCAAGACCGACAGGCTGCTAATTACTGAATGCTACCCAGTTCAGCCAACTTGCTATCCATATTGTCATAGGCGCTCAGCGCCTTTTGTGCCGATTCAAAGACGCGCATGGTGGAGACCATACGTGCTGTTTCCTGCATAATATTGACGTTCGATCCCTCCAGATATCCCTGCAACATCTCAGGTTGCAGACTCTTGGTCACCACGGCATCTTCTGAAGCGACAAAAACTCCATCGTTGCCACGCTTGAGAACATTTGTATCTTCAAAACTGTAAACTGGAATCGAACCGACCCGCTTGTTGTCCGCAATAATGCTGCCATCGAGGAGAATAGTGAATTGTTCCAAAGGCAGCGAAACCGAGGTGTCGCCGTCGCCCAGAAGTTTAGCGCCGGACGATGTAACTATTTCGTTATTTTCATTGCGTTGAAAATTGCCACGCCGAGCATAGACAATGGTCCCATCTTCTTTTTGAACACGAAAAAAATCTTTTCCGTTAATGGCTAGATGCAATGGATTGCCAGACTTGTTCATTGGTCCCTGAGAAAAATCGATCGCCTCACTACTGACGGCGGTGAAATTGGTCGCGTGGCTCCCGCGGTTTGCCATGGCTTCGCTGAACTGGGCCTCAAAAACCGCAACGCCTTTTTTATAGCCAGGAGTGCTGGCATTGGCGATATTGCTGTTGATATTATCCAGCACCTTCATTCTCGCAATCGCACCGGTCAAAGCTCCGTATTTTCCTGATCCCATTATATTCTCCGCTATCGTCGGTTATTTGACTCTTCGGCTGTTCAGCATATTTTGTTTAGCTGCTGAGCCTTTTTCAGGCGGCACTTTTCAAGCGTGCCAAACGGACTATTTGCTCCGCCTCTTCTTCTCCAACCTTCAAAATTGTAGCGATCTGAGTTGCGTTCATTCCCTGACGAGCCATGGCACGGATATATCGATATCGATCTGGCATATCCTGTTCATGTCTTACCTCTGGTTCTTGAAAATCACGCTCAGCCATACTCAGATCCTCAGAAAAACACTCTGCTGGCCGGTTGGCCTCCTCAAGCTGAATTTCAAGTTGCCCGATCTGCTGTTTCAACTTTCGACAGCGCTTCAACTGCAACAACGAAACAACCAACAACAAAACAACTGCCGACAAAACTGTGGACAACAACGGCTCAGGCATCACTTCTCCTTTTTCGCCTGATCGCGCAGACTGCGCGACATCTTGACCTTCATTTTCAACAATGCCTGGCTATGAAGTTGCGAAATTCGCCCCTCAGAGAGTTCAAGCACCTCAGCAATTTCCTTCTGGGAAAGCTCTTCGTAATAAAAAAGAGATAAAACCAACTGCTCTTTCTCGGAGAGCTCGCCAATATGGGCGGCCAGTTCTCTGGTCAGTTCCAGAGCTTCCAAGCGGGTCTGAACTGACTCCTGCGCAGTATCTTCAAGATTATCGATATAGGAGGCACCCCCTTCAGAATCATCAAGGGTTTCGTTCAGACTGACACAGCCAAGGTTACTGACCTGCGTCAGAATCTGATGATAGTCCCCGAGAGAAATCTCAAGCTCATCGGCGATTTCTTGTTCTTCAGGGTGGCGGTACAGTGTTTTCTCAAGCTGGCTGATCGCCTTTGAGACGCGCGATTGTTTCTCGCGTAGCGAGCGTGAAAACCAGTCCATCCGTCGCACCTCATCGTAGATCGCTCCACGAATTCGCCGTTCTGCAAAGGTTTTGAACAACACACCACGTCTGGGATCGAAACGGCTGGCCGCATCATTCAGGCCAATCATTGCGGCACTGCGCAAATCATCTCGCGTGACAAACGACGGAACCTGCGTCAGCATCCGCTCAACCAGAAAGTTGACGAGTGACATGTGTGCGATAACCATCCGTTCACGGTCATCTGCTCCGGGTGGTCCGTAGCGGTCGACAGTTATCATTCGCACCTCTGCGCTTCAACTCCAAGAAAACGTTTAAAAAAGAACTGCAGTGTTCCCGACGGCTGATCATTGGTCGGAGTTTCCATCAGGCTGTCTGCCAGATTTACAAAGGCTTTCGAGACCTTATGCTCAGGATAAAGATCCTGTATGACCTGCTGAGCACGCACTGAGTCATGCATTTTTCTGTCGAAGGGGACAGCACCCAGGTAATCGATACTGATATCCAGATAACGTCCCGAAACCATCGTCAGCTTCTCAAAGACATCGAGCCCTTCATTGCCGTTGCGTACCGAATTGACACAGAGCAGAAAGTCTTTCTGATGGTATTGGCTTGAAAGCAACTTCATCAGGGCATAGGCATCGGTGATAGCGGTCGGCTCAGGGGTTGTGACAACCAGAATATTCTGAGCCGCAACAGTGAAATAAGTGACGTTATCTGAGATCCCCGCTTCGGTATCTATAAGGACGAGATCGAACTTTTCCTGCAAATTATCGAGCGCCTCAATAAAACGCATTTTAAGTTGTCCATCGAGCCGCGTGTACTGCTGAACTCCCGACCCTGCGGGCAGAACCTTAATTCCATGAGGACCTTCGACAATAATCTCCTCGAGACTCCGCTCACCCTTGAAAAAATGGTTGAGATTATATTCAGGAGAAAGTCCGAGGACGACATCGATATTGGCCAGCCCGAGATCAGCATCGATCACCAGAACCTTTTTACCCTGACGGGCCAGCGCAATCGCCACGTTGGCGACAACTGCCGTTTTTCCAACCCCCCCCTTACCACTGGTTATGGCAACAACGCGTGTTAGGCGTCCCGCACCTTCAGAGGGTGCAATCCCATTCTGCTGCTGGCGTAAAGTTTCGGCCTGATCGATTACGGCATGACTCATACGGCATCCTTCTGCGCTTGTGGTTCATTCCCCAGCACCCAGTCCGCCACCAACTGCGACTGAGCCAGAAGCAAATCTTCAGGAACTTGCTGGCCATTGGTCAAACAAGCGAGAGGCAGGGCAGTACGCATCGGTACATTCAGCAACGCTCCCCAACTGTCGCATTCATCGAGTTTGGTAAAGGCCAGACTGGCGATCGGTACAATGGAGAAATTTTCGATGACCTGCTGCAGTTGCTCTTCACGACTGTGTGCTGCAAGAACCAGCCAGTTTTCGATCCCCGAATCGTTGCCGATGAATTCCGCCAACTCATCAATGCGTCCCTTATCACGCGGGCTACGCCCCGCGGTATCGATCAGAATCAAATCTTTATCACGGTGATTTTCAATAGCCTGCGTCAATTGATCGGGTCGAAAGATCACTTCAACGGGAAGATTCATGATTTCGCCATATATCTTAAGCTGCTCGACAGCGGCAATGCGAAACGTATCGATGGTCACCAGAGCGACTCTCGATCCCGCTGCTACTGCAGAAGCCGCTAATTTAGCAATAGTGGTCGTCTTACCAACCCCGGTCGGACCGATCAGTGCAACACGCCGTTGACCTTGCCCCTCTACTCCCCACAACGGGGCACTCACCTGCACCAGGTCAGCAATGGTTTCGCGCAAAAACTGACGTTGCAATTTCGGATCACGCCGCTGATCAGCGCTCATCCGGCTATCTGCAAAACGGGCAATGGTTTCGGCAGCTTCTCTATCGATTCCACAGACTTTCAGTAACTCTGCTATCGAAGAGAATTGGGTGCGCACTGAGGTCTCCTCTCTGGGAATCATAGCAATCGGCGTTATCGACGCAGATGCTTGATCTCGCGTTTCTGCCAGCTTCTGCACCATTGATTTCAGCTCTTCAAGCTCGCGCCTTAAATGATCAACACTGTGTCCTGCGACGACTTCTCGCAACGGAGATAGCTCTGTCTCAAGCGGCCCAATGGCCGGCTGAGACCTGCGCTCGATGCGATCCTGTTCTGACTCTTCAACCGCGCGGTAGGCGGCAACAGCCTTTTTCTTCTCCGGTACTTTTGCTCCCTCTATTGATACTTTATCCGGGTTCATCATGGCCGGAGATTCGATCGCAGCGGTCACCTCTATCAATGGCTTCGCAAGCATTCCCAACCCTTTTTTACGCAGGGTGCGAGTTGACAGAATTAATGCATCTGGTCCCAAGGTCTGCTTCACCTTCTGCAGGGCCGCAGGCATGTCTTCAGCGGTAAAGGTTCTAATGAGCATCGACAGTCACCGTTCCTACCGATCGCACCTTTAAGTGGGGTGCAATCTCGTTATGAGAAAGAATCGTCAATGAAGGGAGATATCGTTCAGTCAAACGTCTGACATGAATACGGATAGCGGGGGTACAAAGCAGCACCGGATTGCCACTGGGAAAGGACTCTAGCGCTTTTTTAAGACTCGTGATCAAAGTTTGGGCGAACCCTGGTTCAACTGCCAGATAGGCTCCTTGCTCACCAACATGCAAGGCATCCTGCAGACGGTTTTCTACACTGCGTTCAAAAGTCATAACCTCAAGTAAGCTACCGTCCATACTGAACTCACTGCTGATTGAGCGCGCCAGAACCTGCCGTACATGTTCGGTCAGCTGATCGGCATCGTGTACCGTGGGTGCCCAGTCAGCGAGAGTTTCAAGAATCGTCCGCAGGTCGCGAATCGACACCTTCTCACGTAGCAAATTCTGCAGTACTCGCATTACCACGCCGAGGCTGAGCAGGTTCGGCAGCAGTTCCTCGACCAACTTCGGGTATTCCCGGGTCAGATTATCGAGCAGGTTCTGCGTCTCCTGACGGCCGAGCAGCTCGTGGGCATTGCTGCGGATCAGTTCGCTGACATGAGTGGCAATCACCGTGATGGTATCGACCACGGTATAGCCGGCAATCTGTGCCCGTTCCTTTTTATCCTCACCGATCCAGATCGCGGGCAGGCCGAAGGCCGGTTCGATCGTATCGATCCCCTTAAGGGTTTCGGTAGCAGTTCCGGGGTTCATCGCCAGATAATGGTCGGGAAGCAACTCGCCACCGCCAATCTTGACCCCCTTGAGAATAATCGCGTACTCATTCGGTTTGAGCTGCAGGTTGTCCTTGATATGCACCGGCGGCACAATGAAGCCCATGTCGAGGGCGAACTGCTTACGAATCGACTTAATCCGCGGCAACAGCTCACCGTTTTGCCCGGCATCGACCAACGGAATCAGTCCATAGCCGACCTCCATTTCGAGCAGGTCAACGTTCAACATCGCCTCGTAGTCCTCTTCAACCGGTGTCGCCGGCAAGGCCTTCTGCTCTTCAACCTCAAGCACCTGCTGCTCCTTGCTCTTCTGCACTTTCCAGGCAATCCAACTCAGCAGGACCGCCATCAGAAGAAAGGGGATCTGGGGCAGACCCGGGATCAGGGCGAAGACACCGAGGATCGCCGCGACCACCCAGAGGGCACGCGGATGGATACTGAACTGCCGCTTGGCCTCGGAGCCGAAATCCTCATCGCTGGCGGAGCGGGTGACCATGATACCGGCGCCGGTTGAGATGATCAGCGCGGGGATCTGCCCGACCAGGCCGTCACCGACGGTCAAAATCGTGTAGTTGGCCGCAGCATCGGCCATCGGCATATCTTTTTGCAGCACACCGATAACGAACCCGGCGCCGATGTTGATCAGGGTAATGATGATTCCGGCGACTGCATCGCCCTTGACGAACTTGCTGGCACCATCCATCGCTCCGTAGAAGTCGGCTTCCTGCGCGATATCCTCACGCCGCTTGCGCGCATCGGCTTCGTTGATCAGACCGGCATTCAAATCGGCATCGATTGCCATCTGTTTGCCCGGCATCGCATCGAGGGTGAAACGGGCGGCAACCTCGGCAACCCGACCGGCGCCCTTGGTGATGACCATGAAGTTGATAACCACCAGGATAATGAAGATGACCAGCCCGACCACGTAGTTGCCACCGACCACGAACTGGCCGAAGGATTCGATCACGCTTCCGGCGGCACCCACCCCTTCATCGCCATGCAGCAGAATCAAACGGGTTGAAGCCACATTGAGCGAGAGTCGGAAAAGGGTCGTGATCAGCAACACCGAAGGGAAGATCGCAAAATCGAGCGCCCTGACGGTATAGAGCGAGATGATCAGGACCAGCAGCGCCATGGTGATATTGAGCGACAGAAAGAGATCAAGCAGAATCGGCGGCACCGGCAGGATCATCAGCATCAGCATCAACACCAGGCCGAAGGCGACCATCACATCGGATCGAAAAATTATTTCACGCCAGCGATTTTCCATGACTGCTTCGAACATTGTTGCTCCTGCTGAGTTTGCCTCGGGCCAAGATTCCGTCGCGGCCCGTCAATTTTTCGGCATGCCGTTCAGGCCGTTGCGAAAAGCTTAAAACTTCTTTTATTTCATCAATCTAGCTCTTCTTAACGCTATAGACATAAGCCAGTATTTCGGCCACCGCCTTGAACATCTCTTCGGGGATTGCCTCCCCTATATCCAGTTTGTACAAGGCCCGTGCCACCGGCTTGTTTTCGATCACAGGAATCTTGTTTTCACGTGCAATTTCCCGGATTTTAAAGGCCAGATGATCCGCCCCCTTGGCAATCATCTTCGGTGCATCCATTTCGTCACGCACGTAGGAGACAGCAATCGACAGGTGGGTCGGGTTGGTGATAATGACATCTGCCTTCGGCACCTCGGACATCATGCGGTTCCGTGCCATCTGCTGCTGCATCGATCTTACGCGAGCCTTAAGTTGTGGATCCCCCTCGGTCTCCTTGAACTCCTCTTTGACCTCCTGTTTGGTCATTTTCATCTTCTGTTCCATCTCATAGCGCGTAAAGAGGTAGTCGATGAACCCGAGCACAATGAGAATGCCGCAGGTTTTAGATATAACCAGATAGGCGGTATTTCCGAGATAAACGACGGTTTGTGACAAGTCAGTGCTGAGCAGACTGAGAGCACCATCAAATTCATTTGAGAGAGTGTTGTACGCGACTGATCCAACCAGACCGACCTTGGCGAGGGATTTGACCAGTTCGACCGCCGAACGCTTCGAGAACATCCGACCGACACCCTTAATCGGATTGAACTTGCTCAGTTCAGGCATGAACGGTTTGGTTGTAAAAAGAGGGCCGACCTGTGCAAAAGAAACGAAGAAGCCGACGATCATTGTCAATAAAAAGACCGGCCAGAGCAGACGCAGCAACAAGAAGATTGTTTCATTCCCGAGCTGCAGGGTACTGAGAAGCGTAATCGGCATTTCAGCAAGTTGACGCAGAGAGCCATCAACCATCAATTGCAAATCACCCCAGAAATGTTCGGCATAAAATACCCAGAACAGTAACGAAACCGTCATCAGTGCCGCAGTAGCAACCTCTTTGCTTTGCGCGACCTGGCCCTTCTCGCGAAAATCCTGACGCCGTTTAGCTGTGGCGTCTTCTGTACGTTCAGACCCGGAATCTTCAGACATAAAACCCACCCGTCCTGCTGAAAAAACTAAAAGGACAATTTATTGGCGCTTTAAGATTAAGTTTTTTAAAGCAAACTGAAGAGTTGCAAAAAGCGGTCCGCAAGTGCTGAAAACTCTTGCTGGAGAAGAGCGGCGACCAGTGACATGGTCAGACCCATGATGATGAAGGAGACCCCAATGTTGATCGGGTAGGAGAGCAGAAAAACATTCAGCTGTGGGAAGACCCGCGCCATAAGTCCTAGCGTCAGGTTAGAAAGGATCAGCAAAGCCAGAATCGGTGCACTAAGGCGGATCGCAAGGAC
>JAJRQB010000050.1 GCA_024280485.1 Deltaproteobacteria bacterium
AATTTCTCTATTTCCTGGACATGTGTCAATGTGGAAAAGAATCAAAGATCGGTTTTGCTTCTCGATTTCCTCACGATTTTTCTGATTTAGGGTCAAAATCTGCGAAATCATGAAGAAATCAAGAGGCTAAATTGTTTTTTTAAAATCTTATGCAAGATAAACTCTTTGCAAAACTGAGCTATGGTTTGCAAGGTTGCCGATGCGTATATCGATAATAAATTCAGGCTCTTGTCAAAGGGGAATAGCCTTAAGCTAGCGCCATTCGGGACATCACACTTAATTATGCGGGCTTACGAATTATACATGGAGCGACCTCAACCACCCTCCCCCTTGGCCCCAAACGTCAGATTTCAAATAATTGTATACTGAGGACGATGACTCAATCAGCGTCAGACGTTCTGTCAATCAAAGGAGTATGCGATGAAGATAACCCCTGTTTTTCTGATACTCGCTCTTAGCTTCTGCCTCGGTTTTCCCGCTTCTGCCAGCGCAACCGGCGACCTGACCAAACAGGACCCCATCGAAGTAAAGGTGCTCCTTGGAGACAGCAAGAATCCCTTGCGCTTTATTCCGGCGCAACTCTCTTTTGAAACCGGCAAGCTGTACAAACTGGTGCTGCACAATGCCAGTTCGACGAAACATTACTTCAGTTCAGCTGGTTTGGCGCGCGCTGTTTTCACGCGTAAGGCGCAGGTTTTAGGTGCCGACGGCAAGACCATTGCGGAGATTAAGGGGATGGTGCGCGAGATCGAGGTTTATCCTGGCGGGACGACTGAGTGGTGGTTTGTGCCGCTGCAGACTGCCGAACTGCATGACCTCAAGTGTACGATCAAAGGCCACACCGAAGCCGGTATGGTTGGTTCAATAACCATCAGATAATCCAGGTTGGCCAGAGGTTTTGATCGGACGAGCAAGGATTTGAAAAATCTAAAAAATCTATGGTGTCAGGTTTGACTTTTTGCCATTTCCTTATGAGATCGGACAGGGCTGACCCCTTGGTAAAGGACAGGACCACCGTCCTGATCCAAGCCGATGCCGGTACCATATCGAAACAGAGGGACAGCAATCTGGCGGAGCCAGTCCCGCGCATATCCCAAAACCCTGGTACCCAGCACTACCTGCAAACGAGAGATCCAGAGGATACATAGGAGTCAGATTCAACATCTATTAATGAAATCTATCTATCCCCGTTTTTGCCCCTGCTGTTAAGTCTTGTGCCGCATCCATCCTTTGCTAAGCTTAAGATGTCAATTTCTGTCTCATGATAACGAAGGAGATTGTTATGAATAAAATTCCCCTGTTGTTCCTGCTCTGTGTCGCAATGACCCTGACCGCCTGCAGCAAAGACGAAGCGGAAGTGACATCAAAACCGGTTGTTCAACCTGCGGAGCAAGCAGCTCCGGCAGTTCCGGCAGCTCCGGTTGCGGTCGAGAAAGTAAAACAGGTGGCCAAGCAAGTTACGGAAAAGGTTGAGCAGGTCAAGGCCACCCTCAACTCGGGCCAGGCGATCTACACCAAGGTCTGCATGTCCTGCCACAAAACGGGAATCCTCGGCGCACCGAAAGTCGGCGATAAGGCTGCCTGGGCGGCATTGATTGCCGGCGGTGAGAAAAAACTGGTCGAGAATGCCATTAAGGGTACCGGCCGTATGCCGGCGAAAGGTGGCGTCTCAAGTTTGAGCGACGAGGAGGTTGCGGCGGCAGTCGACTATATGATTGAGCAGAGTCGTTAAGGATAAGGTCGCGGCGATAAAAAGGGCCTTGTGCGGCTGCCGGTCCGGGTAGAATATTTTCCGACAGGCCAAGCTTGCCCGCTACGCTGGGCAACCAACGACAATGAGGTTTTTATGAAGAAGTTTGGTATCTTCCTGCTTGGTCTGTTCAGCCTGATCTATCTGCTCAATCCCGGCGCAGGAATCTTTGAACTGATCCCCGACAACCTGCCGTTGATCGGCAATCTGGATGAGGCGGCAGCTGTCGCCACCTTATTAATGTGCCTGAAATATTTTGGAATTTCCCTGCCCGACATCTTCGGCCGTGACAACGATCCGCGGGATAAGGATATCCCCATTGACTAGCCTAGCCGTGTCAGGCTGCGAAGTATTATACTGCAAGGGAGGGGCAGGGTTTTAAGCGCCGGTGGAGACCAGCCAGGGTGCGCAATGACGATCGGCAACCTCTGCTCTTCCGGCGACGAAAAATTGCGCATTCGGAGAGAGAACTGCGAGGTGGTTATGTTGACGGTGCACAGGTTGCGGAGTTTCGGGTTATTCGGAATCGTTGGTCTGCTTTTGCTGCTGGCTGGCTGCGGTAGCAGTGATCAGCACGTGATCATTACCGGGCCCGGCTTTGTCGGGATTGATGATCGCCCCACGGTGGCGATCACCGCACCTGAGTTGCAGGTTGAGTACACCAGCCCCGGGTTTGTCGGAACCGTCACCGCGCAGATCCTCAGCGATCAGCCCCTCGACGGCGATATCGAGCTTGACCCTGTCAGCGGCACCGTTGTTATCACCCAGGGGCCCTCCACACTCTTCTTCGGTATCGACAGCGCCATCAGTAGTCGTCCCGAATTCAGGGCGTTTATCAATTTCCCCCTCGATGGTTCTAGCGGCGGGGATGTCGTCCCGCTGGATGCGATTATCGTTTCGGCGACCCTGATAGTCGCTATCGACTTCGTCGATTTCGCCTCCAGGGTGCCGGTCGTACTCGACCTTATCATGTACTCACTTCCAAGCGAATTGACCACTGTCGATTTCGATTCGGTCTCACTGGAGTTCCAATTCTTCGATCTCTTTGCTTCTGATGCCGGCAACGATGTGCCGGTAGATGTCACTCTCCTGATGCAGGAAGCACAACTGCTGGGTCTTGAGGACTTTCAGGTGAGGGTCTCGCTGGGGCCGTAGAGAACATCCAGTATAAAAGCGGCCCCTGGGCGGTACCCCATTAAGGATGAGGTTACCTTTCGCAGGGGGGGGCAAGACCTTACTCTTATGCTTTTCAATGTCTGCCCTTAACACCCCTTTCAAGCGCATCAAAAAAATGAGGAGTCGCGTCTACGCATTTTTAAGTGATTGTGTAGACGCGACCCCATGGCATTCTGAAGATAATGCTTACATGTCAAACCTGACCCCTAAGAACCCTCCTCGCACACGGATCAAGGCTGATCACTTCGGATCAAACCAAGACATGGTCTTTGGGTTTAATCTGAACTTATCAGCCCTTATCCGAATCTATCCCGCGCTATTGGCGTATATGTGGTCTTTCTGTGCTTTTAAATTATGAACGGACAAAAGCCATCAGAGGCTCATAATCATGTTGATCGGCAGCACGTAAGGCCTCAATATAACGGTGTCGGCAATCACCTGCGTTAGTCAGATTCTTTTGTCCCCAACTGAATCGCTCCTGGTCAAGTAAATGCACCAGAACAATGTCAGCCATCAGGCGAGCATGACGTCCATTGCCATTGGGGAAAGTATGGATAGTTACCAAACGATGATGAAACCTGGCGACTATCTCGTCAGGCGGATATGCTCCGTACTCGAACCAGCCATTGACCTCATCAAATAACTGATGAAGTGCTACCGGTACCTGCGTCCATTCGATACCGATGTTTTTCTGACTTCGGCGAAAATTTCCGGCCCAGCGCCAGACATTGCCAAACATCTTCTTATGCAAAGTGCGAACATACTTTTCCGAAAAAATACCCTTTTGACGACGACCAAAAACGCTATCTTCTGCTTCAGATATATTCTCTTGCTCCCAGCGGTCAAGTTCACCTCTGGTGCTGATATGTGGCAATAAAAGACCTTGTGCCTCGTCGAGGTCCAGCGGTGTTGCTCCTTCGGGATACTCGAAATTCATAATTTGTTTGACCAGAAATCTTTAGGCATATCGCGCATCAAGTCATCAATTTTATCATCAAGCATCTTTTTCATCTCTTCATTTGACACGAGCTGATTTTCCAAAAGCATGGTGTGAGATGTCCGGGAAAGACGCAGCTCTGCAACCTTTTTTGCTTGATTGCGCATGGTCTCATCAAGACTGGTACGTGGAACCATCGCACAAACAAGCACGCAATCCATAGCTTCAGCGGCTTGGCGCATAGTCTTTAACGTCAGGGAGCCACTGAGTTCGTCCTTCTCCATCTGAACGATTCGTGGTTGACTGACCCCTATACGCTCGCCAAGCTGCTTGCCAGACATACCCAAGGATTCACGTATTGAACGAAGCCAGCCTTTGACAGGAGGCTGCACCCCTCTGGCCTTGCTTAGCTTTTCAAACGTTTTATCCAACTGATCCCGCATGATACGACGATGTTTTGATTGCATTTTATAACCTCTGTATTATTTATACCTCAGTTATTTATACCATAAACATTATATATTTCAACGTAATAAATAATGATAAGGTTATATTTAGATCAGACAGGGGTCAGCCTCTGGCAATGGACAGGTCAACTATCCTGATCCAAGCCAATGCCGGAAACAAAAACAGCGACCCGGCCGGAAAGGCCAGATCGCTGTTTCTATCACTATGTTTCACTATGGGGTCGGACCAAACTAACGTCTTGTTTTTCAACAAGAAACATCCAAAAACAATAAGTATCCTGGCGCTATAGGCCGATTTTCGGGCCCAAATACATCGCTATAATCGGTTTCAGCCTCCCGTAGTGCGCAGTGGATAATTTATTGAAATATACTTTTAGTTTGAGTTGGCCAAGGTGAGCCTCTATTTTTTCGCCGTAATCCCCATCAGCTCGGAAACTTTTTCTACCTTGGTGAAGCCAGCCAGTTTGAGCCGCCTGGCGGCCTGATCGACAAAACCGCTACCACGCTTCAGCTTCTGCGGGTTGCCGGTATAGTGGAACAGGGTTCCATGCCGCTTTAACACTCGATACAGCTCCCGGTAAAAACTCTCGCCGTAAAGTTCGCCGGCGAGGGAAAAACGAGGCGGATCATGAATGATCGCATCAAAGGATTGCGGCGGCAGGTCCCGGATGTAATCATCAACATCGGCGTGCACCAGCTGGATACCCGACCCAAATATCCGCTGTGACCAGGGGTTCTTCTGGCGCAACGCCATTACGGTTTCAC
>JAJRQB010000051.1 GCA_024280485.1 Deltaproteobacteria bacterium
CTCCAGACAGGCATTATTATACCTTAAGACGTTGATATTTAACAGTTATTTATCTTTTTGGTCTTAGTGGATCCCGTAGGCTATTTTTGCTTTCGCGATGTCTGGCTTGTTTGGGCAACAGCCCGTCAAGGGCTGACCCCTTTGGGCTCCTTATTAAGTAAGGTATCCCCGGAACTCCCTCAGAGGTCTCAGAGGGTTTTGTCGCGGCTGAAGAAGTCGGGCAGGGCAATGCCAAAATAATTCAGACACATCAATAAGGTGGCGACAGCTGCCGCCTCATCTAGATTACCAATAAGTGGCAGGTTGTCGGGGATCAACTCAAAGATACCTGCGCCGGGATTGAGCAAATAGATCAGGCAGAACAAACCGAGCAGGAAGATGCCAAACTTTTTCATGGAAATCTCATTTGCTGGAGGGGCGACTGCTAGTAATTATAGCGGATAGAAAAAGTTATGTCGTTCGGTGATATGCAATGGCTCAGAATAACAATTCTGTAAAGGAGGGATGGTTATTCTGATATGGCCCCTGAACTCCTCTCAAAGGGAGATATCCTGTCCCCCTCAGAGAAAAACCCATGAATAACTTACATAAGTTACCAGCGTCCCCCCTGACTTTTTCTGGTAAATTATAAGCTCATTTCAGCACCCGAAAATTGGCCCATAAGCCATTTTCCGTAGGTAAAAACACGTCTTTGTATAATAGTATCAGCGTCATAGCTTGGTCCGACCCCAACAATCCAACTAACCCCAACAATCCAACAATCCTTCAACCGCTCAAATTTTCGCTGCGGTCCGGAAAGTCCGACAAACTGCTAGTTTCCCAGAAGACCCAATATGAACGATATGACTGAATCATATATCTCGCTCACCGAAGTGCACCCCTACCAGCGCCTGCTCAGTTATCCCGACAACAATCCAACGCAACAGGAGCAGGTCCTGCGGCAACTGCACCAACTCGGGGTCGAATGCTTGCTGGCTACAGGGCCTGTGCAGCTGGCCGGGCATCCACTTTTGGGCGTCGGTTATTGCGGGTTGGTTATTGCCGGAATTTGGCGGGGCCAAGCGGTCGCCATCAAGCTGCGCCGCGGCAGCTGTCAGCAGGCCAACCTCAACGAGGAAGCGCGTATTTTGCGGCAGGCGAATCTTCTGAACATTGGGCCACAGCTCCACTGTCATCAGGGTGATCTGCTGGTGATGGAGCGCTTAAGCGGTCAGCCTTTGGGGAGCTGGTTGCAGCATCTGGGCGCAGAAGACGCCCCAGAATTATGCAGGAAGCTCCAGCGCCTTCTCTGCCAGGGGTTTTATCTCGATACAGCGGGGATTGACCACGGTGCCCTGCGCTGCGCCGCCGAGCATGTATTTATTGACGGTGAGCGCCTGACCTTAATCGACTTCAGCCATAGCAGCACCAACCGTCACCCCAACAATGTGACCTCCCTGGTCGCCGGTTTGCTGTGGGGGACTCGTCTGGCGCAAGACATTCGCAGGGTTCTGTCTCTGCCTGAGCGTGACGCCCTGTTGCCACGGCTTCAAGATTACAAAAGACAACCAGACCGACGCCACTTCCAGGCGTTATTACACGCCATCGGTCTGAATGAGCAGGAGGCTTGAGCCGCTGGTGATAGGAACCTGACAACCCCGCAGGCGTTAGCCCAGGAAAAACGGCCGAACCGGGACCCTTCCCAGGCTCTATGTAGTGGTTCATTAACACCGGACACCTATTAAGTGAGGTGTCCCCGGAACACCCGACGGTAAATTATAAGCTCATTTTTGCCCCTGAAAATTGGCCCATAAGCCATTTTTGAGGATAAAATCATACCCTTGCTAAACGATATCAGATCCTTAGCTCGGTCCGACCCCGACCCTTTCACAAGGAAACTGGCGGGATATTAAGGCGAGTAAAAAGAGCTTATCCCTAAGAGTGATGGGTACCAGGACGGGCTCACGTAACTCCTGCTATCAGCCAATCACCCCAGCGGCTTCCCTTCTGAAACATTGTCAGTAACAACATCTTTTGAGACGACATCATTTTCACAATCGACATCAGCATATTTCAAAGCGATCAGGCGGAAGGCTTCGTGACTCCGGGAAAAGATTTGCAGTAACACGGGATCAAAATGTTCGGACTGGGTTCGCCCATCACCCTGGGTCATGATCTCCACTGCCCTGGCATGCGTAAAGGCTGGTTTGTAAATCCGTTTACTGATCAGGGCGTCATAGATATCCGCAATAGCCATCAACCGTCCCGGCAGGGGAATCTCCTCCCCCCGTAAGCCCTGAGGATAGCCTGTACCGTCCCAGTGTTCATGATGGGTATAGGCGATTTCCCGCGCGCAGCGTAAAAAATCATTCTCGCCCAATTCCCGTTCCGCAGCCTCCAGAGTGTTGCGTCCATAACCGGGATGGTGCTTCATCTCGGCAAACTCATCTTCGGTCAGCTTACCCGGTTTCAACAAGATGCAGTCCCGCACCCCAACCTTACCGATGTCATGGAGCACCGCCGACTTGTAGATCAGGCGAATGCTCTCGTTGTCCAGAGATTTGCCGTGATCTCCATGCCTTTGTAAGCTCTCTGCCAACAATTGGACATAGTCCCGTGTTCGCTTGATATGGTTCCCGGTTTCATTATCTCTGGTTTCGGCCAGAGAGGCCAGACTCAGAATCGTGGCATCCTTGGTCTTCTCCAACTCCATGGTCCGCTCGCGCACCTTCTGCTCGAGAAGTTCGTTCTGGTTTTTCAGCGCCTCCTGCGCCAGCTTCAGCTTCAGCTGAGTATTAACCCGTCCCCTCACGATGGAGGCATTGATCGGCTTGGTAATATAGTCGACCGCGCCCAGCTCTAAACCGAAGGTCTCGTCCTCGGCATCGGACATGGCGGTAATAAAGATAATCGGGATATCTTCAGTCTGAGGACTGCTTTTAAGTTGCCGACAAACCTCGTAACCATCCATGCCTGGCATGACGATATCGAGTAGAATAAGATCTGGCGGATCTGCGGCAAGGACCTTTTTCAATGCAGCCGCCCCGCTCAGGGCGAAACTGCAGCGATAGTGGGAGAGGACCTCCCCCAGCACATCGATATTCTCCGGTGTGTCATCGACAATCAGAATTCGCTGTCCTGCCGCCTCACTCGTCATTGAATTCTCCCTATATCTGGAACCTGGAGTCGCTCAAAGCCTGATATTAAGTCGACCTGCCAATTCATGCAGACCATTCAATCCTTCAGTAAAATCGTAGTTACCCAGTGCTGTTTCCATACCTGCCAAAGATTCGCTGTATTCTGCTGCACTTAAACTCTTCCGCACAAATTGAAAGATCTCCTTGGCTTTCAAGTCATCCGCTGCCAGCAGACTGGCCAGCTCCGCCATCAGGGAAGTCAACTGCTCGACATCGATGTCGTCACCCACGCCCGACATCTCCGGCTCGTGGCTCAACTGCGGTAACAACTGACCCAACTCCTCAATAACAGCAGCATGCTGACGGACGAAGTGCTCAAAGATTGGGTCATCCAGCGACCAATTGCCGCTCCTGAACGCCTGACTGAGCTCATCAGCGGCAAGATAGAGGGGGGTCGCACCAAGATTACCTGCCACCCCCTTGAGCGTATGAACAATCCGTTCGGCCTCCTTCTTATTGTCACCCTTTAGTGCCTGTTCCACCTCAGACGGAACCGCCGCGTAATGGGAATGAAAGCGGCTCAGGAGCTTCTCATAAGTCTCCATCCGCCCTGCCACCCGCAGCAAGCCTTCTTCGGCATTTAAGGTACGTAAGGCCGCGAACAGCCCACGGTTCCGTTCGTCGGACTGTCCTGCAATCGGCGGAGGGTTGTATTGCGGCCGATGACCAGGGCGAATATGTCGCGCTAAAGTGGCATATAGCTCAGAAGGGTTGACCGGTTTCGATACGTAATCATTCATCCCCACCTCAAAGCACCGCTGCTTCACTCCGATGATTGCGTCGGCCGTCATGGCAATGATCGGCAGATTTTCGTGGCATTTCTGCTCACGAATCTTACCGGTGGCCTGATAGCCATCCATGACTGGCATCTGCAGATCCATTAATACGGCATCCACCTCAATCGCCTCAGACGCTTCGGCGAGAAATTCGACAGCCTCGAGACCATTCTTTGCTATTTCAATCAGAAAGCCCTCGCTCTCGAGCAATTCAACAGCCACCTGGCGATTGATTTCATTGTCCTCAACCAACAACAATCTGGCCCCCCTGATCTGTTCGAAACCACAGTTTTTTTGGGGCTCAACTCCAGGCACAACACTTGTGGCTACGACACCTCCCACAGCACCAATGATGCAGTTGTAAAGTTCGGAGGGTGTGACCGGTTTGGTTAAAAAACCATCGAACTTCACTTCTTCAGCCCCTTGCAGAGCTTCATCGCGCCCGAAGGAGGTGATCATGATAATCTTGCTCTCTCCCGACAAATCTCTGATTATCTTGGCAGTTTCGATGCCATCCATTCCGGGCATAAGCCAATCGAGAAGAATCAGATCGTAGGGGGGAGATCCGTCCGCCAACACCCGTTCCAACTCGGAACATGCCATAGCTCCAGAATCGACGTTTGTCACCTCAAAGGAGAACACCTCCAGATAGCTCCGTAATATTTCCCTGGCCATGGCGTTATCATCAACCACCAGTACACTCAAGCCCCCGCGCAACTTATCAATTTCGGGTGTAAACTCCCAGGGGATCTGTTCACCCCTGGTCATGTTTACCTCAAAACTGAACAGGCTCCCCTCTTCTGGTTGACTGACGACCTGTATGTCTCCGCCCATTAAATTGACAAGCCGCCTGCTGATGGCCAAACCCAATCCGGTACCACCATATTCGCGAGTCGTCGAGATGTCGGCCTGGGAGAAGGACTTAAAGAGACGCTGCTGCTGCTCTTCGTTCATACCTATACCAGTGTCGATGACCGAAAACTCCAGAGCCCCCTGCGCCAGGTCATCATCCTTGATCTTGACTCCCACCATGACATGACCGACTTCGGTGAACTTGATGGCGTTGTTGGCCAGATTGAGCAGAACTTGACCCAGGCGCAGAGGGTCGCCGATCAACTGCATCGGTATTTTGGGGTCGATGTCAAAAATCAGCTCCACGCCTTTTTTCTGGGCTTTAAGACTGAGGACATTCGACAGATTATCGAAGACCTGATTCAGATCGAATTCGATCTTCTCAAGAGTAAGCTTGCCCGCCTCAATTTTTGAAAAATCGAGGATATCGTTAATAATCGCCAGCAGGGATTGGGATGAAAAGAAAATCTTCTCCAGATAATCCCGCTGTTTCACCGAAGGGTCGGTCTTCTGCAAAAGATGGGTCATCCCGACAATGGCATTCATCGGGGTGCGGATTTCATGGCTCATATTGGCCAGAAAAGCACTCTTCGACTGATTGGCATGCTCCGCAACCCGCTTAGACTCTACCAACGCCGCTTCCACAAGACGGCGTTTTTCTGCGGTGGTCGCGTAATACCAAGACGCGACTCCAAGCAGAAGGATGATGAACAGATCAAGATATATTAGCCTGCCGAGAAATGCGTAGAGCTGCGCGTGTATCATGCCATTATCTACCCAGGAGACCAGTTTCCAATGGTAAGATCCTGCCTTTGCGGACAATAAATCAGGATCCTTGGGCGAAGTTGACATCACCGACCGACTCATCACCGCCTCAAGCGGGTAGACGGTGGTAAATGTGAACAGTCCCTGGGAGGTGAAGAACTGACCAGATCTATTTGAGTTAATGCTCTCCCAGGCTTCAGGAAATAGTTTGCCGAAAATTGTCTCTCGCTTCTCCGGCAACATAAAACCCCATTCTTCTTCGGGATTAAGCCCTTTCATCCAGTAACCATCGGAATTGACCAACATGGGGATCCCAATCATATCGATGGAAACAGTCATGAAATTATCGATCAACTTCTTGCCACAATAATTAAACAGGATGACCCCGCGCTTCAGACCAGCATTATCGAAAACCGGCATTCCAAACCTGATCATCGGCTTAAGGGGCTGTTCGATCTCTCCATGCTCGACATTCAAATCGAAGGGAGAGACGTAAATATCCCCTCTTTCAACCTCGTAAGATTTTGAAAAATAGTAGCGATCCCCCTTAAACTGAAGGTTCTCCTCTGCGACAATTTCAGGGTGCCCGGCATTGTAGTTGATGCGGACCCTCTCCATTCCACCCGAATCCAGAAAGCGGACCTGATCATAGCTCCCTTTCTCTGCGGCAAGGACCTGAAACTCACCCGCCACATCGACTAGCTCATCCATGGAGGCTTCTTCCAGGTACCCCATCAAACCCCTGGATTGCGAGAAGACCCTCAGGTCACTGGCAATGGCAGTAAAATCGCTGGAGATAGAGCTTATCGCCGTCCCGATATGATCTTTTTCATGTACCAGCAGAATCAGCTTCTTATTATTGTATTCAGCATAGAAAACCCCCACTGACACAATCGCCAACAATACAACCATGCCGACAAGCATCCCCAAAAAACGTTTGATAAAATAAGCTGACAGGCATCTCTTCATCTGCTATGACCTCAAGTTATCCGCATCTCTTTACACGTAAATCACAGTACAATAAACCCTAGCTCAGCTTCATAAGAAAATTCTTACTATTAAGGTTTACTGCAGCATCTCTCCTCTGTCAATAAATGATGGTGTGATTTTTTTAATTTCTCGATTTAATGTTATTTCTTACTAACTTACGTGAGTCCTAATGAGGGAATCAGGTTCCAGGGAGGCCCCTTTCGGAGCTCAGAAAACGTCTTATAAAAGTGAGCTAAGGAGTAGAAAAACGCTCTCTGAAATATAGACAACTTTTCCCTTATCACCGCTTCAAATTAAGCCATGATCAACCCTATGAAGAGAAAGATTGAATTACTCGCACCAGGTTGAGATGTCGATTCCATCAAGATTGAAGGCCGAATCAAGAAATTTCATATGTCTACACGGTGGTCAATTCCTGGCGAAAACAGCTGCAGAATCTCTACACCAGCAACGAACTTGAAGCCAGCGACAGTATCTTTTATGAGATTTTCAATCGGGATTACACCAACTGCATTCTTGCAGGGGGATATCAATAAGAGCATGTACATCGATAACCCGCGGGACAATTCAGCACTGCGCCTCTGCGAAGAACGAGGTTGCAGCGATGCCGCTTTCAACAAAATCACGTATTCCAATACCGAGTGACCGTGCCATTCCCCCTCCTTCTTGTTGCCAACCTCAACTCAACTTGTCTAATGCCCAGGTTTGCTCCCTATTGCTTCTCCGTCAACTCGCCCAGAATCCTCTTCCGAACAGTCGTCTCTACTTTAGTCTGAAACAACAATCTGCGGATTAGCAGTGTATAATTGATTTTGGCGGGCATGAAGAAAGCCTTGAAACAGCGGGGAATAAAGGATGACGGGCAGAATCCTGATAGCACATCAGAATGAAACAGAGTCGAAGCTTCTGCACAAGCTTCTGACTGCTGCCGGCCATCAAACACAGCGGGTCAACAGTCTTGCTTTAGCGTTGGAAGCCCTTCAGCAGTGTCCTGAAATTCTGCTACTCGACATCGTTCTACTAAAACAGGCCGACGAAGACCAAAGAGGCCGGTTCGGAGCTGGCCTCGAAATCGCAGAAACCCTCTGCCTGAGACTCTGCGAAAAGGGAACGGATTTCAGTCAGGTGCCGCCCTTAAGCCCTAATGCCTGCGGCACTCTGAGCACCTCTGAGCATAGTTCAATGATTCTCGAACAGATTGACAGCCTGCTGCGTATAAAGGCGGCCGAAATCGACAGGAACAGAGCCCAGGAACAGCTGATGTTACACCGGATGGAAGTCGAAGAAGGCCTGCGCTCCGCCGCCCAGATCCAACATGCCCTGCTGCCGAATCATGTCCCGCTAACCGATCACTACAGCTTCGCCTGGACATTCACCCCCTGCGACACGGTCGGTGGCGACCTTTTCAACTTGATGCCGATCTCCGAAGAGACCCTGGCAGTCTACATTCTCGATGTCAGCGGGCACGGTGTCTCCTCGGCCCTGGTCACCGTCTCGGCTTACCAAAGCCTCTCCGATCGCACCGGTCAGCTGGTCAAGAGCCCGATTGATCAGCCACCCTATTTTAAGGTCAACTCGCCGGCCGATGTTTTGAGAGCCCTCGATGAAGAGTACCCCTATGAGCGCTTTGATAAGTTTTTCACCATGACCTACATGCTGCTCGACCGCAACAAGGGCCGGCTTTGCTACGCGAACGCCGGCCATCCACCGTCGATTCTGCTCAAACACAATGGCGACATCGAACGCCTCGAATGCGGCGGAACATTGGTTGGTCTGGGTGGGCTGGTTCCCTATGAGGAGGAAGAGATCGAACTGGAGCCGGGTGACCGGATCTTTCTCTATTCGGACGGGATCTCCGAATACGAGGCGCCGGATGGCGAGATGTTCGGTGAACAACGTCTGATCGATTATCTGATGTCGCGCAGCAGGATACCGCTGGAGGAATCTCTGGATGATTTCATGTTGAAGCTGCACGACTTCGGAAAAGGCTCATCCCCAACCGACGACATCAGCCTGTTCGCCATTGAGTACACCGGCGCCCCTAAAACCTGAAGTTCATCTCCGCAGAAACCGTCCCTCTTACTTTCTCGCTGATCCCCAATCTGCCGGGAGACACCCAGAGGTCGCAACCCGTGGCCAGCGGCGTAACGGAGGGCGACTTCTTCGAGCATCGTTTTGCCTTTTTCGAGTTGATCTTCGGCCATCTTCCGTTCTCCTGCTTAAAACAAAAAGAACCGCCCAACGGCACAGCCGAGTGAGTGGTTCTGGTTCGTATCTATTTACGTACGATGAATCCCTTCATCATTCCCCTCTTGGTCATTATCCTTATTCATTAAAAGGCAGTGCCAGCTTAGGGTTCCGTCGCGCAACTATCAAGGAAGTCGACGGGTTGCGCTCCGAACTCCTTGTCATTCTTGGCGGGTCCCACCGCTTCACGGCGGTATTGCGCACCCTCGAAAACTGGCCTGCGGCTCAGACAGCCTCGTTCGAATTCCGCAAAACCTCTGTACGCTGCGGCGGCGTCACACGGGGAGGGGTGTAGCAGCAGGCACAGCAAAAGCACCACTCCTGCTATTTATTATCTGGGCCTCCAAACAACGTCCTCAATCTGTTAATTTCAACCTTTGGTAATCGACGATCATGTGAGTTCAGTAAATTCAACCATTCGCAAAGAGCTTCAGGTTCCATCAACCCCTGATTGAAAGCCTCTTCCAAATCCAGATAATGCCCCGGTATTCAATACCACCCGCTTTGCATTTTTTCCTCAAAGGCTTGTCGCCTGAAACCAGCACCCTGCCTGCATCTCTTGCATAAATGTAGCAATAGGCATCCTGTTCACTCAAAGCCCCTTCAGCAATATCCTGAGCCTCTGCAAGCCATTCGAGCTTAGACTCAACAACAACGATTCCGGCAGCCAATGCCGCATCTTTCAAGTCTGGCTGGCAATCGTTCAAGCATTCATCAAAAACGACATCCAGAATTTCGGTTGGTGCTAGTTGGGACAAGATCGGAATGCCACCGACGTCATGAAGTGTAATCAGGATATTAGCGTCGGTGAGCAGGATCAACTTTCAGCATCTCCAATCCAGGCAGAGAGTTCCCTGTGGACCGAAGCCAGACTTCGGCCCAATACTTCAGCCGCCTTGGATGTCGTTATCTCCTCTGCAAGCAACGCCCTGAAGACAAGTCGCTCCAGGCGTCGCAAAGATTTGGACCGTTCAAGTTTTGGACTTTCTGCCGTAGGGCCGTATTTGTCCTCTATCCATTCGTACTGTTCCCATGCTTGCTTTTTGGATATAAGCCCGCACTGCCCGGCACGAAATGCGACCGTTCGCATACTCACCTGATAGCGCAGCTTTATGTCAGCCAATAGTGGTTCAGGCAACCATTGCCCTGCAAAGGATTTCAGTTCTTTTTCAACCGCATAGCGCGACAACAGCAATGCCCCGGCGAAGTAATTAGCCATCGTTTCTTTTTTCTTGCTTTGCTTCTGACTCACCTCACCATAATCGGAACGATGAAAGATTAAATGGCCAAGCTCGTGAAGGGCGGTAAAGTACTGACGTTCAACCGGATGCTCACTGTTGATGAAGAATATTGCGCCATTTTCGTCGGTGTAGGCCGACAGACCGGACACTTCATCCGGCAAGGTGTGCAAAACGACCTTTAAGCCACGACCTTCCAATAAATCAAACACATCGCCAAGTGGCCCCCGTTCTACACCCAGCCAGTCCCTGACTTCGCTGGCCATATTTTCGGCGATGGCGGCATCGAAACCCTCATAGGGATGAGCAGGCGGCAACGCCGACACCTCACCCAGCGCTTTTTCGATAAAGGCATAATCCCGCGCACGCTTGGCAAGCACATCTCTGATCTCTGGTTTCAAGGCTTCCGGCTCGTCGGATCTGAAGAGTATGGTTGTCTTCTCTCTCCCCTCACCCTGATCGAGAAGAACTCCGGCGGTTACCTCAAGAGCTTTTGCAACCTTATGCAACTGAGCCAGGCTGGGCGAGCGCTCTCCCTTTTCCCAAAAAGCGATAGTTTGACGCGTCACCCCCACCTTGCGCCCCAAGTCATCTTGTGACAGCCCTGCCTGATCACGAAATTCTCTCAATCGAAGCGTTATGGCCATTTGTTTTCTCCACTGCAATCAAATGTTAACTTATGGTTACATTTTGCCATATAAAAATATAAAGTAAATGAAATTTGTTAGCTATCGACTCCGCGCAGTTACTCGTCAAAAACAAAAAAGCCGTCCAGTCCGCAATTGTGCTGACCAAGACGGCTTCAAAGTTCAAGAAGATCCCCTGCTATTCCCATCACATCCCCTAAACAAAAAGAGCACCGCGCTCAAAGCGCAACACTCTCCATTCAACTCACTAAAAACGGCAGAAATTCCCCGCCCAAATAAAGACAATTTATTGAAAATATACTTTTAGTTTGAACTGGCCAAGGTGAGCCTCTATTTCTTCGCCGTAATCCCCATCAGCTCAGAAACTTTTTCTACCTTGGTGAAGCCAGCCAGTTTGAGCCGCCTGGCGGCCTGATCGACAAAACCGCTACCGCGCTTCAGCTTCTGCGGGTTGCCGGTATAGTGGAACAGAGTCCCACGCCGCTTTAATACTCGGTATAGCTCCCGGTAAAAACTCTCACCGTAAAGTTCGCCGGCGAGGGAAAAACGAGGCGGATCATGAATGATCGCATCAAAGGATTGCAGCGGCAGGTCCCGGATGTAATCATCAACATCGGCGTGCACCAGCTGGATACCCGACCCAAATATCCGCTGTGACCAGGGGTTCTTCTGGCGCAACGCCATTACGGTTTCACTCAACTCCACCGAAACGACTTCGCGCGCGCCAAGCTTCAACGCGGCCGACGCCGCATATCCCAGCCCGCCGCAGGTATCCAGCACCCGGGCGCCTTTTCTCAC
>JAJRQB010000052.1 GCA_024280485.1 Deltaproteobacteria bacterium
AACCTTGTCCTCAAGATCGACCACATACCAAGCTCTTTCGATGTCCTGCTCTTTAGCGACTTCGGTACTCATCGCGTTCCTCTCCAGTAAACTGTATCTGCTACGGGTTGCGGGGCTCACAAAGCGAAGAACTTAGCTGACAAACCCCAGATTGTCAAGATCTTTTTCACCCCAAACCTTCAGGTTTAAAAGTGAACAAGATTCGCGGAAATTTAAAACGAAACAGGTTCAAGACTTGCTAATTCTTCTATAAAATCTGGTCAGAAAGATCGATAAGCTCAGGCGGATACTCAACATACCGCAAACAGAGCCCATGAGCAGGTGCCTTTAAGCGGGTATCATCAGCCTTGCCCTGCGCGAGCAGACGTGAGACCTCACTTACTCCCCGCTTTCCAACTCCGATCTGCACCAGAGTTCCAACCATCATGCGCACCATATGCCGTAAAAAGCCACTCCCCCGGACATCGATATGCAGCTGTCTGCCATCTTCGATCAACTCGATAGAATCTATTCGCCGTATGGTTGTCTTGGCGCTACATCCTGAACCGCGAAACGCCGCAAAATCATGTTCGCCAACAAAAAACTGTGCAGCTTGCCGCATCATAGAGAAATCCAATGGCTTTCTGAATTGCCAACTATAACGCTTATGGATCGGTGAACGGACCGGCGCAAGGTAAATGCTATATCGATACCATTTTCCCTTGGCACTGAAGCGGGCATGAAATTGATCTGAAACCCGCTTTGCATCGACAACCGCAATATCCTGCGGCAAGTGGTCATTGACACCATGGAGGTACGCGCTCAGCGGCAGGAGATCCTCCACCTTAAAATGAACCACCATCCCACGAGCGTGGACCCCGGCATCGGTTCTGCCTGAAGAATAAACCACCACCGGGGTTGCGCAAACACCAGCGAGAGCCTCTTCAACCCGTTGCTGCACGCTGACCCCATTCTTCTGCCGCTGCCAGCCGACATAGGCTCCACCATCATATTCGATCCAGAGTGCAACTACAGCCATCTTACAGGCTCCAGCACACAAGGATAAAAGGCAAACCAAGGGCCAAACAGATTGAATCGATTCGCTGCCAGCAAAATTCGTTAGTTTTCGGAACCAGTGGATTCATACCGCTACTTATTTCAAGCGCAAGACAATCAGCCTGCTCAACCAGAACTAGAATCAGGTCACCGATTGACCTTGTCAGGCGCCGTAGACGTTCGGTAACACCAGACACACCTTGCAGACGACTCTTTTGCACCAAAGGTGCTCCGTGCTGGAAAACCTGAGGTAGAAAGTGAAGGACCAGAACCAGCAATCTCCCTGCCCCAGAAACCGGAAAGCCCAATCGCCCTAGAGGGCTGAGAAGTTTTGTTGCGGCCCAGGCTACCGCTCCGGATTCGGTAAACAGAGCGAAGCAAAGAGTAAAAAAAAGTGCCAGTACCAATTGCAAATCAACCATCACGCCACGCAAAAGCCCATCATAAGAGAGCATCCTTAGTCCAAAAATGGTGCGCCCGGGGGTCAAGAACAGGTGAAGCAGTAAAGTAAAAAGAAGCAACCAGCGAAGATACAGAAGACGCTGTAAAAATTGTTTCATGATCGATGGTTGCCAGACCAATAATCCTATCGCTAAAAGACCGACACAAAACAGCACACCAAAGCCAGAGGCAGAAAAGATTGTAATCACCAGCAACAGTAATAGAACCAACTTCAGACGGGGGTCGAGACGAGACAATAATCGATCCCTGAAATGAGCACTATCTGTTTCTGATAACAGACCAGTCATACCTACCCTCGTACTTACGCACCTATCCGTGCCGCCAACATTTCGGACAGGCGGACAATATTTCCAGCCGCGCAACGACCAACATTATCCGCTGCATACCAGAGATCAAACACTGCTGTTTTTTCTGATGGTGACGCACAAAGGTGCACAAGCAGCTCATCTTCACCGACAGCATCAATCAACGCTGGTAAATCCGCCTGTTCCTGCAGGTCAAGTGAATCAGTAGCGTCGAGAACAGTACGGACTTGCTCAACGCTCACCGCAGTGGTGAATTCGACGCGCACAAAAGCGCCCTCACCGTAGAAAATGGGAAGCTGCAAGCGATTAATGTGGACGTCTAGATCCGCAAGATCAAGAACCCGACATAATTCATCAGCCAGATTTTTTTCCTGATCCGTATCTGCCGAAGGCAGGCAATTAAAAGCCAATTGAGATGAAAAAACCTTACTTACAACTGGTCGACCGTTGAGCACCTCACCGGCCTGACCTTGCAATTCGGCAAGCCCTTTTCTACCCAGCCCGGAAGCCGGTGCAACTGAAGTCACCAAAATACTACGTAACCCGCCAACTTGCTGTAATGGCTCCAGCAACAAGGCAAGCTGAACGGTCAGACTATCCGGGGCGCTGATCATTGCCCCGCTGAGTTGCCCATCGTTCACACCTGCGACCAACAAACAGCTTGAGTCATCCAGACGACTACTCGCCGACAGATCGATACAGAGGGCTCCAGCTGCCGTGGCAATTGGGCACCAGTCACGACTGACCTCTAAGGGTGTCGCAAAAATCGCCAGATCGATCCCCACAAAACTATCCGCACTTAAAGCACTAACCGGCAGTGGTTCTCCATCAAAATCGACAAGTTCACCATCGGAATCCGTTGAGGCAAAAAGACGCAGCTCCCCGATCGGGAAGCTGCGCTTAATAAACTGCTCAAGAATTTGCTCTCCAACAACGCCTGTGGCACCGACGAGGGCTACCTTCATAATTATAAATCCTGTTGCAATACTGTATTGAAATCTATGTGTGACAGAAATAATCTAATCAGAGAGCAGCGACGATTGCATCGCCCATCTCTGCGGTATTGACCTTTTTCTCACCCGCTATATTCTGGAAAATATCGCCAGTGCGATAACCACTCTCCAAAACCTTTTCGACTGCCTTCTCAATCGCATCCGCAGCACTTCCCAAACCAAAGGAATGACGCAACATCATGGAGGTCGAAAGGATTTGTGCAATCGGGTTAGCAATCCCCTGCCCTGCGATATCAGGAGCACTACCACCAGACGGCTCGTACATCCCAAAGGAACCTTCAGCCAACGAAGCACTTGGCAACATCCCGAGGCTACCCGTCAACATCGCCGCTTCATCCGAAAGGATATCCCCGAAGAGATTACCACACAGAATCACATCGAACTGCTTGGGCCATTTCACCAATTGCATCGCAGCGTTATCGACATACATATGGGTCAACTCAACATCAGGGTAATCCTTGGACACTTGCTCAACAACCTCACGCCAGAGCACCGAGGTCGACAGGACGTTCGCCTTATCAATCGAAACGACACGCTTGTCACGCTTGCGCGCGCTTTCAAAAGCGACCTTGGCGATCCGCACAATCTCGCTTTCGCGATAGAGCATAGTATCAAAACCCTTACGCTCACCGTTCTCGACCACAATTCCCTTAGGTTGCGAGAAGTAGATGCCACCAGTCAGCTCACGCACCACCAGGATATCAAAACCGCCCTCGATCACCGATTCCTTCAAACTCGAAGCACCTGTCAAGGCAGGAAAAATGATGGCCGGGCGCAAATTACAGAACAGACCGAAAATCTTACGCAGCGGCAACAATGCACCCCTCTCAGGTTGCTCATCAGGAGGCAAAGTCTCCCACTTGGGCCCGCCAACACTGCCGAACAGAATTGCTTCTGAAGCCTTGCAAATTTCAATCGTGGATTCGGGCAGCGCCTTATTTTCACGATCGATAGCGATACCACCGACGTTCGCCTCAGTACGCTCGAACTTAACATCGAATTTAGTTTCTACCGCATCCAAAACCTTAAGCGCTTCAGCCATCACTTCGGGACCGATACCATCACCAGGAAGGATTGCAATCTTGTGCGTTGCTGACATAACAGTCACTCTCTTTCTTAATCGGAATCAAATCAAATTGAAGTACAATCAAACAAAAAACCCCCATGAAACCGGGAGTTGGAGCGGCACAACTATAGAAAGTGGGCTGATAATTGTCAAACCATTTTTCCCGAGAGACAAAGAGTACAGTTTGTCTTAACACACCCTGTACAGCAACTGTTGTCGCTGTTAAGATACCGATCGATTTTGAAATACTAAACAGGAGAATCTTATGAAATCACTGTTCGTCATCATTGCCGCTCTTTTGATTGCAACCCCGGCTGCAGCCTTTATGGCAGAAGGAGAAGGTTGTGGTACTGGTAGCTGCATCGACTGCCATGACCTGTCTAAAGCAGAAGCCAATGAGGCTCTCAAACAGATAGAAGGTGAAGTGGTTGGTGTCTCCCCCGCCGAAGTCCCCGGTCTGTGGCGAGTCGATATGAAGATGAACGATAAAACCTGGCCGCTCTATCTCGACTATTCTAAATCCTATCTGATCTCAGGTAACATCATTCAGCTAGCCAACCGCAAGAACCTGACTGAAAGCCACTACCGTGAGCTCAACCCGGTCGATATCTCCAGTATCCCCCTGGATGACGCTCTGCTTCTTGGAGATCCGCAAGCAAAAACCAAAGTGGTTGTCTTTACCGATCCGCATTGCCCCTACTGTAGCAAACTCCACCAAGAGCTCAAAAAAGCACTCGAGGTTCGCCCCGATATCGCATGGCTTATCAAACTGATGCCGATCAAGAAAAACTCCCGCGAAGCGGTAGAAACAATTCTTTGCGAAAAATCTCTCGAACTGCTTGACGCCGCCTTTTCCGGCCAGCAGCTCGCACCCCCGACCTGCAAGAACGCATCGATAGACCTGACCCTGCAGATTGCAGCGGGCCTAGGCATTCGCAGCACCCCAACCCTGATCATGCCGAATGGCCAAATTGTTCTAGGATACAAAGAACTCGACCACCTCTTAAAGGTCGTCGATGAGAATACTTCAGCAGTGAAGACGCTGGCCGAAGAACAGGATAAAAAGGAATAGTTGACCGTACTCTCTCGAAGCAGATTAATCAGAAAGGCCTCCGATCTTTAAATCGGGGGCCTTTGTCGTCTGAGAAGATGGTGGCATACCGAAAACAGGGAAGCGTCCCTAGTTTCGAATTCAAGACACAATCCGCCGCAAGGCACGAATTCTCTCCCAAAGAACGGCCTTGGGAATAGTGATCTCCATCGCCAGCATACACCGTTCCAACCAATCGTTTCGCAGCTGGAATTTTTCTATAGCTGTACCAAGATCTTTCACAATTGCCTTGCCATAAACGATCTCGGCCTTTGTTACCGCAGTACGAAACAAACCTCTAGCGGGTTGCATCATCGCCAGATCAATCAGATCTCGATTGAAAACTCCTTCATCTGCCCAGCGATCTGAATTTGCCAACAATTTACTGGTTACCATATCGAGCGGAGACAAGGTTGAGACACCACAAATTTGATCATCGATACCTGGATTCTGCAGCTTGATCCGCCCTTCGAGAACAATTTCGAACTTTACTTGCTTACCGGCAACCAGCAGCATTGTCCTGATACCATACTGATCGGCACGAACATCTCTAATTTGAGATATAGAACCTGACTTTTCCCGGAAAAGAGCCGTAATTCCCGCTGAGCTGGTCGTCAATAACCGCAATTGTCGATAGCTATCAATATCTGACACCAAAAAATCAATATCCACCGACTCCCGATATTCACCAAAACTAAGAGCAATAGCGGTACCACCACCAAAGAGGCAACAGTGCTCTCTTAGCAGAGACCCGTTCAACGTCAATAAGACCTGAGCAATCCGCTGGTGATGGGGTCGTTTAAACATTGCGAATATCTCCGGCAAAAACCCTACGGAGCGCAGCTACAAGATTACTTTCGCGCGGCTCCATCGTTTCAACATCGACATGACGCCAGTTACGTTCATAAATACTCAATGCCTCTCGGGGAGACAACGCATCAACACCGTGCACTTGCCATGCAAGTTGTTTAAGCTGAGGATAATCAGCAAGAGCGATCTGCACAGGAATCGATTCGGCATTACTCGGGCCACCGTCTGAGTCCTGACCATGAAGAGAGGGCTGAATAATCTTCATATCGAGTCCCAGCACGGTCAATGCACTGAGACAGGCACCCAAGGTCACAGAGGTTACACCTTTTTCGATGCGATACCAGGTCACCCGCGACATCCCTGCTGCCTCGGCAGCAGTTGTCGCACTGACACCCAAGGCTTTGCGCCGAGCGCGAATCTGCGTTCCAACATCAACGGCGCGACTGACAACCCCTTCAGATAAGACAGACAATTTAGCAGGCATGAGTAATCCTCCACATATGTTTCTCATTATATGTTTTATCAATAAAAAGTCAACAATAAGAAACACTCTTCTGGCTAACAATTGGAGGAAGTAAAAATTATCTCGCTTGAACGGAGGAGGATCTGCCATCGATCTTTTATCGGATGATTAAATATTCTCAATTGCCCGGCATTTCGGGAACGTGCTGCAACCCCAAAATTGATTACCAATACTCGAGCCTTTTTTGGCCACCCGCTTCAGCATAACCGAACCACAGGACGGACATAGTTTATCTGTAGCTGCTTGAAACTGTCCTTCTCCCTGACGAACTTCGGCAACCATCTTTTCCAGCTTTTGACCATCAATCAGATCAACCGGTTTGCCTTTGGCAAATTCAGCGCATCGTTAGTATAGGTGCCAGCAGTGACAACCATTCCACCATGAGCATGTTCAGTCGAACGAATATCGATTCGAAAGAATCAGGATAATAATCTACAACGAGACATCGATAAGCGTTCGCAGACAACAGCCAACAGCAGACCTGACCCCTTATTTTCTTTCAAATCCACTCGCCCTGGCCAAAACTTTTGATAAGTTTCAGCGGCTTCGTATCCCAAACCTGCGATCCGAAAATGACACGAAAAACGCCTACGGTCCAGATACGGTCCGTAGGCGTTTTTCGTTGTGCTACCTGACTTATTTTCACAAGGGGCAGTAAACGCACTTGCCGTATAGATAAATATCCCCGGAACTCTATCTGCCCACAATTAGTTCCGCACCTCAATCTAAAGGCGATAAATCCCCCCATTCAACAACGTGCTCGCCATCCCATCCAGCTTCCCTTTGACCTGCTCCCAATTCGGCAATACCTGCTTCATCAAACGGTAAAACTTATCGCTATGGTTATGCTCGGCAATGTGACACAGCTCGTGCAATATGACGTAATCGATACACTCACGGGGAGCTTTAACTAGGTGCGGATTTAGAGTCAGGGTTCCCCCGGGTGAGCAACTACCCCATTGGGTTTTCATGCCAAGCAGTCGGATATTGGGACGGTTCGGAACCCAGAGCGCCTGTTCCAGCACGGCTTCTAAGCGTCGCTGAAAAACCTCTCGGGCCCTCGCCTTGTACCATTCATAGACCAGTCCCTTGACCCGCCCTGCCGTCCTGGCCCGAACGGTCACCTCTATATGCCCACGCAGCAGCTTCACCTTCTGTTTGTCACGGGGGGCTTCAACGACCTTCAACATGTACTGTTTGCCAAGATAGTAATGGCTCTCGCCACTCCGAAAACTTCGCGGCGAAACATGCTCTAGTTGAGCTCTGAATTGTCTGAGCTGGGTGTAAATCCAGCGTGCGCGCTTCCTCACGGCATCATAAACGTCATCGTCTGGTGCTCCTGGCGGGGCATGAACAACAACGCGACAATCAGGATGAACCTTAATCATCACACGTAAGCTAACACCCCCACGGGGGACGGTAATAAACTCGATACGTTCATCACCGTACATGATGTATGTGTTTTGTGATGTAGCTAGGGATGTCATATCAGACTGCGTTCAGGCCGACACGGGTGATTTGTACCACCAACTCTACGATCCTCTTAGCCTGATCCATCCCCGACCCGATAGCCTTGCACTCCTTGAAGATCAGCGGCAGCATTTTTTTGCGGATATCGGCCTCAATGTTCTGCGGATTAATTGAGTTCTCCGCCACCGCGACGTTTACCAGCTCATCAACGGTAAAGGAGATGTCGACCCATTTCTGCTGCTGTTCTTCAGACATGCCCTGGAATCCGGCCGGGCTCATCTTCTTGAATATCCCAAAATAGGCCTGGGCATGACGGTTACCCTTGAAACTGTCGGGTAATTCGTCAAGTTGACGGCTGATGACCTTCTCTTCGAATTCGCGGAAGAGCATGTACTGTTTCAACGGATGACCAAAGAGGGCTTCGGCTTCCTTGATCGCCAGTCGCAGTAATTTTGAGAACGCCTCTTGGGCGTAGGGGTCGTCACGCAGGCTCTGTTCGATCATCTTTGTGATGCGGGTCTTGATGATGTCGGTTTCGTTGCGGGTCTTCTCCTCGCTCCACTCATCAACATTCTGTTTCTGCCCCATCTTGCCGACTTCGTAGACCCCTTCCGGCTCACGGACCTCAACACCGACAACATGCTTGTCCATAAGCTTCTTCACAAGGTCGGAATATTCGTCGTAGTCGATGGTCTCGCCAGCATCCTGCTTGGCCAACTGCCGCAGGCTGCTGAACTGCTTAACCGTCTCCTTGTAATGCCTGTGATCGTCCTCTGAAAAACTCTTGTCTTCGTAGAATGTCGCCGACTGCAAAGCAACCTTAAAGCAGGAAGAGAAAGTGGTCAGCGCATCATAGAAATCTTCACGAACCTTCAAGTTAACATCGACTAGCGTTCCATCGATCTCCTGCATGCGGGGAACCAGCACCTGGCGCAGTTGTTCGATGTCGTTCTTGTTTTTAACTTGGGCGAAAATTGCCCAGAGGTCATCATAAAGCCGGGGCAGACGCTTGTATTCCGTACTCATCTGCTGGTAGAGCCCTTCGATGTCGTTGATATCGAAACCGCCCTGTGTCCGGCTTGCCAGGTCCTGATACTTGGCGATGGTGGTGTCAAGTTCGGCCAGAATCCCACGATAGTCGATCAACAGACCAAAAGCCTTCTTCGCATGCAAACGGTTAACGCGAGCAATGGCTTGAATCAGGTTGTGTTCCTTGAGCGGCTTGTCGATATAAAGCACCGCATTTTTCGGCTCATCGAAGCCGGTCAGCAGCTTGTCGACCACAATCAGCAACTTGAGATCATCGTCATTCTCAAAACGCTCGGTCACGCTCTTGGTATAGGTCTGCTCGTCCTGACTGCCGACATTCTCTTTCCACCACTTGGCCACTTCTGGCAAGCTCTCCTCATCGACATCGGTATTCCCCTCTCGGGTATCTGGGGGTGACATCACCACGGCTGATTCAAGAAGCCCTGTTTCATCGAGAAACTTCTTGTACTTAATGGCCGAATTTTTACTGTCACAAGCGATCTGCCCCTTCAGGCCTTCATCGATATTCTTCACGAAGTGATTGGCAATATCGAGAGCGATTAGACGAATGCGATCTTCCGACTGGCAGATCTGCCCCTTCTTGGCAAACTTCTTTTTCAAGTCGGTGCGCTGCTCTTCGGTCAGCCCTTCGGTGATGCGGTCAAACCAGCTATCGATGGCGCGCGCATTGACATCCAGATCGGGAACGCGCTCCTCATAGAGCAGCGGGGTGACGGTCTTGTCCTCAACCGCCCGTTGCATGGTATAGGCATGGACGATGGGGCCGAACTTGTTAGTGGTCTTATCATCCTTGAGCAACGGTGTCCCGGTGAACGCGACAAAGGCGGCCTTGGGAAGTGCGTGCTTCATGCGGATATGGTTCTCGCCCCCTTGAGAGCGGTGCCCCTCGTCGATCAGCACGATCAAGTCGGAACTGGTATTGACACACTCCGGCAGCTTGGCGGCGGTGTTAAACTTCTGCACCAGCGTGAAGATGATCCGTTCTGTGCCCTGGCCGATCTGTTGAGCGAGGCGTCTGCCAGAGGTCGCCATGGCGGCCGCCTTATCCTTCTTGCCAGCAAGCTCTCCACCCGTTGAAAAGGTTTGACTCAGCTGGTTCTCCAGATCAACCCGATCGGTCACTACAACGATGCGGCACTGCTTGAGAGAATCGTGAAGGATCAACGCCTTGGATAGAAATACCATGGTGAATGACTTGCCCGAGCCAGTGGTATGCCAGATTACTCCCCCTTCACGTCCACCATCCTTGCGCTTGGTGTTGATCCGTTCGATCAGACGCTTGATTCCGAA
>JAJRQB010000053.1 GCA_024280485.1 Deltaproteobacteria bacterium
ACCACCCGGGCTTCGATTTGCGGAGGTAAATCAGGAGGATTGACCATCAAATCATCAAATTTTTCGATCCAGGGGTCGACGTCCAGAAAGCTGCTCCAGGCAAACACGTAGGAATCGATGATTCCGATCCAAGCCATCAGGCTAGACACCCTGTCTTCGGCAACAGAAAAAAGCCTGAATGAATTAGAGAAATATTCACGGGCCTGAAACGGATTGATGGCTAGTTGACATTGTCCAAACCAGAAGTTCAGCCAGGGGTCATTTTGGAGGTTTTCCTCAGGGATTGCCTTTAACCAGTGAAGGAGAGTACTGAGACGTCCCTGTTTGAGCATCGGCTCGGCGTGGTGAAGGATAAGTTTTTTGAGCTGCTCCCAGTTCTGATTTTTCATATACAGTTCGGCAGCTTTTTCGGTGTGACCTGATTTCTCTAAAACGGATGCGGCATTGAGCAGGACAGACCGCATCTTAGGGCCAGAAAAGGAATTGAACGCCGAATGCTGCAAAAACTCTTTAAAAAGCGGATGTAGCTGATAATGATCCTCCTTTCCATGGGTTCGGGTCGTAAAACAATTCGTTTTATGAAGACGCTGAAAAATTTGCGCGCAATCGTGATTGCCCGTCAGTTCAACAGCAGTAGATATTTGAATTGGCGTGAGAAAACTGGTGATCAAGAGAACATTCTGAACCTCTTTATCCAACCCTGAAAATAGTTCTTCAGCAAAATAATTTATCAGGAGCCCTTTATCAACCGAGTCGAAACTTTCGAGGAGGCGTGGCGATCTCTTTGCACCTTCGAGAAGCAATACCAATCCCGCCGCCCAACCCTGTGTCAGTTGATAGGCTTTTTCAAGAAAAGTGTTGTCGAATTGATTCTGCCAGCGCTCTCTATTGAAATTCAGACACTCTTCCAATGTAAACTGCAGTTCCTTCTGACTGAGAATTCCAAGTGAGCCGTAAAGGGTTTGCCTGGAAAGGGACGAAGGGGGCATCTCTCGACTGAGAAGAATAACTCGGTGCCCGCTTGAATTCTCCTCAAGCAGAATGGGTAACAATTGCTGAAGTGGTGATTCCTCAGGGATATCATGGTGATCATCGAAAATCAGACAGGTTCCCGGTGCGAGTTGCTGCAGTAACTGTCGAAAATAGTTTCTAGCAAAAACAGAAAGGTTACTTAAGTGTTCCGTTGAGAATGAAGGGAGTGGCTGTTGAACCCCGGCTTGAAGAGACGCCAGACCAAGGTAGTAAAAAAATGAACCGATATCTTCGTCAGTTGGATCGAATTGGTACCAGAGTATCGGTGCCTGCAGGTGAGTTGCAAAGCTGGCTGCAAGGCTTGTTTTTCCTGCCCCGGCAGGTGCGGTAATCCATACAGCCTGATGAGTATCACTCAGGACTCCAAGCTCTCCGAGCAATTTGACCCTAGTAAGACAATGTTGACTCGAGGGAGGAACGATTTTTGTTGGAGAATGAAGGTCACGATTAAAAGCACACATACCCAGAAAACCCTCCTGCGATTTTAATGAGACAATCTATTTACTACTGTATATCGTTTGGAATTTGCAGGCAAACTCATTTAAACAGGAACAAAACGTCTTCTTCGCAACTTTCAGGTCTGGCACTTTTCACAAAAAAACGTCGAGCGCTGCCCCTGCACCAACTGCTGAACCTGACCCTCACATTGCAGGCAGCCCTCGCCTTTACGCCCATAAACCTGTAACTGCTGTTTAAAATACCCCGGCTTACCATCGCTTTGACGAAAGTCTTTGAGGGTGGTGCCACCAGCGGTGATCGCTTCGGCGAGGATCGCCTGGATACATTGCAGTAACTTGATAGATTCTTTACGAGTTATAGTCCCAGCTGCTCTGCGGGGGTCGATACCGGCAGCAAAGAGCGCTTCACTGGCGTAGATATTCCCCACTCCGACCAGAATTTTCTGATCCATGATGAAGGTCTTGATCGCCAGATTGCGCTTACGCGATTTAATGTACAGGTAGTCTTTAGCCAGATCGGTGCCGAAGGGTTCGGGGCCCAGATGTTGTAATAGACGATGGGAAAGCGGATCCCCTTGCAGGTGGAGAAGAAGGCCAAAGCGTCGGGGGTCGTTATAGCGTAATAACTGACCATCATCCAATTCTAGATCAACATGATCATGCTTCTCTAGCGGAGTCTCGGAATCAACCAATCGCAGCACACCGCTCATGCCGAGGTGCAGCAAGAGGGTATCTCTGTCCAGATTAAAAATTAGATATTTGGCACGGCGGGCGATGCTGAGAACTCGCTGCCCGCTGATTAAAGAATCCAACTGAGGGTCAAGAGGCAAACGCAGCTTTGGCACACGGCAGACGACGCGTGTAATTCGGCGACCGCAGACCAGTGGTTCCAGACCACGCCTGACGGTTTCTACCTCCGGAAGTTCGGGCAATTATTAAAACCTGACTTTTGTCGTTTGCTGGTCGAAATGAACAAAATCGAGCGCAGCGAACTCCCCCTGGTAATCCTCGGCTGTCAATTTCTGCGCCGAGTGGTAACGCCAGCCAGAATCAGTCGGCTTCAGCAATGCCAGTTCATACATTATCTGTTCGTCCCCGCCCAGTTCAAACCGCATGGCGCAGATCTGTTCAACCCCATCGGCAGTGACACGGCTGACACCGACCAGGGCATCACAAAACCTCATCCCAGAGAGAGATTGAGCGGCAAATTCAAGATATGCATTGAGACTGGAGAACTGCTCCAAAAATGGAGCCCGTGGATGATAACTGGCAAAGAGCAGAGAAAAATTTTGTGCTTCAAGTGCTGTAAAACGCAACCGTAACAACTCTTCAGCAGTCAAATCGATCGTCAGTTCGGGATGACTCATAACAGAAAATCCTCGCAATAGATCATAAAGCGACGTTAGTCTTTCAAGCGCGGGTCGAGTGCATCACGAATGCCCTCGCCGAGGAGATTATAACCGAGCACTGTCACAAGAATTGCCAACCCGGGAAACACTGACAGCCACCAGGCATAACCGAGAGTCTGCTTGCCAGCAATAAGCATATTACCCCAGGAAGGGGTTGGTGGTTGGACACCAATACCGAGAAACGACAGAGCACTCTCTGTGAGGATTGCACCTGCGATACCCAGGGTCGCTGAAACCAGAACCGGCGAGAGAGCATTGGGTAACATATGCCGGAAAATCAGGCGCAAATCACTGGCCCCCACAGCCCGGGCCGCTAAAACAAACTCACGCTCGCGTAGACTCAAAAATTCAGCACGGACCAGGCGCGCGACTCCCATCCAGCTGGTGATTCCGATGACGATCATGATATTCCAGATCGACGGGTTCAAAAACGCAATGACGGCCAGAATAAGGAAGAAGGTGGGAAAGCAGAGCATGATGTCGACAAAACGCATAATAACAGCATCGACCCATCCACCATAAAACCCGGCCAACGCGCCGACCAGCACGCCAAGCAGGGTCGAGATACCGACAGCGACAAATCCAACCAGCAGCGAAATACGCGCGCCATAAAGCATGCGCAATAATACGTCGCGCCCCAGGTCATCCGTGCCGAGCAGATGTGCGCCGCCGGGAGCTAACAGCGCCTGTTTTATATTGATTGCTGCCGGGTCGCCAGGCAAAAGGGCAGCCAGACCAGCGAAGAGAAACATCAACAGGACAATTGAACCGCCGAACAGTGCCATGCGGTTATGTTTAAGTTGGGCCCAGACAACCTGGTACCAGAACGATTTTTTTTTCACAGACTCTCTTCCCGTCTATTTCAGGTAATCGATATCACGGTCATTCAAAACCCCTTTGCGCAGCAACAGTGCGATCAAGCGGTCGAGACGATCTTCGGCATGGTCCACCTTGTCCACCCTTGAGCGCTTATCAGTCCTGGGCGGTGAGAGCGCATCCAACTCTTCTATCAGCGTCTTGCGCTTTGGTTGAGCAGCCTGTTTCGGTATCGGCCTGACACCAGTGGTTCGCGGGCGACCCGCTGGAAAATGACGATTCAATGCCGTTTCTATATCAAATTCAGGTGCAACCACTGCCTGAATCTTGCTACCAACCATGAACTGCAGATCATCGATCAACTTAAGATTTGTCGGGTCGGTCATCGCCACCACGAGAACACGAGACTTTCCCTCTGATTGCCACTCTACAGGCACAACCATATTCTCATAAAGCTTGTTCACCGGGATTGCCGTCAAGGCCTCTGGTGGAATCTTCAGATTCTGGAGATCAACCCTGACGATACTCTCCTGATCATCAAGAAATTGCAGGATCGTCTCCTCAGCGATGTAGCCCAACTTGACCAGAGCACTGCCGATCCGCCCACCGACATTCCGTTGAAATGAAAGCCCTGACTCGAGTTGGAACTTATCGATCAATTCAGCCTCGAGTAGCATTGCCCCCAGTTTAGTAGCTTTTGACATAGATACCCCCCTATTCGCTGTTTCTTATGCGTGGATCAGCCAGTGCATATGAGACATCGGCCAACAGATTGCCGACCAGAGTCAATACTGCACCGATCACCAAAACGCCCATGATCAACGGGTAATCCCGCATCATGACCCCATCATAAAAAAGCTTCCCCATCCCCGGAATCGCAAAGATCGTTTCGAAGATAACGCTACCGCCAATCAATCCCGGGACAGAAAGGCCAAGGATCGTTATAACTGGCAACAACGCGTTGCGCAGTGCGTGTTTGTAGATGACTACCCGTTCCGACAAACCCTTAGCACGTGCAGTCATGATGTAATCCTGCCGGATAACATCGAGCATGTTGGAACGCATGTAACGTGAAAACCCGGCCAAACCACCAATTGCCGCAATAAAGACCGGAATAACCAGATGCGCGATGCGATCCAATAGTTGTTCAGAGAGGCTCATATACTCATACCCGAGAGACTTCAGCCCCGAGACCGGCAGCACCCCGAGACGCACGCCCAGCCAGTCCATCATCAACAATGCCAGCCAGAAAGAAGGCATGGCGAAGCCGACGAAGACCAACACCGTGGTCGCTCGATCGAAAAAACTATTGCGGCGCACTGCCGATATCACCCCCAGCGGCAGTGCCACGGTCAGAATCACCACAAGAGAAAGAACATTGAGCAGGATAGTCACTGGCAGTCGTTCGGTAATCTTGCCGAGCACCGGCCGATTATCCTGAGCGAAGGATTCTCCAAAATCGAGACGCACCAAACGGCTGAGCCAGAGCAAATATTGCTCGGGTAATGGCTTATCGAGGCCATACTGTTTATGCAGTTTGGCCTGCAGGTCAGAGCTGGCCTGGGGATTCATCTGAGTCTGCATATCGGTCGGCTCGCCAGGTGCCAGATGGATCACCGTGAAGGAGATCAAGGTAATCCCGATCAAAAGCGGAACCATCATCAGGAGTCGGCGCAACAAATAGCGGTACATAGGTAATCCAGATACGAAGGAGAAAATCTATCAGCGACTGAATTTCTGCAGTCCCTGTGGAACATACCATTGATTGAAATTATAACGAATTCCAGCGGCAGTGGGTTTAATGCCATAAAAACGGCTGGCCACTGCCGGTAGAGCTTCACCAACAAAAAGAAAAGTATAGGGCTGATCCTCTGCCAGAATTCGCTGAAAACGATCATAGATCAGTTTGCGTTCATCCTGATCAAATATCCGCCGTCCCTTTTCGAGCAGCATATCAACTTCAGGGTTTTTGTACCCGATAAAATTCAACTCGCGTGGCCCGGTTTTACTCGAATGCCAAATATTATATTGATCAGGTTCAGGCCCAGTGGACCAGCCGAGAATAGTCGCATCGAAGTTGCCGGGATTAATAAACTCTTTGAGAAAGGTCGCCCATTCGATTATGCGTAACTGCACATCAACTCCGACTTGCCGGAAACGACGCTGGATGATTTCACCGGTTTTGCTGCGCAGATCATTCCCTTGATTGGTCACAATCGTAAACTGAAAGGCTGCGCCATTTTTATCGAGGATGCCATCGTTATCGGTATCGGACCAACCCGCTTCGGCGAGGAGTTGTCGCGCTTTCTCCGGGTTGTAATCGTAGCGCGGGACTTCAGGATTATATACCCATGTGTCTGATTTGTAGGGCCCGGTCGCGGCCTTACCGTAACCAAGCAGCACACCATCGACAAGCTCCTGCTTATTGATCGCAAACGATAGAGCCTGGCGTACCCGCCGATCCATGAACATGGGGCGGTTAAGGTTGTATCCCAGGTAGGTGAAACCGAAGGCGAGATAGCGATATTTATTGAACAGACGTTTAAATGCAGGTGTACTGGTCTGATGTTTGTATTGCAACGGCAACAGGTTCATGAAATCAAGTCCGCCGGTCTGTAGTTCCAGAAACTGGGTCGTGATATCAGGTATGATGCGAAAAACATAACGCTTGATGTAAGGACTCCCCTCAAAATAGTCCCGATTTGCCTCCAGAACAATCTTCTCACCACCCTGCCATTCTACAAACCGGTAGGGCCCGGTACCGATCGGTCGCCTAGCTAACTCACTCTTTGTAATATCCTTGCCCTCAAGCAGATGCTTCGGCAAAACGTTAAAAGCCCAACTCATCAACGCTGGAGCATAGGGCTTATCATAGGTCACTCGAAAGGTATAATCATCGGGAACCTCGGCCTCAATGACCTGTAGAAAGGATTCTGCATAGGCAGTTGGTACTTCAGGATCGATATAGGTCTGATAGGTGAAGAGAACATCGGCCGAGGTAAATGGAGCACCATCGTGCCACTTGACCCCTTTACGCAAGTGAAAAGTAATCGTCAGATTATCCTCGGAAAGTTCCCATGACTCAGCCAGTTCTCCGGTCACGCTGAGACCACTGTCATAGCGTACCAGACCACTGTAGACCAAGCCATTAATCTGACTGGAAGAACCGTCAGAAGCCAAAACCGGCAACAGGGTCGAAGCGTCTCCGATCGATCCCTCGATAAAAGTGTCACCGAATGCAGGAACCTTGTCTACAGGGTCTTCCATCCCGGTAGGCTGCTCATTTGTTGTACAGGCCGTCATGTTAAACAGCAGTAACAATACCACCAAAAAACGCATCATGATCGCGTCCCATCAGAGTTGAAACCAGGCAGAATCAATGGAACCGCATTTGCGGGAGGAGTTAATTGAAAGCGCCCCGCTTTATGCGGTTTATTCAATATCACCTCTGAAAAGTTCACAGTCAGTTTGGTTTTCTGAGCGGGCAGATCAATTTGAATCCGACGTGGGAACTTGTCGTTTTTATCAAATTTACCGTAGTCAACAATCATCAGTGGTTTCTCACCCCTCAGGTAGAGACAACGGCGAAGTTGCAGCTGGTCATCAAACAAGAGTTGCTGCTGCCTGTCACCATTAGTCAGCCGCAGGAGGTAACGATCCTCAGTCATTTCCACTCCGATGGTTTGATAGTCCGACAGTGGCGGATCATAGAGCAACAGACTCACCAACTCAGCAGCACCAAGTGGCAACCGGGTGAAACGCGCGAGCACTTCATCACTCGCCGGGCCGCGGTAAAACTGACCAGGGACTGTTGTGTTTATAAATACCTGCAACTCACCCTGATCAACGGTCAACTGCAAGGCGATTTGGCTGAAGAGTGTGAGGACATCAACTCTAAGCCGGTCCGGCTTTTCAAGCAGCATAAACTGCTGAGTCGACAGATACTTGCCCTCACGCTGAAGCCCAACCTTGGCGGCAGCATCAATCTGCTGCCAGCGCTGGCTCTGTTGCGAAAGGTTCTGCAACAAAATTTGTGATTCGGGTGCCGGTGGCAGTTGCGGCTTCGGGCCAGCGCATCCGACAAGCAGCAGTGTCAGAACAAAATAAAACAATCTCATCGGGTGGAATGATCCTTAAGTATTCTTTGCAATTTGACATCGACAGTTGCTGATCCGTTGTCTAGATCAAGAGACTTGCGGTAGGCTTCTACAGCATCTTCCCAGCGTTTCTGTGCGACATAAACATCGCCAAGATGGTCCAGTATCAAGGGATCTGTTGGATCAAGCGTCACCGCTTTTTCAAGCTGATCACGTGCGTCATCATAACGCTGCAGGCGAAAGTAGATCCAGCCAAGAGTGTCATGAATATAGCTGGTCTGTTTTTGCTCTATAGCGATGAGAGCCTGAACCAATGCCTGTTCAAGGTTTTCACCAAGTTCGGCATAGTGATAGGCAATGAAATTTAGGGCATCGGCGTTTTTAGGTTCGCTGGCAAGGACTTGAGACATCTCTGCTAACGCCTTGACTCGGTCATCCATCCGCTCATAAATCACACCTAACTGGTAATGCAAACTGGCGTCATACGGAAAAAACTCTATCCCTTGACGTACGACCTGGCCTGCGGCCGCAAAACGGTCGGCCTCAGCAAGAAAAGCCGATAAATAATAGTAGATTTCAACCGTCTGTTTGTCGGCCTCAAGAGCCTGTTGCAGAACCTCGATCCCCTTTTCAATATCACCTTCAAGACGAAAAAGGTATCCGCGTTGCAGAACAGCTTCAGCAAAGACATCAGAATCTTGTGGAATACGACTAAAAATATCAAGGGCTTCGTCGTTTCGCTGCTGACCAACAAGTGCCATCCCGAGAGAATAAAGATTGCGAGGCTCATCTGGCAGTAGCTCCAGAGTACGGCGAAAGGTCTCCTCACCACCGCTATAATCTTCGCGGCTAAGCTGTAGCAAGCCAATTCGGGTCAGGATCTGCAGGTCTTCTGGCCGCCGTTGCTGAGCTTGTCTCAGCAGACTAAGTGCCTCCGCATATCGCTCCTGCAAAATAAGTATCCGCGCCAGCTGTTTGTAAACCGCCAGTAACTCAGGATTATCATTGATACTGTCACGGTAAAGATCTATAGCATCAGCAACCCTCTGCTCGCCTTCGAGGAGTTGTCCCAGTTCCAGGATTGTCTGTAACTGACCGGGACGCTGTACCAAAAGATCACGATAGGTTTTGATCGCCTCATCAGCCTGTCGGTTTCCTTTTTGCAGGCGCGCCAGAGTCAACCGCCCAGGTAATGAATCGGGATTTAAACCAAGAAGAGTATTGGTCTCGGCAACGGCTTTTTCGACATTTTTTTGCTGGCGATAAACAGTAATCAAGCGCAAACGTATGGTTTCGTTCGCAGGGTCCTTCAATAGCACCTGCTTATAAGCGGAAGCAGCTTCGACATATCGCTCTTGATAAGCACGTACTCCTCCAAGGAGCTCCCACCCCGTTGACAGTTGCGGAGACTGTCGCAATAACTGCTCCAGAGTTTCACCCCCCTCGTCAATCTGCTGATTATGCAAATAGGCTTTAGCCAGCGTCAATTGGAGTTTTTCCGATTGGGGGTCAAAGGCGATCGCACGCTTAAGGGCCAATGTTGCTTCATCCCAACGCTTTTCAACGATCAGCATCCGGAACTGCGCATATCCGAAAGCGGCCTTGGCCTCAGGGAGAGTAACCTCAGAGACGTAAGGCCGTCGGACCACAGACTCAACATTATTAACGGGTGAATTAAACATGGCACACCCACTCAAAAAGCTAAGACCTAGAAAAAAGAGAAACTTACGGCACATGACACCCCATCAAATTACTTACTTTAAGAATTACATAAATGTTAATAGGCTTTAAAATTCAATTGACGCAACGCTGATTATAGCACTTCAAACGTATTGTCTTCACAAAGCACGTGAAATTAATTAAGTTGTTTCACTAAAGATAACAAGCCAAAATCCAGGATGAAGGCAGCTATCAGCAGTCTGTCAATATTCTAAAAACAGAGCCCAAAAATTTAACCCTCATACCAAATTGTAGTCACAAAGGGCCTCTCTTTACAGACTTGATTTTCCAGCCATAAGCGAGAGGCTCTGAAGTGAAGAAAATAAAAAATCAGCTCAAACAATATCAGTAACTTAGAGCTCATGGAAATACGTGTCAATACTGGCCAACTCCATGAATATAATGTAGACTTTCCTCTAGAGAAGCTATTACAAAACTACGGGATACATAAATGGAAGAGCCTACTCCAACATCAACACGTGAAGCCTGGGTTCTTTGCCTGATTCTCGGGGTGATTATGCTCAACTTCCCGTTTTTACAAATTTTCAATACCGGGCGCTCAATTTTCGGTATTCCGATTCTAATTTTCTATTTCTTCATTGGTTGGCCGATCTCCATTCTGGTTATTTTCCTCTTTATCAATCGTCTACAGAATGAAGATCAGAATAAATCTCATGATGAGGAGAAAGAATGATCTCGCCCCTCATCGTCGCTCTGGTTTCAATCGGCTACTTTGCCATTCTCTTCGCAGTCGCTTACTACGCTGATGCCAGAAGACAGATTGGCCGCAGCCTGATCAACAATCCCTACATCTATTCCCTCAGTCTGGGAGTCTATTGTACCTCCTGGACCTACTATGGCAGTGTCGGCCGGGCAGCAACCAGTGGTCTCGATTTTCTACCGATATATTTAGGCCCAACCCTGATCGCCTTTACCTGGTGGTTTCTATTACGCAAGATGGTGCGGGTCAGTAAAGACCAGAACATCGTCAGCATCGCTGACTTCATCTCCAGCCGCTATGACCGATCTCCTCTGCTGGGAGCCTTGGTTACCCTGATTGCAGTGCTGGGAATTATGCCTTATATAGCATTGCAGCTAAAAGCGGTTGCCCGAACATTTGATCTGCTCGTCAGCCCGACAACAGTTGCCGAAGTCGGAATTCAAGATCTCTTCCCTGCCTTACCGGGCTATGTTGATACAGCCTTCATCATGGCCTTAATTCTAAGTCTGTTCGGTGTCCTGTTCGGAGCTCGACATCTTGATGCCTCTGAACGGCATGAAGGCCTTGTCGCTGCGATCGCATTCGAATCTATCGTCAAACTATTCGCATTCTTAGCGGTTGGTTTTTTCGTTACCTTCGGTTTATTTGATGGTTTCGCTGACATTTTCGCTCGGTTTGCGCAACAGTTCCCCGAAAGACTCTCTCTTTTTCGGCTGGATACCGCCTCTATTCCCTACACAAAGTGGTTTACTCTGACCTTTGCCTCGATGATGGCTATTATGTTTCTCCCACGCCAGTTTCACATAATGGTCGTGGAGAATGCTGACGAGGATCATATTAAGGGAGCTATGTGGCGCTTCCCTGCCTATATCTTTTTACTGAATCTTTTTGTTATTCCTATCGCGCTTGGTGGCTTATTGCTGAGTGGAGGTGACACCTCGCAAGCCGATTACTTCGTAATCAATATCCCTTTAGCGGCCGGCTACCCCTGGCTGGCACTATTTGTCTTCGTTGGAGGATTCTCTGCTTCCGCTGGCATGGTCATGGTCTCGTCTATCACCTTGTCAACCATGATTCTCAATCATTTGATCATGCCGTTAATTCTACGCCTGAAGGTCAATATCACCGATTTCTCAGCTATTCTGATTAACCTTAAACGCTTCGGAATCATCGGCGTCGTCTTTTTAGGCTATCTCTACTATCGAGTGATCGGTGATTCATACGCCTTGGTCAATATGGGCCTTATCTCCTTTATTGCTGCAGCACAATTTGCGCCTGCTGTCATTGGCGGCCTCTACTGGAGACGCGCCAATCAAAAAGCAGCTCTGGTTGGCCTGAGTCTCGGCTTTCTTTTGTGGTTCTATACCTTGCTGGTTCCTTCATTTGTACTTTCCGGCTGGATGGAGAGCAGCATTCTCGATCAGGGACCATTTGGACTAAGTTTGTTACGTCCACTCCAACTCTTTGGTCTGACCGGCTTTGACATTTGGACCAATGCTCTTTTCTGGACGATGTTTTTTAACCTTGGTTCATTTCTTTCCCTGAGTTTTTTCTGTAAACAGAAAACAACTGAACAGGAACAAGCCCAACATTTTATTGATGCCTACGGTGACAATCCTGTCCCGCTGCAACGCCGTCGTATCAGCAAGGCTCCAACCATTATTGAATTTGTCGATTTAATGTCAAAATTCATAGGAGAAAAAGCCGCAAATACAGCAATTTCATCCTACTTGAGTAATCACGAAATCAACAGCAAAGGGAGCTTGGCCGACCATGAGATTCCTGCTCTTAAATCATTTACTGAAAGAACTCTCGCTGGCTATGTCGGTTCAGCACCAGCGAAAATCATTCTCGATAATTACCTCTCAACACGTGGAAGTGAGATGGAAGATGTATTCGACATTTTCGGCTCTGTAACCCTCAGCAGAACCGCGAGTCGCGACCAATTAAGCGTGCTTTACGAAGCGGCTAAAATCGTATCCCGCAGCAGCGATCTCGACAAAACCCTCACTGGGCTGCTGAACCTGCTTATGCAACAATTTAAA
>JAJRQB010000054.1 GCA_024280485.1 Deltaproteobacteria bacterium
CCATACGAACCGAAGTCGCTGTATGGGAGAAACACCGGAATAGCCGCACTCGGAAAATTGATTGGCAGTTCACAACGACGGACGCCAGAATCAAGTTGACGAGCCTTTATCCGAAATTATAGACGTTACAAGGTACTAGTATTTTGACAACAAAACCTGCTGAGAAACCGGTCGACGCTTTAGTTGCGAGGGATAGCATTGCCTGAAAACCTGAAAAGGTACTGAATTGAAAGTGAAAGAGAACATTACGCAGATCACAGGACGATTGTCCGCCTCATGGCTGGGCAGTGATCGTCTGTTCCAAAGCAACGCATTTCGGTGCTTGTTGACGGTTATCTGTTGTCTGTTGCTGGTCGCCTGTGGACAGGACAAAACGGAATCGTCGGCGCGGAAACAACAATCATTTTCTCTGCACTATGCAGCTGAATCGAACGGACGGATAGAGGGTTCAGTTCAACAGCAGGTGCTCGCGGGAGAAAGCAGTCAGGCTGTTACGGCGGTTCCTGCCGAGGGCTATCATTTTTCCGGATGGAGCGACGGTTTGACCGCGCCGGAGCGGGTTGACCGTAACCTGGATGGGGATCTTCAGGTGTCGGCCGGCTTTGACATCAATCAGTACCCGTTGACCTACAGTGCGACCGAACATGGTTCAATCAAAGGCCCGATCATCCAGACCGTCGCTCATGGCGAGGACGGTCTGGAAGTGACCGCTGTTCCGGAGACCGGCTTTCGTTTCAAGCGGTGGAGTGATGGGGTGGAGACGGCGACTCGGATCGACAAGCAGTTGACCTCGTCACTGGCGGTGAGTGCCCGCTTCTTCGAGACCCGCTACCGGCTCGAGTATGTCGCAGGTGCAAACGGCACGATTTCCGGGCAGGCCTCTCAGAGCGTCCCTGATCGTGGCGAGGGTACGCTGGTGCAGGCGATCCCGGCGGAGAACTATCATTTTGTCGGTTGGAGCGACGGGGTGACCTCAGCAGAGCGGAGCGACCGCAATCTGACCGGGAACCTCCGCGTGACCGCTAACTTTGCCACTGAAATGTTTCCGCTGAATTATGCGGCCAGCCAGAACGGCACGATTTCCGGTCAGGCCGAGCAGTTGGTCGCGCACGGGGGAAGCGGTGGCGAGGTCACGGCCGTCCCTGCAACCGGCTACCATTTTGTCGGCTGGAGTGATGGCGTTACGACTGCGCGGCGTCTTGACACCGAGGTGGCGGGCGCCTTGCGTGTCACGGCAAACTTCGACCTTAACAGTTACAGGCTGAGCTACCTGGTGAGTGAACATGGCTCGATCAAAGGGGAACCGGAACAGCAGATTACTCACGGCAGCGATGCCGCTCCGGTTGAAGCGTTCGCCGATCCCAACTATCGATTTGTCCGCTGGAGCGATGGGGTGTCGACAGCACGGCGAATGGACACCAAGCTGGTCAGGACTTTGCGGGTTCGTGCTGAGTTTGAGCTTGAAACCTATGTGATCGGCGGCATGATTCAAGGTTTGGTCAACGCGACAGAGTTGCAGTTGCGAAACAATGCTGAAGAAACGCTGAGTGTGACCAAAAACGGAGAGTTCCGGTTTGCGACCGAAGTGCTCAACGGCAGTCACTACAAGGTTGAGGTGCTGGCACAGCCCAACTCCCCGACCCAGACCTGTCTGGTCAGTGCCGGCAGTGGAACCGTTGCGGAAAAAAATGTGACGGATATCGATGTGATCTGCACTCTGAATGGCTATGCGATTGGCGGATCGCTTATCGGGTTACCGGATGGGGATCAAGTTATATTGACAAATAATGCCAGCGATGAATTGATTCTCAAGGCCAACGGACCTTTCAGTTTCACCCAGCCGCTTGATGACGGTAGTGATTATCTGGTCAAGGTGGCCAGCCAGCCGGCACGTGAGAACTGGATCTGCGAACTGGCCAACGCATCCGGCTCCCTTGCCGGCGCCTCGGTGGCCGATCTGCTCGTCGACTGCTCTCAGCAGGTGATCCTGCAGGTGACACCTGGACGGAGCAAGGTTGAACTGGCATGGAACGGGTCAGATTTCAGCAAGGTGACCTTCAATCTCTGCGCGGCCCGGGAAAAAATTCCGGACGGGGGATTCGCCCGTTGTGCGGAACTTCGGGATGGCAGTGAGTTGGCCGGGATCGAGGCCGGGCACGAAGTCTCCGAACTGATCAATGACTCGCCCTATTGGTTTCAGCTGGAGGCCCGTTACGCGAGCGGTCGGAAAACCTTGTCGGAGGTGGTCAAGGCGATCCCTTTCGGCGGACTGAACGATACCGGCATCGACTGGTGCGCCGACCTGAAAAAAAATCACCGCGCCGACAGTTCGCGCCCGGAAAAGGAGCGAAGCTGCAAGGCACTGTCACGCATATTCCCTGGTCAGGACGGCCTTCTTGGTCGGGACGCAGCGGCACGCGTTCGGAAGCTGCCCAAGCAAGGCAGCGGCACCGCCGGTTTCGATTTCGCCAAATACTGTCGCAGCGGTGAGCTGGCTGGAGAGAAGAAATGTCCTCCCAATCCACAACCGGGGTCCGGTTACGACGAATGGTCCTGCACCCTCGATAATGTCACCGGCTTGACCTGGGAAATCAAGACCGACAGCGGACTGCGCGCCAGTAACAAGAGCTACTTATGGTACCTGCCGGATGACCGGGTCAACGGCGGCGACGCCGGGCAGAAGAGTGGTGTGACCTGTGAGATGGGGGCCTGCGATACGGCGACCTATATTGAGGCGGTCAATCGCAGGGGGCTGTGCGGCTACCGCGACTGGCGCCTGCCGACCCGGCGGGAGCTGCTCTCGATCGTCGACAACGGCCGGATTGATCCGGCCATCGACACCCGCTATTTCCCGAATTCCGTGGCCGATTACTACTGGACCTCGTCTTCCTATCAGGATCAGCCGGGACTGGCTTGGCAGGTCTACTTTTTCTACGGCGAGTCGAAGCTTGGCGAAAAGAACCTGCCCCGGCCGGTGCGGCTGGTGCGGGGCAAGACGATCACCTTCGGGCAGGACAACCCCTAGGAGGCTGTCCGAGAATAGGGGCCGAAGCGAAAACCCAGAAGTTTGAGAACAGGTTTTAGCTCGTTTGAGAGCTCATAGCCGTAGCTATGGGCCGAAAAGGAGCTGAAATATGGGCCAAACAGCTGGGTTTGCAGCCGGTCATGTATTCTCGGACAGCCTCCTAGAAGCCTGCCCGAGAATATGGGCTAAACAGCTGGCTTTGCAGCCGGTCATGTATTGTCGGACTGCCTTCTAGACTGGAAAGCGAACACATGAAACGGAATATCGTCATCCTTTTCGGCCTCCTGATTCTATTTTCCCCGGCGGTTGCCTGGGCCGGACAGGCCTGCAGCGAGGAGATTCCAGCCAGTACGCCGGAGGAGAACTTCACTGTTGAGCAGGATGGGACGCTGCTCGGAAAAAACACCGGGCTGACCTGGATGCGCTGCAGCCTGGGGCAAAACTGGGATGGGCGAAACTGCAAGGGAGAGGGTGCCCTGTTCACCTGGTCTCAGGCACTGAAAGCCGCTGACGGCTACCGGTATGGCGGCTTCAACGATTGGCGGCTGCCGAACAAGAACGAGCTCGAGTCGATTGTAGAACTGAGCTGCTCCTCGCCGGCGATCAACGAAAAGCTGTTCCCGGCCGCGCCGTCAGCGTTCTTCTGGTCGGCGTCCCCCTACACCGGGGTTGGCGACGGCGCCTGGAGCGTCGATTTTGCCTACGGGGCGGTGGTCGCCAGCGTGAAAACCGGCAAGAATTATGTCCGCCTCGTGCGCGATCGGTAGGCCGAAGTCTATTTTCACTGTCGGGTAATGTCGGCGATCAACCCACGGCGCTGTGACCGAATCAGCGGATCGGGTTGAAGCACTATGCACTGAAAAGTACATAGTGTTGAAAGTCCCCTGGAAAAGTAAAAACCCGTTTCAATCGTCATCCTCGCGAATGCGGGGATCCAGCCCCACGACAATCCCTGGATTCCCGCCTGCGCGGGAATGACAGAAAATGAGCAGCAACTGAAAGTCTTGGACTGAAGTCGATAGCTATTGACTAACGTGATGGAACAAATAGAACCAGGAGAACCATGCACAAACTGCAGATCTCATTTACAACCCGGCAGAAGTTCCTTTTGCTGCTGTTCTGTACCCTTGTCGTCTACGGAATATCCTTTTACCAGCACTCTGCCGACTACAGTTACTGGCAGGAGCACAGCGATATCTATGTTGTCGATGACGTGGTGGCGATGTCGGGAAACGATTCCTATTACTGGCTGAAGGTGGCCAGGGAACTGGATGCGGGCACTCTCGGCAAGGGGCGGCCCGAACCGACCAAGGCCTATCCGGAAGGATCGCTGCTGACCTACAAGGATACGCCGAGCCTGCTGGCCGAAATGATCAGCTTCGCCAAGAATTTTACCGACGGCAACTATTACCGTGCCGGCTTGCTGCTGGTCCCGCTGCTGGCCGGGCTGTTCGTGCTGCCGCTGTTTTTCTACTTTCAGCGATTCGGATTTGGTGAGGCGGCGGTGTTCGGCGGCCTGTTCGCGTCGTTCAGCGAAGCCTACTTCGAGCGGATCAAGCTGGGTCGGATCGATACCGATCTGCTGAATGTCTTTTTCCCGCTGGCGATCTCCTGCTTCATCCTGCCGCTCAGCCGGGACCGCTCTTGGCGGGCGAATCTGGGACTGGCCGCCGGTGCGGGGCTGGTGATGCAGCTGTTTATTCGCTGGTACCAGCAGTCAAGCTTTATCGCCATCTATTTCTGCGTCCTGCTGGTCTACCTGCTGCTCAGGCGGTTGCCGTGGCGGCAACTGCTTGGTGTTCTGGTGGTTTTTTTGCTGTGTAGCGGACCGGGATACGTCGGCGAAATCCTTCACTCCCTGCAGATATTCGTAAACGCCTACATCTCACCGCCGCCCACCGGGCTGATTGCCTGGCCGAATGTTCTTGGTGTGGTTAATGAGGCCAAGGCTCAGGGTGTCCTGGTGACACTGAAGACGCTGCATCCTTTCCTGCCGCTGGTGGCAGTCGGGTTTGTCGGCCTGGCTTATCTCTGTATCCGCCATTTTCGGCAGATGGTACCGCTGGCGCCAATACTGGCGCTGGGGGCCTGGTCTCTGATCGGCCCGAACCGTTTTTCCATGTATCTGGCACCCATGGTCGCTGTCGGCATTGGTGTCGTTATTCAGCTTATCGTCGAGTTTCTCTGGCGGCGTTCCCGCCTGCCGCAGGCGCTGGCATCACTGGCGACGCTTTTTCTGCTGTTCGCAACTTTTCTCTCGGCGATGGCATACAGCGGACTTCCCAAGCCTCCGCTACCGGCGCTCGCTGCCGCGACCACCCGCACCATTCTCGATCTGAAAGAGCGCCTGCCGCAGCATTCGGCGATGTTTACCCCTTTTTGGGAATACGGCTACGCATTGATGGAGATCGGCGATTTCGCCACTTACCATGATGGTGGGCTCCAGGGTGGGATGCGGACCACCTTGACCTCAATCGCTTCGATGTCTGCCGAGCAGGGGGATATGGTTTCACTGCTGGCATACCTTGAAGATCAGGGTTTCAATCAACTGAGCGCAAAGATTCAACGGGAGAAGCTGACATCCGAGCAGATGCTGGAGCTGGTGTTTGATTACTCGCAGCCATTTTCCGGGGAAAATGTCTACGTTCTGTATCTGGAACCGATGATCTGGAAGACGTTAGCGTTGGCCCGGTTTGGTAACTGGGATTTCAATCGTCGCCAGAGCCAGTCTTCTGATTATTTTGATCTGCCATGTTTTTCCATGGAGAACAATGTTATGCGCTGCTCAGACGGTACTGTCGATTTGAGTCGCGGCGTTATGAACGACGGTCGGAATGATATTCCACTCAAGAGCGCTCTCTTTGTCAACGACGGTTATGTTGTCAAGCAGACGGATTACCCGCACGACGGCGAGTACTACCTGCAGGTGCTGATGCACAAGGGTAAAATCTTCAGGGTGCTGGTGGTGGGCCGGCAGTTGTTTCTCAGCAACTTCAATCAGCAGTATCTGCTCGGCAACTATGACCGGAACTCGTTTGAGGAGGTCTACAATGATTTTCCCATCGCCAGGGTTCTCAAGGTGAAGAAAGGCGCCGTCGGGCACCCGCCCGAACAGCGCTGAGCCCTTTCACGGGGCAGGGGGCCTGTTTTCGGTCTTTTCAGCGCAGCGGCTTCCGTATCGCCGTCATCAAGATCGCCAGCAGCACCTTGATCATGTAGTAAACGCTGTAAATTCCGAAAATTGAAGATCCGCCGGTCTGACGCTCACGCATCTCGGTGGGCACTTCCACCATGCGAAAACCGTTTTTACCGAGCAGGATCACCGCTTCCGGTTCCGGGTAATCGACCGGGTAGTGTTTGGCCAGAAAAACGATGGACCGGCGATTATAGGCGCGGAAGCCCGAGGTGTTGTCGGTGATGGTTTGCCGGATCAGTAGGGAGTTGACGACCCTGAAAACCTTGATGCCGATCCGGCGGGTGAATGTCGACTGAAAACCTGAGTGTTTTTCGAGAAAGCGGGAGCCGATCACGATGTCGGTATCGTCCTCGGTTAAAGCCTTGAGCAGCTTCGGGATTTCCGTTGCGATGTGTTGACCGTCGCCATCAAACTGCACGGCAAAATCGTAACCGGCTGCCGTGGCGAACTTGAAGCCGGTCTGTACCGCGCCACCGATACCAAGGTTGTCCGGCAGATCAACCACCAGTGCCTGTTCGGTCTGTTTGGCGGCCCGGCCGGTGCGGTCTAACGAGCCATCATTGATCACCAGCACATCGGGTGGCGGTTGCAGGGCCTTCAATTCCCCTATCACCTTGGCAATCGCCTGTTCTTCATTGTAGGCCGGGACGATGACGAGAACGCTAGAGTTTTTCCTGGCCCCCGACGTCGCAGCCTTAGCCAGTTTCTGTTTGAGATTGGCCAGACCCATCCCCTGGATCAACGCTTTATTCTGGTTGGCCAGTCGGGTAATCACGACCGTGATATGGATCAGCACCAAGGTGAGAAAGCCGCTGATCATCAGCAGGATGATGGTCGGTTTGTAGGCGATGCCGAACAGGTTGCCGAGCCGATCGACAGCGTAACGGTCGAGGGACATGTAGAGAAAGGCCAGCGCCGTGGCGAACCAGAGCAGCGAATATTCTTCCTTGACCTTCTTGTTTTTGACCAACCAGAAAATGAAAGCAAAAACAGCCAGGCTGAAGCTGATGGAAATAAACTGGATGCGGTCGGTGAAGAACAGCATGAATGACTTACCCTTACAGTTCTGTAATAGACTGGATTCCTTTGTGGCAACCCAAAGACGGAAAGACAGTTTATCTGTTATGCAATAGTCTTACCACGACTGGCGGGTATTCTGTCGGCTCAGAAACTCCACTGTCGTGGGAGCTTGGCTACTGACCATACCTACGAATATGGCCGAACTCTTTCACTTTGCGGTCAAAAAGCTGAATTAAACTCAGTAATGTCCGGCTAGATATTTGCAGTCAGAACAATTTGCCAAATGACCGCATAAATCCCCCCTAGCCCCCCTTTTTCAAAGGGGGGAATACTTGCCACCCCCTTTAGCAAAGGGGGATTGAGGGGGGATTTGATCGTTTTAAATCATCAGCAGGAACCAAACCGGACACCACTGAATTAAACTGTCAATTATCCTAACTGCGGGCCTTAAGACGACGGCTTGTCACGCTGGCAGCGACGCCAGAGCTGGTACCCGAGGCAGAGACGCCAGCGGATCTGTAGTAACGGATTCCGCCGTCGGTAGCTCAGGTTGGTGCTGTGCCGGCGGTACTCCATGGTCTTCTCGGCAACAAACTCCACCTTACCTCGCAACAGGGCCAGAATTCCCAACCAGGAATCGTGCATCGGGATGCCGGGCGGAAAGGGCAGCGCCAAGTCCAACAGTGGCCGGGTGAAAGCCAGAGTACAGCCAGTAAAACAGTTGTCGTAGAGATTGGCCAGGATCTTATGTTTTGGTGACTGACGTCTGAAGATGGTCTGCCCGGTCCGTACGCCTTCGACATCGATAATATAGCCGTCCATCATCACCAGAGCCGGTCGGTCGGTTTTCTTGCTTAGCTTCTGGCGGATCACTGCCAGTTTGTTGTTTAGCCAGATGTCATCTTGGTCGGCCAGTACCAGCAGTTCTCCGGTTGCCTGCTTGATGGCGTTTTCGATATTGTAAATCGGACTGTAGAAATTATTCCCCTCCAGCAGGGTGATTCTGGCGTCGCCGAAGCTGTGGATGATTTCCAGTGTGGCATCAGTTGAGGAGTCGTCGGAGATGATCAGTGCGTCATCCTTGCCCAACTGGCTCAGGATTGAAACGAGCTGCTCGCGGAGATACTGTTCGCCGTTGTGGGTTGCCATGCAGACTGAAATCATGGGGGTAGCCATTGTGCTCATTTAAGTAACAGGTTGCCGATATTTCTCAGCAATCCCTGGTAGTGAAGGCCGTACCTGAGCGTCAGATATTTGCGGACCAAATAAGAACGGTGAGGCAGCTCAATGAACGCCGCAATTGTCCTTTGCTGTTGTGGCGATAATTCACTTTTGAACGTCGTCAAGAATTCTGTAGCCTGAGCCCTGGTACGCAGTGACACTTCGTCATTTTTAAAAAAGTGACTTACCAGCAAGGTCAGTGCTCCTTGCATCCCCCACGCTTTGGCCCCGGTGTCGTTTTTACCGTGTTGGCGGTAATGGAGTGTTTGGTTGGGGACACAATCGATCCGTCCGAAAGCTGCGGCGACCAGTGCCAACCACCAGTCATGCATCACCATTGTTTTTGGGAAAGGAAGTGCTCTATCGCACAAGGCCCGATTCAAAACGGCTGTACAGCCAGTAACCAGATTCTGGTTGAGGAGTTTTGCCAGCGGATGACCTTTTCAGGGTAGCTGTGCTGAAACGCCCACAGCGAAGAGGATAATTCTTGCATGTCCTCGTCAGCAACGATTGCATCGGTATGGACCAGTAATGGCATGTCTTGGCCGAACGTTTCTTCCATCCGTGCCAGTTTCTCAGAAGAAGTTTTGATCTTATCCGGCAGCCAACGGTCATCCTGGTCGCAGAGGAATATCCATTTGCCTTGGCAGAGGCTGATAGCTTTGGCAAAGTTTCCAGCTGGGCCTAGGTTTGTTTCGTTGTTGAAAATACGGACTTCGAAAGGAACTGTTCTGGAAAAGTCTTCCAGAATCTTGAGCGTTGAATCTGTGGAACAATCATCGCAGACAACCAACTCATCGGGAAGGCAGCTTTGTCGAGAAATGCTTTTGAGCTGTTCCGGAAAGTGTTTTTCTCCGTTATAGGTGCAAAGGGCAATAGAAACTTTCATTCGATGCCTTACGGTCTTGGTCCGTCCACAACGCTCTTTAACGCAAGTAGAAAATTATGCCCGTTTTTCAGGTCAGGTTCCATATGGCAGCCTTCTGCCCACTCATTCCACGCGTTAATAAACACAATATGTTCCTGTTCGGGATAATGCTCAATTTTTGTTGTCGCTGAAGCCAGAAACCTTTTGAATAAGTTTGCGTCGGTATTTTGAATGATGGTCACACTGGTTTTTCTTCGAGCAGTATTATCCCAAGAAGGAAAAACACAGGGGAAAGTTTTCATTTCTGGTAATGGAGCATTAATAATTTTCTGAATGAATTCTTTATAGCCTATAGGAACGGATTTTTTTCTCCATAGTCCATAAAGACTCAGTATCGGAGCGGGAGTTTTAATTGTCCTTTGCGGAAGTTGACGCGCGCTTGGTTGGAAGTCTATTAATGCGTCAAGTCCGAAACCAATCGCCTCTTTGTCAGTAAGAGAGAATTGGGTGTTTTTGACCGCACATAGGTAAATATCTTTAAAGCCTAAACGTTGAGAGGTTTTACGCATTTTTTCAATGACCGTTCCGAGTTGTGGGATTTGATCGGCCCGATAAATTAGGAACAATGGCTTTTCGTTGATTTTTATATATCGAGGATCGCTGAAGGCGTTTGCCAGCCACTCAAAATGTTCTTCAACCTGATAATTTTTGTAGTCTTGTCCTATCAGAGTATTGGTACTAAGGCCATCCCAAGTTCGCGTCCAATTCTCATTGGCCCAGCAGAGGCAGAAGGGGAAGTCAGGCTTGCGGGAGTCGAGTACCTCGTTAAATGGTCGCTCTAAAAGCATTTTGCCATTGAACCAGTAATGGTAATAGCAGAATCCATGAATTCCATGGGCTTTTGCCAATTCGGCTTGAGCAATTCTGGTCTCTTCTAATCTCAGGTCATAAAAACCGAGGTCAGCAGGTAAGTGAGGTTGATAATGGCCTTTGGACATCGGTTGCGCTTTGGCAACGTTGGTCCATTCTGTGAAACCTTTTCCCCACCACGCGTCATTTTCCGGAACCGGGTGGAATTGGGGTAGATAGAAGGCTAAAAAGCGGGGAAATACTGCCATTAAAAAGCTCCTAGTGTTTTGTCTTTTTTAAGAAACAATATCCTTCAACTTACCCCAAAAACCTCTATTCTTCTCAAATGTAACATTCTCAGTAGTTGGGTAAGCCAGGCTTTCAACTTTGCTCCAATAGGGACTTTTCCCATAAGCTTCGTCAAGTCTAGTAATGATCGATTCAGGCAAGTATGATTTTGACGTATTTGTTTTTCTGCTCAGCTCTCTAACCGGGATTTTCGATATATCCAGCAACTTTCCAAAGATGGCTCGAAAATCCGAGGAAAAGTGTTCCACGCGTAGAAATTCCACTTGTTGTAGATATTTGGCCGGTAGATAGTGTTTAATGTACCCTTCGGAGTTGTTTTCCTTTCCACTCTCTTCCAGGAAGCGCCCCTCCAGGAGTAGTTCTGATCGATGGTCCAGATGAGGGGAGCGCTTTGCTTCAAAATTGTAACGGCTCTGCAGCCAATCTGGGAGCCTGCGTATAGGGAAAATAATCTTTCGATTTCCCAACTTCCAAGATGGGTCACGGGTTTCCCTGTCCGCTATCGTGTCATGCCAAGGCACCTCAGGATTGTCGGCATCGACCGGATCAAGGTGAAGTCCGGGTTCGTTGGGAAAATATTTTCTGAATAATTGTTCGATCCTTGTCCCGGCACATTTGGGAAAATGCAGCCAAACGAATTCGTCGTTATAGATCATTGTTATCCCCTGGTATTGCACCCTAAGATCGAAAATAGTGCTAAGTTCGTTTGTTCACTGATTCAAGTATTGGCCTTCAGACATTTTCATTTTTCGAGGCCATTCTCTGCAGAACACCTTTACCCCTTTATTTAAATATTCTGTCGTAAGCTGCTCTTAAGGGCGCAGTAATACGCCAGCTTAGTGAGTTATGCAGGTCTCTTATTCTTTGTTCCAAGATTTCTGTATTTATTTCGGGCTTCTGGAATAGGAGGTAATTGCTAAAGAATTTTAATGCCTCATCATGGATATTGGGATATTGGTTGTTTTCTTTGTAGGACTTACTAATTTTTTGGTACCACTGATCAAAAGGAAATTCCCTGTCGATGCCTAAAGATCTCGTATCTTGGGTCAAATTATAAAAATCTGTTGCTTGTGTTATGGCAACTCTGGTTGCTTCTAGATGCCTAGTTCCGTATTGATTGTCTGGTTCTAGATGGCAGCCTTCTCCCCATTCATTCCAGGCATTTATAAATATCAACCTTTCATCATCGTCATAGTTTTCTAACGTGTAGCGAATTATTTGCGTGAGCCAGAAAGCAAACTTTTCTGGAGAGGAATTTATAAGCAGAACGGGCTCATTTCTTCGGCGGGCCGAATTGTCCCATGATGGGAATGCCCCCCTGAAAAGCTTGTAATCCGTTTTTTTTCTGCCAAGCATATTCATCATGCACTGGTCGTAATCATAAATCTGCGGATTGCTGGCGGTGTATTCTTCGGATATCTTCACCTCGCTGCTGATGTTTGGGCCCATAGATTCCCAGTAGGGAGCAAATTCAATGGCGGCATCGAAACCGATGGTAGCAGGATCAGGTTCTGCGGCATTGTGATGATTTTCGACGCGGGCCAAGTAGATCTCGCCCAATCCGGCGTCGTGCATAGCTTCCCGCCAGATTTCAGTGGTTCGTTTCGGGTCAGGTAAGAGATGGGTACGATAAACAATAAATAACGGCTTTCCATTCACCCTGATGTGTCTTTGGTCTTCGAAAGCAGGGAAGAGGCTTTTGATGAGATCTAGATCGTCCTCGTGGTTGTAGTTTTGCTGCATGAGGACTTCTCTTTCCTGGCCATCCCAGCGCCGGGTCCAGTTCTCATTGGCCCAGCAGATGCAAAAAGGAAAGTCGGGTTCCCCGCTCCGCAGGACTTCGTTGAAAGGGCTCTCAAGCAGTCTTTTACCGTTAAACCAATAGTGGTAGTAACAAAAACCGTGAATGCCATTTTCCCGAGCCAGGTCGGCCTGGGCTTTACGGGTGTCCGCTGAGGTTAGATCGTAGTAGCCGAGCTGACTGGGCACGTGGGGTTGATAATGCCCTGGAAAGCGGGGCTCTGCCTTCCGAACATTTGTCCATTCAGTGAACCCTTCACCCCACCATTTGTCGTTTTCAGGAATCTGATGATATTGCGGTAGGTAAAATGCGATCGGGCGAATTAAGGGTTTCATTTGCCACCCCCAAGGAATCGGGCGAGCCATTGTCCGGGCGGGAAGATATTCCTCTTCTTATAGAGCGTTTTATTATAGTCGCAGGCACAGATTGACTGGATGTCGTACATTTTTGCGACACTGGCCATTGCTTGAAGTGTTTCGTCACTGAATTGTTGAGTGTTGTCTTTTTTCTGTAAGATGACAATCTGCTGGTCGACATCGAGTTCGAAGTTGGTGATATGGTCGAACATCGTCTGCCATTGGCTCATGAGAGCATCAGGCGAAACAAACGCCTCCCCATAAGTGTTTTCCAGATCAGATGAGTATGGAATAAAAACGAAACCGCTTTTTTTATAGACATCTCTTTCAAAAACGCAGTTTTCGGATAGGGATGATTGAAGGATAGAAAGGTACCTTTCCGATTCTGGAGACTTAGAAGCTTCTCGCTGGATTTTTTGTATAAAGTCAAAGCGGCTTTCTTTCCAGACGGTCATTGCAAGCATGCCACCTGGCTTGAGAATCCGAAAGTATTCATTCATCCAGTGGAGAACGGCAAAAGAGGAAAGGTGAGAAAATACAGAATATCCCTCAATGATATCGAAAGACTCGTTTTCGTAGGGGGTGACAGGTAAAGGCTTTATTAACTGAAAATCCAGTTCTCCGTGGAAACTGGTCTTGCAAACATCAATGATTTTTGAAGATACATCGCAGCCAAAAAGGTTTTTCGGCAAAATGTCCTTCATGAAAAAACGGATAATTCGTCCCCATCCCGAACCGACATCAAGAAGTTTTGTTTTTTCATCAATTTGGGCAAAATGGGAGAGATAAATATCCTTTATCGCCTTGTAGTATTGGTAGGGCTCATGGGTATTTTCAGCAAGGGTTGATCCAACATACTCACGTTGGATATCCGGGTCGGGGACCAAGGGGAAAGTAATTCCATCGACACTTGGCTCTGTTGCTGAGCGTTGTATAATCTTTCGCCATTCCTCGTCTGAGGTAGCGTTGTACCGTTCGAATATCTTTTCTGCTATGGTTCCCACTTTAATCTCCCGTTCTGTGCACCCCAAGAGTGCCAAGCCCTCTTTACCGCTGAAATGATTATTCAATCTCTCTTAATTGCAGTAGAGTTACGCAAAAGCTTGCTTATCCGCAAGGCAACATTCAAATCTTGTCGAGGATGATCGCTTCAATTTTTTTAGAGCCAGTTGCAATATCATAAAGATCTTTTACTTTTTCTGCGGCTTTTCTGCTCAAGCGGGAGTAAGTTGCATCGTCGGAAGCTAATAACGAAATTCTTTCTGCCATCGTCTTCAAGTCCAGGTATGGAACAATGAAGCCCGCATCATCTTCTACAAACTCGGGCATGCCTCCTGCACCAGCAAAGCAGAGAACTGGTTTGCCGAGCGAGGCCGCTTCCAGGCTGACTAGGGGGAAGGGGTCTTCCCGAGAAACCATCGCAAATACGTCCCCTGCAGCAAAGTAGTCCAGGGGGTTGTTGACCTCACCAGTAAAGAAGACTCGGTCAGACAAGCCAAGATGCTGTACATCGTGAAAGATATTTCTGCGATGTTCATCATTCTCCCAGGCCCCCACCCAGAGAAAATATGGCTGGATTTCAGAGTGTGCTTTTAGGGTCTCTGCGGCAAGTTGAACAAAAAGATCCTTGCCTTTGCGCCAGGTTTCATGTCCTGAGCCTAGGACGACGAAGGCATCATCCGGGATTCCCAGCTTGCTCCTGATCCCACCCGGATCGGCCGAAACTCCGTCCGTCGGGATGAAGCTATGGACAACCTCGACAATTTCTGCAGGCATCTTATATTTATCCACGAGATTCTTTTTGACTGCGCCCGAAGCGGCAATGTAGTGATTGCTGTGTTTTCGAACCTGCTCTAAATTCTCTTCGCCTGATTGTTCTATCCAATAATCAAGCTCATGAATATGGGTGATGACAGGACAGTCGAGCGGTGCAAGCGCCTCCAGCGCTTTTCCGGTGACCACGGTGTTGGCATAGATTAGTGAAATTTCGTTTTCGCGCAACTGATTCAGTAGTTTTGTGAAGTTGTCGACTGGCGGTTTGAAAATGCCCAGTATTTGCGCGAGGCTGGCTCGTTCTCCTTTGGGCGGATAATCCTCGGCAGGGAAAATGTGCACCGGTGCCAATTCTGAAAATTCGCGGTGTAGTGGCCCGTCGACAAGGAGTAAAACCTCAAAAGCCAGAGGAGTGTTCTCTTTTAGCCATTTCAACAGGTTTAGGAGGAGCAGGGGAGCTCCGGTGCGACCCGCGAAATGGCTGATGAATAAGATTTTTATTTTATGTGGTGTCATGGAGTATCAACTCATATGTTTGTTTATGATTCTTGCGATATTTCCCAATAAAGGGATCTTTCTGAAATTTTCACATTCTCGTTGATAATTTTGAAATCTCTCAATTTGATTCTCTAAAACAATCCTCGCCTTGTCCTCTCGGCCATGTCTTATATAAACCATTGCTACATCAAGGTATGAATGTTCAGCATATGCATAGGTTTTGGCGTCGTCGTGTCTCAGGGAGATCGACAGTAACTCGTCGACTTTTTGGAATTTATAGTTACCGGCTATTTTGATCCACAAATCAAGGTCCATCGCATATTGAAGATCTTCTGCGAGGGGGCCACATCTCAGCCAGGCTTGGCTGGTAAATAAACATGATGGTTGCATGAATTCCGCGCCACCAGCAAACCATTCAAAAAGATTATCTATATTAACTTCAAAAGTTCTTGCTTTATGGACAACTTGACCCGTCAGATCAACTATGTGCCCGTGCCCGTAAATAGCACCTGCAGATCTATTCTCAAGGTAGGTTTGTGCAATTTTGAACAAAGTACCGGGCAGATAATAGTCGTCTGAATTGAGCCAGCCGAGCAGATCGCCAGTAGCTATATCAAACCCTTTGTTTATCGCATGGCTCTGCCCCCGATCTTTTTCGCTGACCCAGAAGTCGATCCAGGGTTCATATTTGCGGATGATATCAACCGACTGATCCGTGGAGCCCCCATCAATGATGATGTATTCGAGATTGGGATAGCCCTGCAGAAGCACAGACCGAATGGTTTTCTCTAGGTAGGAGCCCTGATTGTAGGAAGGTGTAACGATGCTGATTTTCGGCCAAGATTGATTGCCAAATAGTTTTGGGACTATTATTTCTGCCTGAGTTCTCATTGGCCATTCATTGCTATCTGCATTGGGAAGAGGCAGTTGCAATAATGCTGTGTTGTTTCGCATGTTGTTTTCAGTCAAGGTCTACTCCAGGGTTTTTCGGGCAAGTTGATATAGAACCCATATATGCGAGTTTGATCAATAAATAGAAGTCTCGGAACCCGTGTTTGTTGCTATGCTTTTGCCAAAAAACATAATAACGATAGGGTGTTCCGATGGATTGAACATTGTAACATCGTTCTTTCTGAAATAGTACTAATTTAACCATGGCACTCAACAGACAGGGATTATATGTTCATTTCAATGGCCCGCCGAAGTTGTTGGTTTTGGAATTTGAAAGGAGATGGTTGCCGATATCGGGATGGTGACGCTCTTCGGTAGGGGTGGGCGGAGTCGCAGTTGGTGAAATGCCAGAGGCAAATTGTTATTTGACATAAGTGATTTTGGTCAATTGACATTTCAAGAGCAGTGATATTCAGATAACTGTTTGTTTTTGCTTAGGTTGTCAAGTTGTCTTAATCAGTGGCTCATTTATTGCTTTGTCAATTGCTGGTGGAAGATCTATTGGCTTTTTGCTAGGGCTTTGCAGTTGTTTCCTGATTCAATGGCATTGCTTCTGGTTGCAGGGTCATATAGACTACACCCTGTTTTGGGGAAGTAGATAAGAAACGATTTCCCTTTTCTTTTACATAGTCGGTAAACAATTATATTAAATGGGCAAGCTAGCATGAAAGTCTTTAGCGTAAGTACGTTTGGGGTGCTGGTTGGCAATTTCGCAGATACTCGCAGAACTTGATAGTCAATAAAGAATCACTAACGGAGGAGAAGAACATGAAAAGATTAGCAAGAAAAGCAGCGGTAATTATGTTGACCAGCCTTTTGGTAATCACTCTTACTGCGGGCTTGGCTGCTGCTGTGGACAAGCTGATCGTGCAGGATGGCTCAGCGAATACTGTGTTTAGTGTGGATGACACAGGCCAGACATTTGGAACATTTGCTTCTTGGATTTCAAACGATGGTTATACAGTGATGGACCAGAAGGCTTACTCTGATGTGAATTGGTCGGGGGGTTTTTTTGCTGCCAAGCGCGCTCGTGGCACCACTGCTGCCCCAATGCCTGTTGAACTGTCAGACACTGTCTTTACGTTCGACGCCCAGGCCTGGGACGGAACTGATTGGGCAAGAGGCGGCCAGATCATGGGTAAAGTTGATGGGGCAGTAGGACCTGGTAAGATCCCATTTTACTGGACTTTTAGAACGATGGGTAATGATGGTGTATTAGGGGATCGGTTCCAAATTAAAGCTGATGGGCAGGTTACGGTAACTGATTTAGCAGGGGCTTATGGAGGCGGCAGTGCCTATGTCTGTGTTAATAACAGTGGGCAGCTTTTCGCAAGTGAATCACCGTGTCCATGATATAGATTTTAGTAAATACAAAAACGTAAAAAAATTGGCTCGTCAGCAGAATCTGTGGAGATACTCAGGTTCCGGTAACTTGCCAAGTTCGTGATATAAGGCGATTTGTAAGCATTTTAGGGTTCTGAAGCCGTAGGCTTTTCTCATAGTGAGTTTTGCCTTGAGGTTCATGC
>JAJRQB010000055.1 GCA_024280485.1 Deltaproteobacteria bacterium
GTAGGCCAGGATCAGGACGCAGTACTGAGCGACCTGAGTGTAGGTGATCCCCTTCATGCCACCGAAAACGGCGTAACAGAAGACGATACCCATACCGAGGTAGATACCGGTTGAGTTGGAAACACCGAGGAAGCGGGAGAATGCAACCCCGACACCGGTCATCTGGCCAATGATGTAGGTCAGTGACGCAGCCAGAAGGCAGAATACGCCAACGGTGCTGGCACCCTGAGAGTAATAGCGTGTTCCGAAAAACTGAGGAACGGTAAATTTACCGAACTTACGCAGGTAAGGGGCGAGTAGCATGGCGAGTAGAACGTAGCCACCTGTCCAGCCCATCAGGAACAGAGCACCACCATAACCCATAGCGGCGATCAGACCGGCCATCGAGATAAAGGAGGCGGCCGACATCCAGTCAGCACCGGTTGCCATACCATTCAGTACCGGGTGAACATTGCCACCAGCAGCGTAGAACTCTTTAGTGCTGCCAGCACGTGCCCAGATAGCGATACCGATATAGAGCGCAAAGCTCAATCCAACAAATAGATAAGTAATTGCCTGAAGACTCATGTAAGTATTCCTCCCTTAATCTTCTTGAACGCCATGTTTTTCATCAATTTTAGCCATTTTCGCCGAATAGATGAAAATGAGTGCGATGAAAATATACATTGAACCCTGTTGTGCGAACCAGAAGCCCAGCGGATAGCCACCAAGGTGAATACCATTGAGCATTGGTGCTAACAGAATTCCAAAACCATAGGACACGACGAACCAGACGATCAGGACATTTCTGATCAGCCCCAGAACATCTTTCCAGTATGCTTCGTGATCGTGTTGCATAAAAGACTCCTCTCTCCTCTTTCTCAATTAATGTGTTAACCATTTCCCAAGTTTAGACATGTTGGCTCGGATTGCGTCCGAACCGGTGGACAAATCTGATGTTTTGGCGTCTCCTTTCACCATTTATTAAAGTTGAAATACGTTATTCGTAAGCATCTTTATTCAAAAAATGTCCGACATAGCCAAGCTTTGATGAAATAACAATCCCCGCTTCAATCAATTGGGGGAGTAATGTTTCCTCTATCTTCTCAGGGGTCAGCCTGAACTCTGGTCCGACCATGCAGAGACTCCCTGGAACTTTGCCCTGTGCGTCTATCAGCGGTGTTGCCAGAGATGCGATACCTTCACCGAGAACCCCTCTGTCGATGCATCCGCCGGTTTCGCTAGTTTTTGTTAGTAGCGTGCTGATGGCCGCCAGTTCTTCAGGTGAACACTTGCTCCGCTGTAATTCGCTGTTAGCCAGGATCGCATGGCCAGCAGACGATGCTGTGATTGGATAGTGATTACCGACCAAGGGGATAATTTTAACCTGTTGTATGGTGTCAACCATGTCGAGCATTAAGATGTCATTCCCGCGAGGCACAGCCAAGTAAAGTGCCTCGTTGCATTCTCTGGCAAGGCGCTCGATAACTGGTTTAGCTTTGCGTAGCAATCCCATACGGGAGAGAAATTTTTGGCCCATCTCGTAGGCTGAGATTCCAAGTTTATATTTACCTGAAAGTTGTTCTTTTTCGACATAGCCACGATTTTCAAATGTTGCAAGCAGGCGAAAAATGCTGGTTTTGTTCATGCCTAACCGTTGGCTGAGTTGGGAGATTCGAACCTCCTCTTCTTCCTCGCAGAGCGCCTCTAGAACATCGAGAGCGTTGTCAACCGATTGGATCGAATATGACTCTTTTTGACGCGATGGCAATCGGAAGCTCCTTTGGGGGGTCTTATTTTTTCTAAATGTAGAACAAGCGTTCATGCTTTGAACTCCGATAGAAACTAATACAGCGTTTTATTTTTGTCAACTAAATATTAAGACCAAGGTTTGTCTTAGCTTGACTTCTGTAAAAACAGCTAGTTATGTTTGGTTTCATGTTTGATTATATAACCAACGGTGCGCTTTAGGGTAATAAATAACAACGTTACTTTTGTGGTTATGGCTCTTTTTTAACAAATGTTATATGGAAGAGGGATTTGTCGTTCGCGACAAGATTGGAGTGGATTTAGGATTTTTTCGGTCATGATTGAAATCCTCTCATTGTGGAAAGGAACGACTTTTCTTTTTGCGAGCTTAATGTCTGGCTAGTGTCGCGTTTGTCTGAATTTCAATCGTTTGTTATGGTGGTGTGCATATAGGTTTACCAGATGAAACATTGATTGCAAGTATTGTGATGTTTATTTTTCGCTAATCGTTTGTAGCTGCGTAATGAGTGGTTTGTCGGCGGGGAGCAATTCATATTGGTGAAGTTTGTCGAGAGGAACCCATAGATGTTCGGTGACTTCAATGTTTCGTGGAGTTCCATCTATGATGCGACAACGATAGGCCAAGATTAAAACGGGGCCCCATGCATACCTGTGGTAGAGAGCATCAAGAATTTTGCCAACGCTTATATTGACATCAAGTTCCTCTTTCAGCTCTCTCTGCAGGGCGATAACAGGTGATTCTCCCGGCTCAAGTTTTCCGCCTGGAAATTCCCAAAATCCCCCTTGCGGCTTATACTCGGGCCGGCGAGTGATGAGAACTCTGTTCTCTTCGATAATCACCGCAGCGGTAACCAGTAGCGGTATGTCCTTGGGTTCTGATGAATGGCTCATGATCTTTTAGTGGCCTGCTGTGGCTGCCTGTGATAGAAAACAGGCCGTTGACTGTTGGCTTTTCAGGAGAAATGATTATGTTTGAACTTTCCGATAAGGGACGTGGTGTCCGTAAGATGTTTGATACCATAGCACCCCGCTACGATCTTCTCAATCGACTACTTTCTTTTGGTATTGATCGCCGTTGGCGTCGTTACGCGGTTTCTCAGCTGCAGGTTCCTATCGATGGGCGTGTGCTCGACATCGCGACCGGAACCTGTGATGTGGCACTTGAGATTGCAGAGCGGACCGATTCTTCTGTACGGATTGTCGGTGAAGATTTTACGCAGGGGATGCTGGTTCAGGGGCAGAAGAAGCTCGACCAGTCACCATTGGGCAGTAGAATCATGCTGGTAAATGCTCCTTGTGAAGCGATCCCGCACCCTGATTGTAGCTTCGATGCGATTACTATAGCGTTTGGGATTCGTAACGTGGTTGAGCGGGAGCAAGGGTTGCAGGAGATGCTGCGCGTTCTGAAGCCTGGTGGGCGAGCTGTGATTCTTGAGTTTTCCAACCCACAGAGTCGCTTGTTCAGGAGTTTGTATCATTTTTACTTCCGGCAACTTCTCCCTTCAATTGGCGGTCTTTTTTCGCAACGTAGCGCCTATCAGTATTTGCCTGATTCCGTTCTGGAGTTCCCGGTACAAGAAGATTTTATTTCAATGATGAGTGCTGCGGGTTTTGTCAGGGCACGACATACCGACCTGACTTTGGGGATTGCTACCGTTTATGTTGGGGATAAGGACTAGCTTGTCAGTTCTCGGTTGCTTCTTTTGGGAAGAGTGATTTTTCATTGACGCGTGGTGGCGTCGTGAGGAATTCACCCGTTTTTTGAAGCATTCTAAATGGCAGCCCAAGAGTTCGGCCAATGATACCGAGGGCAGTATTCGTGACTGATGAGACTGGAGCGGCACTAACTTTTGGGTTTCCAACCGGTCCCTTTAGCGTGAATAGTGCAGTGACCAGCGCTTCTTCATCTCCAGTCAGGATCCAGCCGAAAAGAGGAACCCGGCTGAGAATAATATCAACAGTGCGAAGCGGTTTGATCCCGAGTGTAATATCGATCGTCTGGTCCAGGCTGTTTAATTGTCCGACCGCAGAAATATTGATTGCCGGGCTGACAATGCTGAAATCATCAAAGTGAAGAATCCCATCTTTAATGCTTGCGCTGGTTTCGAGTCGTGACAGGGGTAGGCCTTCTTTGTCCATATCGGGCAGCCTGAAGGCGAAAAGTTGTGAGACATTGAGCAGACTGAAAATCTGTGCAAAGCCTTTAATCCCACGCATCGCGCCATCCTTGATTTGCAGATGTCCGCCACCCTGAGATGTTTTCCAGAACTGCTCTCCCGTCTCTTCTCCTTCTATGTAGAAATCGCCGCTCAGAGTTCCACGGAAAATCCCCCTTTTTTCAAATAACATCTGATAAACAGAGTCGGCATCGCAGTTAACGACTTGACCTGAAATCTTCAGTAGATTGTTACGAAGCTTGTCGATTTCTACTCGTCCGGTCGCTGTCCCTTTCCCAAGGTTAAAACCTAAGGGAAAGAGCGTGAAGACGTTGTTGTGATCTTTGATGGTCGCTTTGGCATTCTCAAAGAGGAAGTTACCCAGACTACCTTGCTTGACGCTGACTTTGATTTCGAGTCGGGCTTTGTGCTGTCTTTTGTTGGACTGCTTGATCCGTTGCGGTCCAGTGAAGAGCTGGATGACATCAAGGATGTCGGCCTTCTCTGAACTGATTTCAAGGTAGGTGTACGGAGCACGGTAGCCGCGCATCATTCCTGCTATTTTAACTGTTGTTCTATTTTCTACTGTAACAACGATCTGGTCAAAGGTGATGCCACCAGCGCTAATCAGAAGTTGTCCTTCCAGGTTCTGCAGCATCATTTGTTGGTTCGTAAAGATCAGGTCTTGAGCACGCAGCTCGTTGCCGGTAACCTGCAGACTGAGCAGGGGTGATTTCCAATTTCGTAGCCCACCGGTGACATTAATCGGGGATTGACCAAGACGAGCTTTAATCTTGCCCAGATCAAAACCACCTTTGTTAAGCTGGATCTCTCCATTGACTTGGTTGAGGTCACTTAAAACCTGAGTTAGGTGGGCGCCGCCATTCTTCAGGCTAAATTGACCTTCCCATTCGCCTGACCTCTCTCGTTTCAGTTGGCCTTGAGTTTTGCCGCTAATTTTAAAGAATGCAAAGATAGGCGAGACAGATTGCAGTGTCTCCAGCGACAGTGGTGCCAGTTGAAGCCCCCCCGTCCAAGTTTCGTTCTTGCGGGCCAAGCTTCCCGTTAATCCAACCGAGGCTTGTGCAATGTTGAACAGTGCCTTGTTGATGGTAAGACGATCTGGTTCGATCTGTCCATTTAACTCAATGGCACTGGGAACCCCTTGAGCTTTTTGCAGAAGCTTCCCTAGAGTCAGCTCAGTATTTGTTAGGTCAATTTTGAATTCTGTCGTTAAGCGGTTCAGAGGCCCTTGAACAATAAGGTCTATTGGTGCGTTGCCATTGAGGGTCTGTCGGTCCAGGAAAGGGGAGGAAAATTCTGTTTGTAATTTATTAAGGTCGGCTGTGCTGTTTAGGGCAAAGGCGATTTCTGGCGGGGTCTGATTCAGTAGCCCAGATGTCCCTGAAAAGGTAAAAGGGGTCTGTGCGAATGTCCCTTGGCCATTTTTCAGGCTGATGCGCGAACTCTGTAATTCGATCAGCATTCCGAAATCGGTGAGTTTGGTGCGCCCGACGGGGTAAGAGAGGTTGCTGATTTTAAGGGAGGCTGATTGCAGCGGGGAAAGAGGATTGTCGACCGTTGCGTGAAGCGGTCCGTCGAAGGAGATTTCAATCTTATCGACTTTCCCCGAAAGTTTCGCAAGCGGTTTAACTTTGACCAGGAAATCTTTAATTTGGGTGCTTCCCAACTTAATTTGACCTGTTAGTTTAGAGTCGGTCTCTTTTCGATTGAGCTGTAGTTGCCCTGTAAATGGAATGCCCTCCCAGCCGAGAGTCAGATTCTGAAAACTGTCGACAGTCAAGGTTGATCGCCAATCTGATTTCAGACTGAACAAGGGAGCTCCGTTTTTACTGTCGTCCACGCCTGCTTCGATCAGGACTTTGTCCGCTGGGGTACCCTGGAATCCTACGTTGAGGTTGAATTGGCTTGGTAGCTCAGAAAAAAGCAGGTTTCTGGGTAGGTCGTGCCGTAGATTGTCTAACGAAATTTCACCGAGCATCTTCCCTTGGCGCCAAGGTTGACCCAGGTGTTGACGAGTCAGCTCGATAAATAGATTGAATTCGGCGTCTTGACCGGTTTGGAAGAGGGTTGCGGAGGTAGCAATCTGGCTGACAAGTCCTTTTCCCAGGCCATGAATGACCATGTTGAAATTGTTAATGGTGACAGGTTTCTCCTGATTTTCGGCATGGGAAATCTGCAGGTTTCCTTTACGGATTTGCAGAGTTTTTAATCGTAGGTTATCGATGTTTATTGTTGATTCGGCAAGATTTAAAGGCAGGCTGATCTTCAGGCTTGGGGCATCGAGCAGAACCTGTTCGATAACGATCTCACCGCGCAACAAGGCCAGTAGTTTAAGGGTCGCACTTAATTGAGGGACATGCAGCAGAAAGTTGTTATCGCCTCCGATTTGTAAATTGCGGAAATCAAGGGCAATACCATTATGAAAGCTGAGATTCACATCGCCAAGTCTGACCGGTTTGTCCAACACTTTTTCAAGTTGGTCTGCTAGTTGTTGTTTGTAGGATCCGATATCGAGTTGCAGCAGAGCAATCAAGGACAGACTGGTCAGCAATGCGACAATGAAAGTTAGTACACTGAGCAGTGGTCTACGGCGATGGATGGAGGATTTAGTCATCTGGATCCCGGCTGCCTGCAGTTCGGCGGCAGGTAAGGTGAATTTTTCTTAAGTGAACAATGAAATCATAACGGTTATTTCAGGAAGCGACAAGTGATCTGCTGGCCAAATGTTTTGATTTGGGGTGAGGCGGATGATTCTTTACACCCGAAGCGGCGGCTGATACCATGAGCGGCCTTTCTCCTGCGGCCCGAAAGGCGGGCCTTTAATTCGAACTTTCACGAGTTGAAATTGGATTTTTTTGCATGAAAATCAAGCGGGTTGATATCCTCGGTTTTAAATCTTTTGTTGATAAGGTCTCGCTCGACTTTCAACAACGTATTACCGGAGTTGTCGGGCCGAACGGTTGCGGGAAGAGCAACATCGTTGACGCTATCCGCTGGGCAATGGGGGAGCAAAACGCGCGTAATCTGCGTGGTCGGACGATGGAGGATATCATTTTCGGCGGGAGTGAGTCCCGCAAGGCACTCGGCATGGCCGAAGTTTCGATTATTTTTGACAATAGTGCCAAACTCTGTCCCGAAGCCTATCGTGAATACGCAGAAATTATGATCACGCGGCGACTTTTCCGCAACGGTGACAGCGAATATCTGATTAATAAAACTCCTTGTCGCCTCCTAGATATCACAGAACTATTTATGGATACCGGTGTCGGAGCCCGAGCCTACTCGATCATAGAGCAAGGGAAGGTTGGTATGTTGGTCAGTGCGCGCCCCGAAGAACGACGCGCGTTGATCGAAGAAGCTGCTGGAGTCACAAAGTTTAAATCGCGCAAAAAATCTGCGCAACGGAAGATGGATGCCACGCGCCAGAATTTGGTGCGTTTGGGTGACATTATTTCAGAAGTTCGCCGTCAGACCGGCAGTTTGAAACGCCAGGCGCAGCAGGCCGAGAAGTATCGCGAGCTGCGTGGTGAAGTGAAGCGGATTGAAATCTGTACCGCTGGTAATCGCTTCCGGGTTCTCCACGAGGAATTGCGACTCATTGACGTTGGACTTGAAGGACATAGTAAGAGTCTGGGGGCCACCGAAGCACGTCTGACCACGGGTGAATTGCATTTAGAAGAGAAGCGGCTGCACCTACTTTCCGTAGAGGATGAGTTGAGCCTTAAGCAGGAACATGATTATGCCCTGGGTGGTGAGGTTCAACGGGTTGAAGGTGAAATTCTGATGGCCACTCGTCAAGTAGAGACCCTGCAAGAGCAGGCCTTGAGCATGGACGTCGAGCGGAAGCAAATTAATGAACGATTGCAACTCCTCGATGGAGAAGCGCTTGAACTTGAGCGGGTCAAGAAAAAACTTGGTTGTGAGCTAGAAAACACTGCTGAGGCGGTTGAACTCCAACAGGAAACCTTACAGCTCAAAATTATCTCTGAGCAGGATCTCAGTACCCGTCTCGATCACGTGCGGCGCGAACAGATGGATTTACTTTCCGATGCGGGACGACTTGCGAATCGTCAGGAAGAGATCGTGCGGCGCTTGGCGTCAGAGGCTGAGCGCCAGATGAGAACTCAGCGTGAAGTGCAGGCTCAGCAGAATGAGTTGGTTGCTCTGGATCGTCGCTTGGCGGAGTTAGATGTCGCAGCAGAAGCCCTGTCCACAGCCCGGTCCCGACAACAGGGTGAGAGAGAAATTCTTGCTGAAACTATACTGCAGGTCAAAGGTGAGCAGCTTTCTGCTGAAGGCGAATTGCTGGAAAATCGTCAATTGCTTGAAAAACAGCGTTCGAGACTTGAGTCATTGGAAGAGCTGGAACGCAACCTGGAAGGTTATAATGAAGGAGTACAGGCTCTGTTTGCCGATCGACCTGAGCTTCCTCAGCAGTTGGTTGCCGATCTTCTGAAGGTCGATCCTGACTATGAAACTTTGGTTGAAATTGCATTGGGTGAACGGTTACAGGCTGTTCCCGTCAGTGATGCACATTCAGCTGCTGATTTGTTGGACTCTTTGGTGCGTTGTGGTGCGCGTGCGACATTGGTTTGCACTGTTGCCGGGACAGAGCCGGTCCCTTGTTCTTTTGGGCGCCCCTTGGTTGAACTGGTTACTCCGGTTCATGGCGCGGTAGAGGTGGTTCATACCTTGCTGGCAGGTTGTTATTTGGTTGAAGATGTGATGGTGCATCTGCAACAACCACTGCCGCCCGGAACCTTACTGGTTGATCCTTTTGGCCGCTGTCTGGGCTGGCGGGGCGATTTGTCTGGAGGCGCAACGGCTATGGCCGGAGCTGGTCTCTTAGGGAAAAAGCGGGAAATAGGTGAACTTGGTAGGCAAGTTACAGAACTGGATTCACAGCTTTCCATACAGCAGCAGAAGGTTTGTCAGCTCCGGCAGCAGCGTGAAGAACACGAAGAGATGCTGTCGGAACTTGATCGATTATTACAGCAGCAAACGTTGACGGAGCTGGAGCAGCAAAAAGACTTTGATCGTTTTCATCATGAGCAGGCACGTTTACGAGAGCGACTGGAGTTGCTGAGGTTTGAAGCTGCCCAGCTAGATGAAGAGAAGCAACAGTTGTCGCTCGAACAGGAAGACATTGTCAAACGTCGCCGTAACTTTGATGAACGACAGCTCCAGCTTCAGACCGATAGCACACAACTGCAAGATTTATTAGCCGAGGTCCGTGAAGCAGTCGAAGAGATTCGCGAATATTTAACCGTGTTGAAGGTGCGTCTTGCTGAGTATCAACAGCAGCGTGAAGCGGGCCAGGTTACCCGACAGCGTCTTGCGACCAACCGTTTCGAGTACCAACAACGCCTTGAGCAGATGGCCGGGCGCCGTAGTGAAGAGGCCAACCGGGTCGTTCAGCTTCAGGAGACTGAAGAGAGGTTCCGGGTTGAACTAGAATTACTGATTGGCCGACGCGAGACGGTGCAACTGGATGTCCGGGCAACTCGCGAACGTTTCGAAGAAGAGCGGATGCTGCTGGAAGGGCGGCGTGAGGATTTGCGGTTGTTGCGGGTTGAGGTCGAGCGTCTGCGCCGTGAAGTTGGTCAGCAGCAATTGCGCCAAAAAGAGCTAACGGTTGAGATCGGTTACGTCCGCGAAGCGGTTGCCGAAAAGTTTGATGTCGACCTTGAGGAGCATCAAGTTGCCGAGGCTGACAATGAAGAGTTGGGGCGCTTACAGTTGCAACTGCGCCAGCTTCAACAGCGAATTTCCGCTCTTGGCGAGGTAAACCTGACTGCCATCGAGGAGTTCCGTGAGTTGGAAGAGCGCTATGATTTTCTAGGGCAGCAGCGTGATGATCTTAATCAGTCTCTTGATGACCTGCAAAAGGCCATCGGAAAAATTAATCGCACGACTCGGCGGCGCTTCAAGGAGACTTTCGATCTGGTTAACGCACAGTTTAAACTGGTGTTCCCACGCTTATTCCGCGGGGGGCAGGCTGAACTGCGTCTGACTGATGAAGACGATCTCCTTGAAACAGGTATAGATATTATCGTACAACCACCGGGGAAAAAACTTCAGAACGTCAATTTGCTCTCTGGAGGAGAGAAGGCGTTGACTGCGGTTGCCATTATTTTTTCTCTTTTTTTGGTTAAGCCGACCCCATTTTGTATGCTCGATGAGGTAGACGCTCCGCTTGACGATGCGAATATCGATCGATTTGCTGAAATGGTTGCAGAGATGTCACAAAATTCACAGTTTATTATTATAACCCATAGCAAGCGCACCATGACGACCGCTGATATTATGCACGGTATTACTATGCAGGAGCCAGGCGTGTCGAAGCTGGTGTCAGTACGTGTCAACGATTATCAGGTGGCTGATGCTGTTGCAGCATCAGCAGTGTGATTTTTGAAGAATAGGTAGCAAGGGGAGATCATGCCATTTAAAAATGTTTTGCAAGGGATGCTTGATCAATTGCCCGGTGCAGTCGGTGCGATTATTGCCGACTGGGAAGGTGAGGCGGTTGATCAGGTTGCACGGGTGGACGATTTCGAAATTAAAGTGCTCGGGGCGCATAAAGGGATAATCTTGACTCGTTTGCGCCAGGCCCTGCAGCGACTTGATGGTGGCGCTCTCGAAGAGGTGTTGATCCATTTTGAGAAGGCTAAGGTCCTGATTACCCCCTTGAGTGATGATTATTTTTTGGTGCTGACTGTTGGGCCAGAAGTCATGGTCGGGAAAGCGACCTTTGTGATGCGTCGTTGTGCAGACCAGTTGCGATTGGAAATTGCTTGATTAATTCATATAGCTTGTTTTTGCTTGAAAGGCCTCAAAAGAATGATCTGGTTTGATCAGTTGTTGAACCGTTTGGCAGTTGTGTTGCAAACGGTCGGTGTCCCTGATGATAAATTGAATGTTGCTGCACTTGCGGTAGTCTATTCCGTCGTTGTCTTGATTGTATTACTTATTATCCTGCTCTTACTGAAAGTAACGAGGTCTGGTGGTGGAAAAAGGTTTGAACAGGCAGAAATAAGCGCTGAATCAGCTATAGAAGCCGAAGCCGAAGCCGAAGCCGAAGCCGAAGCCGAAGCCGAAGCCGAAGCCGAAGCCGAAGCCGAAGCCGAACCAGAACCAGAACCAGAACCAGAACCAGAACCAGAACCAGAACCAGAACCAGAACCAGAACCAGAACCAGAACCAGAACCAGAACCAGAACCAGAACCAGAACCAGAACCAGAACCAGAACCAGAACCAGAACCAGAA
>JAJRQB010000056.1 GCA_024280485.1 Deltaproteobacteria bacterium
CCATGGACAGAAAATGTTCATGGTTTTTTCGTATCTGAATAACGGGAGAGATAACATGCGTAACAACATCGTGCATATCGGTGCCGGAGAGCTGACCTACGAAATCCGGGCGATTGTCGAAATCGCTGAAAAGATGAACCGCTTTGGCCTCAAAACAAATATGGAGAACATTGGAGATCCGATCGCCAAGGGTGAGAAGATCCCCCTTTGGATGAAAGAGATTGTTGCTGATCTGGCGATGCAAGACTGTTCCTACGGTTATTGCGCAACTAAAGGACTTCTCGGGACTCGTCAGTTTCTGGCTGAGATGACCAATGTTCGCGGCAAGGCACAGATCACCCCGGAAGATATTATCTTCTTCAACGGCTTAGGCGATGCGATTCAGAAGGTTTATGGCCTCTTGCGCCGTGAAGCACGAGTCATTGGACCTTCCCCCACATATTCAACTCACTCTTCGGCCGAGGGAGCACACGCCGGTCAACCGCCGGTCACCTATCGGCTTGATCCAGACAACAATTGGTATCCCGATCTCGACGACCTACGCCTGTCGGTCAAATATAATCCAGGGATTTCGGCGATTCTGATCATCAATCCCGACAATCCGACCGGAGCGGTCTACCCGGAGAGAATCCTCAAAGAGATGATCGAAATCGCCAGAGAATACGATCTCTTTCTGATCTGCGATGAGATTTACCACAATATTGTCTATAACGGAGAGACGACCAAACCGATCTCCGATCTGATTGGCGACTTACCAGCGATTTCGATGAAAGGTATCAGCAAAGAGCTACCTTGGCCCGGCTCCCGCTGCGGCTGGATCGAAATTTACAATGCCGACAAAGACCCAATGTTCGCCCAGTATATTCAGAGTATCCTGAATTCAAAGATGGTCGAAGTTTGCTCAACGACCCTGCCGCAGAAGGCGATCCCTCTAATCCTCAGCCACCCTGAGTATCCGGTCTACCTAGAAGAGCGCAGGCTCCGTTACGAAAAATATTCGAACATCGCCTATCAGATGCTCAAGACCGTGCCGGGGATCAAGGTCAATCGCACCAATGGTGCATTCTACATGAGTGTCGTTTTCCAGCCGAAAGTCCTTAACGCCCAGCAATCCTTACCGATTGAAAATACCGAAGTCCGCAACATGGTTGAGGAGTTGCTCTCTGGCCCCGACATCAACCTCGACAAGCGCTTTGTCTATTATCTGCTTGCTTCAACCGGAATCTGTGTGGTGCCAATCTCCTCTTTCTGTACCGAGGAACGTGGTTTTCGAGTAACTCTGCTCGAGATGGATGAGGGTGAATTTACCCAGATCTTCGAAACCCTCTCAAAGGCAATAACCGACTATCTTTGTTCCGCTGAGCGTCGTACCAAAAATGCAAAAGTGGTAGACTGACAAAGATGAAAAATGATCCTGCCAATCAGCCGATAAAATCAAGAAATGACCTGTTGGGATCCTTGCGTGGAGGGGGACGACCACGTGAAGATTGGGGAATTGGCCTTGAATCGGAAAAACTGCTCCTCGATGCCAAAACCGGCGAGGCCGCAAGCTATTCTCAAATTCGTGAAATGCTTTCACGGCTTGAAGGCGTTGCTGGCTGGCAGGGGATCTATGATGACGAGTATCTGGTTGGACTACAGGGCAAACGTTCATCCGTAACTCTGGAACCTGGAGGCCAACTCGAACTATCTGGTCGCCTCTGTTGCGATATGCACTGTAATCGACGTGATTTGCAGCGCTATGTTCAACAAATCAGCGAACTGGCCCCCGAGTTAGGGCTCTGCATTCTCGGCTTTGGGATTCAACCCTTTACTCCACTGGATAAAATCGACTGGCTACCCAAAAAACGTTACGCCATCATGGGCCCCTACATGCTCAAAACCGGCGATATGGGCCAGCGGATGATGAAGCAGACTGCAGGGACTCAAGTTAACCTCGATTACTTTGACGAGGCAGACTGTGTACGAAAGCTTCGGCTCCTACAGTGGTTGTCCCCGCTATTCTACGCACTTTTTGCAAATTCACCACTGCTGGATAGCGTAGACAGCGGCTTCCTTGCCGTCCGCGGAGAAGTCTGGTCACGCACCGACAACGATCGCTGTGGCCTGATCCCCGCGTTTATGTCGGAGGGGGGTAGCCTTGATGACTATGTCGATTATGCCCTTGCAACACCGCTTTACTTTTTACAGCGTGATAAACGACTGATTGACATGACAGACAATCCTGTCACCTTCTCCGAGTTTCTAGAACAGGGAGCGAAGGGTGAGACCGCACTCCTTGGCGACTGGGATCTGCACCTATCGACCCTCTTCCCCGAGGTTCGGTTACGACCACAGTTAGAATTACGCACCCCAGACAGCTTACCCCCTGACCTAGCGCTGGCAGTTGCCGCACTGGTTAAGGGCCTCTTCTACGACGAAACAGCTCTTGCACATGCTGAAAGCTTGCTCAGTGACATAACAAACACCGAGCGCCTTCAACTCTATCCAGACTCATGGCGACTCGGATTAAACGCCCGCTTTGGTTCTTCAACCCTGCTTGAACTGTCGCGTGAGTTAGTTGCTGAAGCGCGGCAAGGATTGGTTCGCCAGTACCTTCAAGGATACAACGCTGATGATGAGTCCTCGTTTCTCAACCCATTAGCACCAATCCTGGATAGCGGAAAGACACTCGCTGAATTGGTTCTTGATGGTTGGCAGGGGAGCAAGCAAGACAAATTCAGACACCTGCGCAATCTCTGTGAGTACCGATTCAGATCTTAGTTCTAATAAAGAACCTGTGTATTTACACAGTCCGACAATGTATATCCATATCCGAATATTTGCGTTAACCCACCTGTTATGCAGAAACAAAAACCCGTAGCATAACGACATCAATAGATTGGTGTGGCAGTCGATCTATTGATAACAGAACTCATAGTAAGACCCTCCTGTTCTTTATTGAAAAGGCCGGTTTCGGGAATGCCTCCCCCGTAACCGGCCTGTTTTTTTATGTTTTTTGTAATCGATAAAAACTTACATCTTCTTGTTAAATAAAAAACCTTTCACAGGTCCTCTTCTCCCTTGTTTTTTGGTCGTTTTCCTGTTTCAATGTCTGCTTCCGACCGGGTTCAAAATCCCCGTTCCGCCGTGTTTTAACCCCCTCTACCGAATGCAAACCATATAAAGTGTTTGTGCTGGTGAGTCTGTTTGAAGTCAGCCTGCCTCAAAAGGAGTTTTCATGCTGCCGCAAGAATTAGCTGCCCCTGTCGTCAAAGAATCGATCAACACCATCCGGTTGCTTGCCGCCGATGCTGTCGAGAAGGCAAAATCTGGTCACCCCGGCACTCCAATGGAGGCCGCCCCGATTGCCTACCTGCTCTTTTGTCGTCACCTGCGGCACAATCCAGCTAACCCGGACTGGGCCGGCCGCGATCGCTTTATCCTCTCCTGTGGGCATGCTTCGACTCTGATCTACAGCATGTTGCACCTGACAGGCTACGATCTCAGCCTTGACGATATTCGCAACTTTCGGCAGGCTGGCAGCAAAACTGCTGGCCATCCCGAATTTGGTCATACCCCCGGAGTCGAAACGACTACCGGCCCTCTGGGTCAAGGTGTAGCGGTAGCGGTCGGCATGGCAATGGGCAGTCAGTTTCTGTCTGATCAGGTTGATGCTGAACTCTTCAACTACCGGACCTGGGTCATCTGTAGTGACGGCGACCTGATGGAAGGTGTTTCAGCCGAAGCCGCTTCCCTGGCCGGTCACCTGCAACTGGGCCAATTGAACTACCTCTATCTCGACAACAAGATCACTATCGAAGGGGATACATCCCTTGCCTTTACTGAGGATGTCGGTGCGCGCTACCTGGCCTGTGGTTGGCATGTTCAGCGGGTCGAAGGGGAGAACCTGGCTGAAATTGATGCTGCAATGGAGTGCGCCAAGAATGATCCGCGCCCCTCGCTGATTATTGCCCGAACTCATATCGGCATCGGTGCGCCAAACAAGCAGGATACTGCAGGCGCCCATGGCGCTCCTCTGGGAACCGATGAGTTGGCCCTGACCAAGCAGGCCTATGGTCGCGACCCGCAGCAGAGCTTCGTAGTGCCGACTGAAGTCGAAGCACACATGAATACCTGTCTGCAGCGTGGCGCTGACCTGGAAAAAGCCTGGCAGGAACAGCTTGCGGCGAAGAAATCTATCCCCTCTGTTGCTAACTGGCTGGCAGTCGCTGACGGCGAACTCCCTGCTGGCTGGGGAAGTGAACTTCCTGAATTTTCACCTGAAGACGGAGCCAAGGCGACTCGCCAGGTCAGCGGCGCTGCAATTCAGGCACTGGCTAAAAAGATTCCATTACTGCTGGGTGGCTCAGCCGACCTGGCTCCTTCAAACAACACTGAAATAAAGGGCGCCGGTTCCTGGCGACCCGGCAAAAGCGACCGCAATATTCATTATGGTATCCGCGAGCACGCAATGGGCTCAATCCTCAACGGACTGACACACACACCCGGAGTCATCCCCTTCGCCGGGACTTTCTTCATTTTTGCTGATTATATGCGTCCGCCGATCCGCCTTGCCGCAATGATGGGACTGGCTCCGATTTACGTCATGACCCACGATTCGATCGGGCTGGGTGAAGATGGTCCGACTCACCAGCCGGTTGAGCATCTGGCTTCTCTTCGGGCGATGCCGAACCTTACCGTTATCCGTCCTGGCGATGCCAACGAGACGGTAGAAGCCTGGAAGGCTGCAATTGCAAATCGCCAAGGTCCAACGATGCTGGTTCTGACCCGTCAAGGATTACCGACTGTCGATCGCAAGGTATTTGCACCCGCAAGTGGCCTGCAACAGGGCGGCTATGTGTTGGCGGCTGAAGAGGGTGACCTGCAGTTGATTCTGATCGCGACCGGCTCAGAAGTCCAGCATGCCATGGCGGCACGTGAAACTCTGCAAGCCGAAGGCGTCGGCACCCGGGTTGTCTCTCTGCCGAGCTGGGAGCTGTTTGAGACACAGGATCAGAGCTACCGGGATGCAGTCCTACCGCCATCCTGCAATAAACGGGTTGCGATTGAGGCGGGATCAACCTTCGGCTGGGAACGCTATGTCGGAAATACCGGTAAAATCATCGGCATGACTAGCTACGGTGCCAGTGCTCCTATTGCAGAGCTAATGGAGCAGTTTGGATTCACCGCCGAGAATCTGTTGGCTGAAGCCCGCAAGCTACTCGTGTAAACTTATAAGTCTGAATCGAAATAAAAAAGGGTGGCCCGCATAGGCCACCCTTTTTTATTCCAATATCATTTTCACTCAATGAGCTGCTTTAACTGCTCGATCATTTCGGCCAGTAAGTCGTAGCCCTGTTGCCAGAATGCAGGGTCATTCAGATCGACATCGAACGGATTGAGCAAATTTTGTGGTGAAGCACTGCCTCCCGCTTTAAGCAGTTCAAGGTATTTACCAACAAAAGCATCCCCCTGTTGTTGGTATTGCTGGTAGAGAGAGAGCACCAGCAATTCGCCAAACACGTATGAATAACAATAAAACCGGCTGTGGATGAAATGACTGATATAGCTCCATCCATAGCGGTAGGGCTCAATCATCTCGATATTGTCACCCAGTAATTTTTGATTTTCCTGCCACCAGAGTTCGCAATAATCATCTGACGACAGAAGTTTCTCGCCGCGCATTTTATGCGCAGCGAGTTCAAAACGAGTCAGGACATTCTGACGAAAACTCGTTGCGATAATCTCCTCGATCCGCGCGCAGAGCAGTTCGATCTGTACCTGTTTATCCCCCTGCTGTAGCAGCCGACGAGTCAGCAGCATCTCTCCAAAGACGCTCGCGGTTTCTGCCAATGGTAATGGTGCATTATAGTGACTCAGGTTTTGACCCTGTGAAAGCGAGAAATGCACACCATGCCCAAGCTCATGTGCGAGAGTCGAGACATCACGCAAAGTTCCGGTGAAATTGAGCATGACGTAAGGCGGCAGCCCCGGCAACATCCCCATACAAAAAGCGCCACCACTTTTCCCAGCAGATGGCGGGGCATCGATCCTTTTTTCACTAAAGAAAAGAGCTGCACACTCAGAGAGCTGCGGGGAGAAATCACGAAAGGAATCCAGAACTAATTTTTGCGCCTCGGAGAAGCTGAACCGCTGATCACTGCCCGGCAGCGGTGCATAGAGATCAGTATTCTTCATGTTATCCAGACCGAGCAGCTGTTGCTTGAGTCGATAGTAATCACGCGCAAGCGGGTAGTTCTGTTCGCTGACCTTCATCAGCTGCTCGACCATCAGCGGTTCGGTCTCACAGCTGAGATGGGTTGGAGTCATCAGTTCGGGATAGCCACGCAGATCACCTTCCCGCTCATGATCAAGCAGCAGATTGTTAAAACAGCTGGTAAGAACCAAGGCATGTTCACGATGCTTGTTCAAGAAAGTTGAAAATGCTTCCTCGCGGACCTTGTCATCCTGATGATAAAGGTACGCAAGCAGCTCTTCGCCGCTTAGCTCGGAGGAGGATTCTTCTGTGGGTCGCGTGAAGCGGTAACTGAAACTGCTCGTCAGTTCATCGAACAGTTGCACAAACCCCTCCTTGCCAGAAAGATCCTTACGTATGAGCGCCTGCTCGACTTCTTCACTGAGACTGTAGGGTGCACCCTTGCGCAGCTGATGTAAATAATGGGTCCAGGGGCTAAGCTCAGTTTTTTCCAGCAGCAGGGTAAAAGCTCCTGCTTCAATCTGCAAAATATCCAACTCAAAAAAAATCAATTTTTCACTGATCAAACTGAAGCGTTCGCGGATCTTTGACAACAAAGCCTGATGACAGGGGGACAGGCTGTCAGCGTAAAAGAGCAATTCTGCAAAAAAATAGGGTTTAAGACCGACCTTTTGCAAATCTTCGTAATCCGCTATCGCTTGCGAAAGTTCGGCAGCACTAGCAGTGACGATCTGTCCACGCCAGCACTTCTCAAAGGCTTCTGCCAAAGCATTGGCATTATCTAGAGCGGCTTCAATAGCTGGATCCTCAGCCGAATGATAAAGCAAACCAAGGTCCCAGTTTGGGCCAGTCTTGTTTTCCATAACAGATTCCACTCTTCATTAGATTTATTGAGTTTTGATTACTATGAACATCCCCGAAAAAAACTGTCAACCTCCGCAGTTCTTTTGACGATATCCAGAAGTTATGCTATCAGATCTTATCGTCTTTTAGGCATCAAAGGAGAGTCAGTGAATGGACATCAAGGAATTTTGTCGTAAACTCGATCGTCTGCTCGGCAGCCGTGATCTTCACGGTGAAGGGCTTGACACCGCCATCAAGGCAATCAGTCAGGGTCTGGCCATCAGCACAGGTGAGATAGCCATCCTTCTCGCGGATGACGACGCTGGTGCTCTCCACTTTCTCTGGCCTCGCGGATTAAAAAGCTCTGGAACAGTCCCCACTTCCAGTAAAGAATCATTGGCAGCACGGACATACCGTGATGTCAAAGGGACAGTTAATAACCGTTTTTCTGCTATTCGCCACGCCTCGATCTTCGAAGCCTTGCCTCTCAAAGAACACGGAGGGAAAGCCCTCCCGATTCAGAAAATCATAAGTGTCCCCATCCGTGAGAAAGAGAACTGTCTCGGCGTTTTGCAGATATGCCGCAAAGCTGCGGATCGAACTGAAGCTGGCCCTGATTTCACCCCTGCCGAGCTCTTGGGAGCAGGGCTGGTCGCCAGAACTCTGGCTCGCCATCTGTAGGTCAAAACACACAAGATGAATCGCACACAGAAGCGTTGAATACGTGCGGAATTACTGGTAGTTTATATAGAAGTACTTACTGTTTGGATTTTTTGATATTGAGGGGAGGCTATAGCGATGAGTGGAATGGCTCAATCACATTACCGGCTGGGCATGAATTACTATCATGGCAAAGGGGTAGAACAGAGCTATACAGAGGCTCTTAAGTGGTTTCAGCTCGCTTCGCAAGAGAACTACTCTCGGGCTTTTTTCATGCTGGGCAGAATGGCGGATACCGGTAAGGGTTGCGAACAGAACCCAGAAAAAGCAGCCACCTGGTATCGCTTAGCGGCTAACGAAAGATACGCCCGCGCTCAAAATCAATTGGGCCAAGCCTATTTCAAAGGGCGTGGTGTAGAAGCAAGCTTTGATGAAGCACTTCAATGGTTTCGGCTTGCCGCTGCACAAAACTTTTCAGACGCCCAGTACAATCTCGGTTTGATGCATGCCAAAGGGCATGGTGTCCCTAAAAATTTTGCTGAAGCCAAGCGCTGGTGGAGCAAGGCTGCAGAACAAGGAAACCCAAAAGTCCAGTTCACTCTTGGTCACATGTCTCTCGTTGGTAAAGGCGTCAAACGCAACTATGCCAAGGCGCGCCAATGGTTCAGGCAAGCATCTGATCAGGGGTTTCCTACTGCTCAATATCATCTGGGCCTGATGTACGCACGGGGTACTGGTGTCCTGCAGAATTTCAGCGAGGCACGGAAATGGCTCATCAAGGCCGCCGAGCAAAACTATGTCGATGCACAGTTTAGCCTTGGCAGTATTCTAACTCGGGGAAATGACGAGATTCGTGACCCTGCAGAGGCCCTGAAATGGTATTTGAAAGCCGCAAAGCAGAGCCACTTACGGGCAATGGTTGTAGCTGGCCAACTATACGCCAAGGGGATGGGCACAGAGACCAACCTTCAAGAAGCACACCGCTGGTGGCTTGCAGCCGCAGATGCTGGCAACCCTGATGCACAATTCAACCTCGGCGTGATGTATATCAACGGCAAAGGCGTGACACGCGATTATAACGTAGCGCGTAGCTGGTGGACCCGGGCAGCAGATCAGGGACATACCAAATCGCAGTACTGCCTTGGTATTATGTATTCGACCGGAACCGGCGTCGTGCAAGATGTTGATGAAGCGATGAAGTGGAAAGAAGCTGCAGAGCTCTGGGAAACTCTCGACTAGCCCGCAAATCCTGTCACCTTACATAGATGCTACTAAATGGCCCGTAAGATACCGGCGCCCAGCTCCCTCAATTGCCAGTTTTTCAGTGCTCCGAGGAGGCTCAAGGCTTGTTCGTCTTGCGGGTTGGCCCGTGCAATCAGCTCAAGGGTCGCATTATTGATCAGCACACCCGGGTCGAGTTCAAGCCCGGCCGCGGCCTTCTGCCGCCATTCCTTCAAGCCCATAAATCGCTTCTCAGCTGCCAGATCTTTTTCACGCCGTTCACCGCGGGGGAAGCTCGGCAGAGAAGCATCATCAAGCGCATTCCCCCGTTCGACCGCTTGCATCAGCTGTTTGCCGTAACGATCCACCAGCCGCGGGGAGAGTCCCTCAATCCCGGCCAGACTGTGAATTCCTGCGAGAGGTTGAGTTGCCAAGTGTAGCAGGGTCTTATTGCCGAGCACCTTAAAATGAGGAAGGTCGCGGCGTTGCGCTTCTTGATCACGCCACATCAGCAGCTCTTCCAACAGTCCCAGTTGTCGTCGTGAGAGCTTCCCCGCGCCTTTGAATCGCAAGCAGCGCGGGCCATCCAGTGTGGCGAAACGCGCCTTCTCAAGCAAAGAACATTCTTCAACCACCCACTCGCGACGACCCAGGACCACCAGCTTCTCTTCAAGAATCCCAACCAACCGCTGCAGGTATTCAGTGTCTCCTGCGGCATACTGAATCATTTCACGACTCATCGGGCGCTTGGTCCAATCGGCGCGTTGATATTTCTTATCGAGTTTCACACCATAATATTTCCCGAGGATATCCGCCAGACCAAATTTCTCCTCACCAATGAACTGGCAGGAGATCATAGTGTCAAACAGACCAACAATCTCGATATCAAAATCACGCGCCAGACAACGAACATCATAATCAGCGGCATGAAAAATTTTACGAATCTTTGAATCAGCCATAACAGGCCGTAATGTTGAAAGGTCGGCACCATCAAGGGGATCGATCAGGACGGTCTCTTCGCCTGCCGTTACCTGAATCAGGCAAACCTTTTCCTGGTAATGATGCATTGAGTCGGCCTCTAGATCGACTGCAATTACCTCAAATTGGCTCAGTTCAACAGCAAAACGTTCGATCTCTTCGGTTGTGGTCAATATCTGTGGCAAAGACATTCAAGCTCCAATCAGCGGTAATAGTTTTTTGTGCGCCCCATGCAGGGGGAGTTGTTCGAGATCGACGAGTGGCAGCCATTGCTCCGTACCCTCGGCGATCCCGTCATAAGGGACAAGGTCAACCCGGTAGAAATCTACCTCAAGGTGGAAATGACTGTATGTATGCCGGGCGTGACCTAGCAAGCGGACCTCGGAGATACTTCTTCGCCCTGCACAATGTTGACGTATAGCTGCAAAAGGTTCTTCTTGTGTTGTCTCAAAGCCGGGGAATTCCCAGAGCCCTCCGAGCAGACCATTCGGTGGCCGCCGCTGAATAAGACAGCGTTCACGATTAACCAGAAGCAACGCAAGTTGATGGCGAGTCGGAATCTTTTTTCGCGGAGTCTTCATTGGCAACATATCGACCAGATTCCGACTTCGAGCCAGGCACAGAGACTCCACCGGGCACTGATCACAACGCGGACTTTTGGGCGTGCAGATCAGTGCGCCAAGATCCATGATCGCCTGAGTGTAATCATGAGTCCGATGCTGTGGCGTCAGCGACTCGGCCCATTTCCAGAGTTTTTTATCAGCGCTGCCTGATCGTGGCAACTCGTCCAACGCGAACACACGGCAGAGGATGCGCCGCACATTGCCATCTAGAATCGGTGCAGATTGATCAAAAGCCAGAGCGGCAATCGCCCCAGCCGTAGAACGTCCAATCCCAGGCAACATCATTAATTCATCGACCGCTTGAGGGAACTCACCACCTCGGTTTTCAACCAACTCTTGTGCCGTAGCGTGGAGGTTGCGCGCGCGAGCATAGTAGCCCAGCCCTGCCCAGAGGTCGATCACCTCTTCAAGCGGTGCGGAGGCCAGTATTGTAAGCCGGGGGAAACGCATCAGAAAACGGCGGTAATATCCGATGACTGCCGCAACGGTCGTCTGTTGCAACATGATTTCGGAGAGCCAGATCAGATAAGGATCACGCGTTTGTCGCCAGGGCAACTCTCGCCCTGCCAGTTTGTACCATTCGAGAAGATGCTCGGAAAAAACCCTCGGCGAAAAAGGCAGAGTCGGTTCGAGATTGCCCTCATCCTTAATCTCTGAATCTGTCACCTAACCAATCTCAGTCATCGCCACCAAAGTTTTTTCCATCTCTTCACGTGTCCCAATGGAAATTCGCAGACCATGCTTAAGAAGCGGATCGGTGAAAAATCTCACCAGTATTTTACGCTCAAAAAGCTCCGTATAAACACGTTCCGCGTCAAGATCCGGAGGGGTGGCGAAGATAAAATTGGCCTGTGAGGGGATAACGCGATAACCGATCTGACGCAGTTCGGTACTGAACCATTCCCGCGTCTTACGAATTTTTGTCAGATTTTCGAGCAACCAGCCCTGATCCAACAGCGCCGCCTGTGCAGCCACCAGTGCGAGCCTGTCGATATGATAGTGATCGCGGATCTTATCTAATGCCTCAACCACCTCGGGCCGTGCAATCGCCAACCCTAAACGCATCCCCGCCAGCGAATAACTCTTGGAGAAGGTTCGAGTTACGATGAGGTTCTCGCACTGACTGACCAGATCAAGGGCACTGGTATCGGCAAAATCGGCATAGGCTTCATCGACGACCAATACCCCATCACATCGGCTGGCAATGTCCCGGATATAGTCATTGGTAAAACGAAAACCGAGCGGAGCATTAGGGCTGGTCAGAAAAAATAGTTTGCCCGTATATCGATCCGGAAAATCGGCCAGTCGATAATCATCGTCCAATCCAAAACGAACAATTTTTACGCCCTGAATTTCGGCCAACGTCGCATAATAGCTGTAAGAAGGATGGACAAAAGCAAGCTCCTCTCCCTCGCCAACAAAGGCACGAATCAGGTTATTGAGCAGTTCATCCGAGCCGTTTGCCATAATGACCCAGCTAGGGTCAACGCCGTAGAGTTCCGCGGCAACCTTACGCGCCTCATGGCTACCGGCATCAGGGTATTTGCGCAGATTCGAGCCATCGGTCCCAACTTCGGCAAGAATCGCCTTGCCAACCTCCGGGGAAGGAGGGTAAGGGTTTTCATTGGTATTCAGCTTTAACCACTCAGCCTCATTCTCTGGCTGAAAACCAGGAACGTAACCTACCATCGCGGCAATATTTTTACGTAACAGAGTCATATCAATACACCTCTAAAATCTCATATTCTGTCGTGCGTCGCACAGGAGTAAATCCGGCCGTCTGGGCCAGATCGACAATCTCATCTTTCGACATCCGAAAGGAGATGCCCGCAGCAGCAACAACATTCTCTTCAAGCATGGTGCCGCCAAGATCATTGGCGCCAAAGAAGAGTGCCACCTGAGCCATATCTGCGCCCTGAGTCACCCAACTGGCCTGGATGTTGTCAATATTATCGAGAACGATCCTTGAAAGAGCCAACACCTTCAGGTAGTCAACTCCGCTGGCGGATTCACCACCCATCTCGGTATTATCAGGCTGAAAAGTCCAGGGAATAAAAGCGGTAAACCCTCCGGTTTTTGCTTGAATTTCTCTAACCCGAAACAGATGCTCAACGATATCAGCCGAGGTTTCAGTACTACCGAACATCATAGTCGCGGTCGAGCGCATCCCCAGCTCATGAGCCGTCTCCATCACCTCGCCCCACTGTTGCCAGCCGATCTTGTTGGGCGAAATCTGTTGACGAACTTCATCGACCAGCACTTCGGCTCCTGCTCCGGGCAATGACTTAAGCCCTGCAGCCTGCAAACGTCTTAAGCATTCTGGCATAGAGAGTCCGGAAAGTTCCGCAATGTGCCAGATTTCGGCGGCGGAGAGAGAGTGAATCTGTACCTGAGGAAAGCGTTGCCTCAGCTGGCGAAAGAGTTCTTCGAACCATTCGACTTTCAGATTTGGATGCAAACCACCTTGCATCAACAGCTGAGTCCCGCCACTATCGACCAGCTCTTGCACTTTGGCAAAGATTGTATCGTAATCGAGCAGGTATGCACGTTCAGAATCTGCATCACAGTAGAATGCGCAAAACTTGCATTTCGACTCACAGACATTGCTGTAATTGACATTACGATCAACCACAAAACTGACCTGCCCCTGTGGATGCTTCTGCTTACGCACAGCATCCGCCAAGGCTCCGATCTCCAACAGGTCCGCCTGCGTCAACAACCAGAGCGCCTGGTCAGGGTCAATAGGCTGACCAGCGCCGATATTTTTTTGAATAGAATCGATCATAGCTCGTTATACAGGGTATCGCGCTCCACCGGAACCCTCCCCGCTTTGCGAATCAGATCAACAATTTGGTCTTTACCCATCGCTTGTGGTGAATCGGCGCCTGCATCGTGACCGATCTTCTCTTCGACCACGGTGCCATCAAGATCATTAACTCCAAAACAGAGCGAGGTTTGAGCTATTTTCAGCCCCAACATCACCCAGTAAGCTTTTATGTGTTGAAAGTTATCCAGGTAAAGCCGGCTGATCGCGAGAGTCTTAAGGGCGTCAACCCCGCCGACCCCTTTCGCGCCCGGCACCCGGGTATTGTCGGGTTGAAAGGCGAGCGGGATGAAGGTCTGAAACCCGCCAGTTTTGTCCTGCAGCTCACGCAACAAAGATAAATGCTCAACTCGGTCTACGTAAGCTTCCAGATGACCGAAGAGCATCGTGGCATTGCTCCGCAGGCCAGCGGCATGGACCTTTTCGGTCACCTCCAGCCAACGCGCACCACTGATCTTCTCGGGGCAGATCAGATCACGAACCCTTTGTCCCAGAATTTCAGCACCACCCCCCGGCAGGGAGCCGAGACCGGCGACTTTTAGTGCGGCAATGACACCTTCAATACTTAATCCCGACAGTCGAGAAAAATAATCGATCTCCACCGCAGTAAAGGCCTTAATGTGTAGTTTTGGGTCAACCTGCTTTATGGTTCTGAGCATCTGTAAGTAAAATTCGAACGGCAAGTCCGGATGGAGCCCACCAACTGTGTGAATTTCTGTGGCACCGGCAGCGGCAGCTTCACGCGCCTTTTCGGCAATCTGTTCCACGGCCAGAGTATAGACGCCCGGCTCTGCTGATTCTTTCGAGAAGGCGCAAAACTTACAACGGTTGACACAGAGATTGGTGTAATTGATATGCCGATTGACGTTGTAATAGACCTTATCGCCGTTCTTTTGCCGATTGGCCTGTGCCGCCAATTCACCAATTGCGAGCAAGTCATTAGATTCAAACAGAGCCAGAGCTTCAGCGTCGCTGATGCGGGTGCCGCAAGCGACTTTGTCTTTGAGGGCTGTAAACAGCTTGTTCATTTATCGACCTTCAAAACTATATATTCGGTATCATCAGAACACGACATATCCCCTCTCCCTGAGGGAGAGGATTAGGGTGAGGGGGTGCATCTAAAAGAACCCCCTCATCCAGCCTACGGCCACCTTTTCCCTCAGGGAGAAGGGCTAATCATTTCCCCAACGTTTAAACAACTGATGTGCGACACCCAGCTGATCGAGCACCTTGCCGACCACAAAGTCAACGAGATCCTCGATGCTCTTTGGCTTGTGATAAAAGGCGGGCATCGCTGGCAAAATCTGGCCACCTGCTTGAGAAACACGTAAAAGATTCTGGAGATGGATTTGATTAAAGGGTGTTTCCCGCGGAACCAGCAGTAATGTTTTTTTCTCCTTGAGTGCGACATCGGCCACCCGTTCAAGGAGACTATCCGACAAGCCAGCTGCAATGCGACCGAGAGTCCCCATCGAACAGGGACAGATAACCACAGCGTCCGGCGCATTCGAGCCACTGGCAGCCGGGACAAAGAAGTCATCCATCCCGTAATATTTCAGGCTCTCCCCCGCAGCAAAGTGGTCGCGTAACTGCCGTATACAACTCTCAGGATTTGCATCCAGTTGCAGTCCGGTCTCGTAGGCCAGCACCTGTCGCCCCGCCGAACTCAGGAGCAGACTCACCTCTTGATTCGCACGCAAGAGCTCTTCGACCAGCCGCAATCCGTAAATAGAACCGGAAGCTCCGGTTATGCCGACAACAATGCTCTGCATCGTTTCAGAGTACCGCATCCACCAGCGCAAAGACAAAAATCGTCACGCTGATATAACCATTCATATTGAAGAACGCCGCGTCCAGCTTCGACAGATCCTCAGGCTTCACCAGGCTGTGTTCATAAAGGAGTAATCCGGAGACCACCAGAACCCCGGCAACGTAGATCCATCCAAGACTGCTGCCCGGCAGAACCAGGAACAAAAACAATAACATCAAAGCATGGAAGATGCGCACCAGCACAAATGATTTCGCAACCCCCAGCCTGGAGGGGATTGAGTGCAGGCCACGTTCGACATCGAACTCATAATCCTGCAAAGCATAAAATATATCAAATCCAGCAACCCAGAAGAGCACCGCCAATGCCAACGACATAACAGGCCAACTCAGCTCACCACGCAACGCAATATATGCTCCGATCGGTGCGGCGGCCAGACAAAGACCGAGGACGATATGGGCAAAGTGAGTGAAACGCTTGCAATAGGCATACAAGACGAAAAGACCGATTGCCAATGGAGCCAACATGAGACACAGAGGATTGAGCATCCAGGCCGAAAAAAGAAAGATCGCCAGTGCAGCCAGAATAAATAGCCAAGCTTCGCTACGTGTCACCTTACCTGCTGGAATGTGACGCTCTGCGGTCCGTGGATTGTCTGCATCGATCCCGGCATCAATCAATCGATTCAAGCCCATCGCACCACTACGAGCCCCGACCATGGCAAGACAGATCCAGAAGATCTGACCAAAACCTGGAAGGGTCTGATTGGCCTGAGAAGCGAGTACGACGCCGAGTAGTGCAAAGGGGAAGGCGAAGATCGTGTGAGAAAACTTGATCATCTCAAGCAGATCGCTGATTTTGTGAAATACTTGTTCGCGCTTCATAGTCTTTTATGCTCTGTCATTTAAGTGCAAAGAATACCAAAACGACACCTTACACCTGTCTTGCCCGGTCGGCAAGGCCCGAGCTTTCATCCATACAACAGCTCTGGTATAGTCCGGACGATGCCGGAACTTCTGACCGAACATGGGTTACTGTCGCTCTTCTTATTAAGCCTCTGTGCGTCAACCCTTATCCCCCTGGGTTCGGAGTGGCTGCTGGTAACTCTACTGCTTGGGGGCAGTGATCCACTGACTGCAGTCGCGGTCGCAAGCCTGGGAAACAGCCTGGGAGCCGTCACCAGCTACCTGATAGGTCTTGGCGGCAGTCGCTGGCTGATCGAAAAGCTCTTGCGGATCAATCCACAGCAACAACAAAGAGCTCAAGGCTGGTTCACCCGCTATGGCAGTTGGGCGTTACTCTTTTCATGGCTGCCAATAATCGGTGATCCGCTCTGCCTGGTCGCCGGTATTCTGCGACACCGATTTGGAAAATTCATCCTACTGGTGGGAATTGGTAAAACTGCTCGTTACAGCATTGTTGCGGCCCTGACCTTAACCGGCAGCGGCCTGCTCTGAGACTTCCGAATATGCTCTACACCCCCGCCTTTGCCTCCCTGTTTGTTGCCAATCTGACGATTGTTGCAAGCTTTTCCGGTTTCTTTCTTTTTCCGCTCTTCATCACGGCACATGGTGGCAGCGAAACCGATATCGGTTTACTGATGGGGTGTTTTGCCCTGGCCTCAGCACTCTGCAGACCCTGGGTATCGGAGATGATCGATCAGATCGGGCGCAAGCACAGTTACAGCATCGGTAGTTTGATCATGGCGATTGCCCCCCTTTTCTATCTGCCTCTCAGCGGGGATATCGCTGACTTTTTCTGGCCACTTCTGTTACTGCGCATCATTCACGGTATCGGACTGGCGATCTGCTTTACCGCGATCTTTACCTTTATCATTGACCTGATTCCTGCTGAACGCCTCAACGAAGGGATTGGAATGTTCGGCATTTCCGGTCTGGTCGGCATGGCGATAGGTCCGGCTCTTGCCGAGCTGGTCATCGACCTTGGAGGGTTCTCTGCTTTCTTTCTTTGTGCAACCGTCCTGGCGGGCTCGGGCCTTCTCCTTCATCTACCCGTGAAGGAGATCGAGCGTCCACCTGCAAAGACATCTGCAAACATCAGTTTTTTTAAACTATTAATTCAACGCAAGCACCTGCTCATTGCTTTGATGACCGGCGTCTTTGGGTTTGGTCTTGCGGCGACAGGAACCTTTGTTGCCCCCTTGGCGGAACAGCGGGGAATCGACTTTATATCAAGCTATTATATTGCTTATTCAACAGCTGCCGTTGGTATTCGCTTCATTGCTGGCCGACTTGCAGACCGTTTCGGTGAAGCAGGTCTACTCCCATTGGGTATTTCACTGGCTGTGACAGGGCTGTTTTGTCTCCCTTATGCAGATAGCAGTACACTTCTTTTGATTAGCGGCCTGCTGTTTGGAACCGGCCATGGGCTGATCTTCCCCGCGCTCAATGCGATGGCGGTCCGTGGTGAGGCCTACGAGGTCCGTGGCAAGATAACCGGTATTTTCACCGGCAGCATTGATGGCGGCATCTTTGTCGGTTCTTTGATGCTAGGCCTGATTGGTGAGTTGGCGGGGTTTCCAACGCTTTTCTTCTGTGCCGGTGGTATTATGCTTATCGCGCTCCCTCTATTCCTGCTGCGCAGGCGCTGATTTTTCCCGTCGACCGATCCAACGTGCCAGCAGAATTCCAAAGACAAGGAATACAACCGATCCAACAAGGAGCCAAAGTCGATGTTGTACCCCGGCAGAGCCGATCCCGCCGAGCAAAACACAAGCAATCAAACCCGGTAAAATTCCAACAAAAGTACCTATAGCATAATCACGGTGGCTTACAGCCGTTAGGCCACAACCATAGTTGACCGGATCAAAAGGCAGCATAAGCAGACGCAGAATCAAGACTGTTACCAACCCGTTGGCAGCAAGCCTTAGCTCCCATTTTTGCAGTGAAATCTCAGCCTTTTTTTTCACCCAGTCACGTCCGAACCAGCGCGCGACACTAAATGCCACATTGGCGCTGGCGTTCTCACCAATAATGGTAAAGAGAATCCCAAACCAGGGACCGAACAGCAAACCAGATGAAACAGTCAGCAGAGTGGCAGGAAAGAGCAGGAAAGGGCGCAATGCGTAGATGACAATATACAGGGTTGCAGCCTTCCATAAACCGAAGCGCTCAAGCTGAGCCTCAAGCCAGTAAGGTATCTCCTGAAGTGACAGTTCACTTTGTTGCCATAGCACAACAGCAGCCAACAGCAGCAATCCCCAAAGACCACCCAGTCCCCATTTCAGCTTATTTTTATGCACCTAGAGATTAAACTCCGCCCAGATCGGGCAATGATCTGAAGGTTTTTCCATCCCACGCAGCGCGTAATCGATCCCGGTTGCCGTACATTTGTCCATCAGCGGGGTCGTCGCCATAATCAGGTCAATGCGCAGACCGCGTTTTGGTTCTGCTTCAAACCCGCGGGATCTGTAATCGAACCAGCTGAATCGATCTGAAGCTTCAGGATGCATTGCCCGATAGGTGTCTGTCAGGCCCCAGGCCTTGACCTTTTCGAGCCACTCCCGCTCTTCAGGCAGGAAGCTGCACTTCCCGGTTCGCAGCCAGCGTTTGACGTTATCTGCGCCGATACCGATATCGCAATCTTGGGGAGAAATATTCACATCGCCCATAACGACTAAAAGGCTCTCTGGATCTGCTTCGGTTTCGAGCCAATGCTGCAGGTTGGCGTAAAACTGCTGCTTATTTGGAAATTTGGATGGATGATTCCGGCTTTCCCCTTGCGGGAAGTAACCGTTGACTACCTGTATCTGTCTGCCATCCGCGAGGGGATAACTGGCGATCAACAAGCGACGCTGATGATCTGCATCTTCATTTGCGAAACCTTTTTGTACCTGCAGGGGGGCAACTTTGGACAACATAGCGACCCCGTAGTGACCCTTCTGCCCATGATAAGTGACCTGATAACCCATCTCGGTTATCGTTTCGAGGGGGAATTCTGGATCGTTGACCTTGGTCTCCTGCAAACCAATAATATCAGGTGCATGTGTGTCGATCAGTTCTTGCAATTGATGAAAACGCGCACGCAATCCGTTAACATTGAAGGATATTATTTTCATAGGTTATCTCCACTTGCTGCAAAGCAACTAACTGCTCATGTAACCGACTATTTCAGCTATAAATTCAGCACCATAACGTTCTAGCTTCGTCTGCCCAACTCCGTTTATATCGAGTAGAGCAGCATTAGTGGTCGGCAAAATCGCAGCCATTTCGGCCAGACTGGCATCTCCGAAAACTACATATGGTGGTACCGCTTCGCGATCAGCAATCTGTTTGCGCCTGGCGCGCAGCAATTGAAAGAGTTGTTCATCATACTCAATACCGACAATTTTGCGGGCGGTTTTCTTCTTACGTTGCGGCTTGACTCTTGGACGGCTCAAGCTCAGATCGACCTCACCACGTAGCAGTGGCCTTGCTGACTCAGTCAGCTTGAGAACTGAATAATTAGCCATATCCTGCTCAAGATAACCCAGATGAATCAGCTGGCGTAAAAGGTGACTCCAATGCTCCTGGCTCTCCTCGCGACCAATCCCCCAGGTCGATAATTGTTCATGACGAAGACTGTATATGCGTTCGGTCTTGGCACCACGTAAAACATCAACAACATGTCCAATACCGAAACGTTGTCCGACGCGATAAACGCAAGAGAGTGCCTTGCGCGCATCCTCGGTACCATCAAAACGTTCTGGTGGATCAAGACAGATATCGCAGTTACCACAAGCCTGTTTCAGATGTTCACCAAAATATCCAAGGAGAGCCTGTCTACGGCATGTGCCCGCTTCGGCAAAGGCGATCATGGCACTTAATTTTTGTAACTCAATCCGTGTCTGATCAGGATTGCCCCCCTTTTCAATCAGTCCACGCGAAACGACAATATCGCCGTAACCGAACAACAAAAGAGCTTCGGCCGGCAGTCCATCCCGTCCGGCGCGGCCGGTCTCCTGATAATAACTTTCGATATTTTTTGGGAGATCGTAATGGACAACAAAGCGCACATTTGGTTTGTCAATCCCCATACCGAATGCAACAGTCGCAACCACGATCTGAACATCATCGCGCAGAAACTTCTCTTGCACACTGCGTCGGGTCGCCGCATCGAGGCCAGCATGGTAGGCGGCAGCACGGTGTCCATCAGACTGCAGCTTGGTGGCAATCTCCTCGACCCGTTTGCGGCTCAGGGCATAAACAATCCCGGCCTCTTCAGTACGACCAGTAAGAAATTGCTTCAATTGCTCATAGGGCTTCTGTTTGTCGATGAGCGTGTAACGGATGTTGGGACGGTCAAACCCAGCGATAACCTGTAAAGATTTATGTAGGTTCAAACGCTGCAGGATATCAAGGCGAGTCTGCTTTTCTGCCGTCGCGGTCAACGCCAACATCGGCACGCCTGGAAACATCTGCTGCAAGCGGCCGAGTTGAATATACTCTGGACGAAAGTCATGACCCCACTGGGAAACACAGTGCGCTTCATCGATCGCAAACAACGCAATTTCCAACCGTCTCAAGCGTTCGAGAAAATCATTATTCAGCAAACGCTCTGGCGCGACATAAAGCAGGTCGAGCTCACCAGCCTGAAGTCGAGCAAGAACCTGTCTCGCCTCTGGTGCCGAGAGTGAAGAATTATAACAAGCAGCTCTCACTCCATTAGCAAGCAGGGTGTCGACCTGATCCTTCATCAGAGAAATAAGGGGAGAAACGACAATTCCGACGCCATTGCGAAGTATGGCCGGAATCTGATAGCAGATCGATTTCCCCCCGCCGGTCGGCATCAGGACAAAGGCATCGCCGCCACCGACGACCTGATCAATAATTTGTCGCTGATTTTCACGAAATTGTTTATAACCAAAAACCCGCTGCAGGGTCTCAGTTGCAGGATCGGACACTTCTATCACTTCAGATTGCATCTATTGACCTTTTAAGGGAGTAGATTCAGTAGCCGCAATGCGCAGACGGTTTTTCATTTTTTCAATAATTCGAGCATCATGCTGCAGTTTTGCCGGGTGAGTATTCATCAGCATCCCAAGATCGGCAGCCCCATCCTGCCAGATCTGCGCGGTGGGGATGTTTTTAAGTAACACACGCCAGTTCGTTTCGCTGACAAAATCATCTGTATTATGCAACAGAATCAGCGTTTTCATTCTCGCCAAATAATCGAGACTCCGCATCCGTTGCGATAACTCGTCAACAGAGACCAGAGGATCTATACACGTGACGAAATAAAGTCCATAAAAAGCGGCCTCAAGCGGCATCTCTATTGAATTGATCTCAGGGATGTCTACCCTCAGTCTAGCGCGGATTATCTCGAGGTTGGCCCTGGCAATCCAGCAATCCTCCATTGGCAGTGGTCCTGCAAGCGTCAGAGGGATTAACGGCTCAGAAACCATTGACAGCCCACTGATCTCGACCAGAGGACATACGTTAGATCCGCCATAATCACCAGTATAGCAACCGAAGGGTCCCTCATCCATAACCGACTCGGTGTCGACCCATCCTTCGATGATTATTTGCGCTGATATTGGGCAACTTAATGGGACCGTCTGACAATGGCAGCTCTGTATTTTTCCCTGGTTGATAAAAGCACTGAAATGCTCTTCAGAGAAATCAGGTGGCAAGGGCGCGGCAGCAGCAAAAATAAGCGCAGGATCGGCACCTAACAGAATCGCAACTGGCATAGATTTACCCATAGATCGCCATTGCTCAAGATGCCTGCCAGCACCGGAACCTGGGAGTAGATTTAGTGTGAAACGCTTGCGATCCACAATACCGACCCGATAGAGACCGTAATTCTGAATGTTGCTATCTGGGGCGCTAGTGATGACAACTGCAAGAGTGAAAAAGCTGCGCTGTTCTGCGGGCCAGAAACGCAACTCAGGCAACAAGTCGAGGTTAAGCTGTTGCTTGATGAAGCAGGTTGAAGGCTTCTGTTCTCTTTCAACAGACCGAAGTAACAGTCGCAAGCGCTGAGCCGAAGAATCCCCTTTGACACCAGCAAGTGCAGCAGTCAGCCATTGTCCAAAGGCTTCAAGGTTGTCATGTCCCAAGGCATTCGCCATACGGCGATCGCTACCCAGAAGATTGGTGGCAAGGGATATATTTGAGCCCTTGACCCGAGAAAAGAGTAATCCCGGCCCCTCATGCTTGCACATCAGATCGGTTAAAACCGCAAGTTCAAACCGCCCATCAACTTCGTCGGGAATCTCCAGGAGTTCCCTGCACCCTCTCAAACTCTCGACAAATCCCCTGATATCCATCCGCCATCATACCCGATTCTCTCTCACAACGAATAAAAAAAGGCCCCCCGTTCAATACCGGGAGGCCTTTTTAAGATTGAAGACTGATTGGATCAGAAGCCAGCCATCTTAGCCAACTCCATTACCGGCCCAGGGAAGATCCCGAGGTAAAGCACACCGGCAAGTGCCAAAACAATCGACACAACAGCTGGAACCTCGAGCTTGACCCAAGCGAAATTTTCCTGAGGATCTTTGAAATACATATATACAATGACCCGCAGATAGTAGTAGAGGGAGACCGCTGAATTGAGCACTCCGATGATAGCGAGCCAAACGTAACCAGCCTTAAGCGCGCCAGCAAAGACAAAGAACTTACCGGTGAAACCAGCGGTTGGTGGCAGTCCCATCAGAGCGAAGAGGAAGATACACATCGCCACGCCCAGAAATGGACGTTTGAAACCGAACCCGGCAAAACCTTCGAGGGTCAGGTTCTCTTCGCCCTTTTTGCCCGCCAGCACCAGCACCGCAAAAGCGCCGATGTTCATGAAGGTGTAAACCAGCATGTAGAACATGATGGCGGATAGCCCGATCTGATTCCAGGCAACAATGCCGACCATGGCGTAACCGGCGTGAGCGATTGAAGAATAGGCCAACATCCGCTTGATATTGGTCTGGCTTAAGGCAATGAAGTTACCAATGATCATGGTGAGAACAGCCAGAACCCAGAAGAGTGCGGTAATATCAGCCTGGATACTGCCGAGGCCAATAATTGAAATCCGCAACAGCGCAGCAAGCGCAGCAGCCTTAGGGCCAGCACTCATAAATGCAGTAATTGGGGTCGGAGCCCCCTGGTAAACGTCCGGAGCCCACATATGGAATGGAGCAGCACCAATCTTGAAAAGGAAACCGATCAGCAACAGGATGGAACCCGCAATAAACATCGGGTTCTCCATGATCGCAGGCATCTGGCTCACATGCTGAGCAATGACCGCAATTTTGGTCGAGCCGGAAACACCATAGAGCAGTGCAATACCGTAGAGCAGGAAGCCGGTCGAGAAGGCGCCGAGAAAGAAGTACTTGAGTCCCGCCTCGTTTGAACGCACATCACCGCGGAAGAAACCAGCCAGCACATAAAGCGAAACAGAAAGAACTTCAAGACCGAGGAAGATCGTCATCAGATCGGTACCTGAGGCCATCCACATCGCACCCGCGGTACAGAAGAGGATCAGTGGGTAATATTCACCGACCGGATACCCTTCTCTCTGCAGATAACTGTCTGAGATAAGGATCGTCAGCACAGCAGCAATAATAAAGATCATGGAGAAAAAGATGGCGAAATTGTCGAGAATGACGCTTCCGGCAAAACCCTCTTGCGGGTTGTTCCAGCCTGAAACCGTTACGATTGCAGTGACAACCAGTGCAACAATACTCATCCATGCAACATGTGCAGTCCGGCCACGTTTTGAAAAGACCGATATCAGCAGCAGTACCATCCCGAAGCCGCTAAGAACCAGTGACGGCATGATTGCAGCCATGTTGACATTCTGCATGGCGATTTGACCCAGATTTTCCATCGAAAGCTCCTTTTGGAACCTAAAGTTTCAGACTGTGATTATTTGAATTTAAGATTCTGAGCAATCACCGGAACAACCGGTTCTACCACAGCAACCTGCTTCGAATTTATCTGATTAAGCAACTGCTCAATAGCCGGATTCATCTTCGATAAGAAGGTGTTGGGATAAACACCGATCCAGAAGATAAAGACCAGAAGAGGCAGCATCAATACAATTTCACGAACCGAGAGATCCTTGAGTTTTTCATTTTCGGGATTGGTGATCTTGCCGAACATCACGCGCTGGAACATCCAGAGCATATAAACTGCGGCAAAAATTACCCCGAGGGTAGCAACCACAGCGTACCAGCGCAGACCACTCTCGAAGGCGCCGACCAGGGCCAGGAACTCTCCGACAAAGCCATTGGTGCCGGGCAGGCCGATCGACGAGAAGGTCACAATCAGAAAGATCGTGGCGAGGATCGGCATCTTATGGGCTAGGCCACCGAATTCTGAAATCTGACGGGTGTGGCGGCGCTCATAGATGAAACCGACGATAAGAAAGAGCGCACCGGTAGAAATGCCGTGGTTGACCATCTGAATAATACCGCCGGCCATACCTTGCTGGTTGAGAGCAAAGATGCCGAGCATGACAAAACCGAGGTGAGCAACCGAAGAGTAGGCTACCAGTTTCTTGACATCATCCTGCATCATCGCCACCAGCGAACCGTAGATGATGCCGAAGACGGCCAAGAATGCCAGGTAGGGTATGTAGGTCTGTAATGCCTCGGGGAAGAGCGGCATGGCAAAACGGACATAACCGTAGGTACCCATCTTGAGCAGGATGGCGGCCAAGATGACCGAACCGGCAGTCGGTGCCTCAGTGTGAGCGTCGGGCAGCCAGGTATGGAGCGGAAACATCGGCACCTTGATCGCGAAACTGAAGGCGAAGGCCAGGAACAACCAGTGCTGCGCACCGGAAGGAATCCCGAGACGGTAGAACTCCTGGATACCGAAGCCCTCAATCGAAGCGCCGGAGGAGACCGCATAATAATAGATATAGATGATTGCGACCAACATCAAGAGCGAACCGACTGCGGTGAAGATGAAGAACTTGACCGCTGCGTAGATGCGGTTCTTACCGCCCCAGATACCGATCATGAAGTACATCGGGATCAGCATCAATTCCCAGAAGATGTAGAACAGGAACAGATCCAACGAGACAAAGGCACCGAGCATCGCCGTTTCAAGCAACAGCAGCAGCGCCATGAAGCCCTTGACATTCTTGTCAATAGATTTCCAGGTCGAAAGCGTCGCGATCGGCATGATGAAGGTGGTCAGCATCACCAACCAGAGGCTGATACCGTCGATGCCGATGTTGTAGTTCATCTTGAAGAAACTGCCGACACTGATCCACTCGTGAAATTCACGATATTGCATCGCGCCCGAGACGGCGAAAACGTCGTCGAAGGCCAGCGGCAGGCTGATGAAAAATGTAACCAGGGTTACTCCGAGGGCAAAGCTTTTCAGCAACCCCGGATTGTCCCGCGGAATGAAGAGAAGTATCAACATCCCCAGCAGCGGGAAGAAGGTAATTAAACTAAGTAGATTATCGGCCATGTGGAAACGCTCCTTGTAGCTCTATCACTGTTCGCTGCCGAACCTTATTTACCGAGGATGTAGTAACCAACGATCACCACAACACCGACCACCATGCCCATCGCATAGTTATGCAGGAACCCTGACTGGGTGTAACGCAAGCCAGAACCGATCCCTTTGACGACCCAGGCGGTGCCATTGACGATGCCGTCAACCACGCGCACATCGAAACCTTTCCAGAGGAAGGTGCCGATTCGCTTGCAGTTATTGACAAAAACCGCATCGTAAAGCTCGTCGATGTACCATTTGTTATACACAGTTTTCCAGAGGCCGGGGAAACTGGTCACGAATTTACCGGGGAGTGCAGGGTTCTTGATGTACATGAACCATGCGCCCAGAATACCGAACACAGCGATACCGATCGAGGCGCCCATCATGGAAAATTCAAGCGCAACCGAGTGAGCCAGTTCTGGCTTAACCGCAATTCCGTTAAGCTTCTGTGAATGCTCAAAAACAGGAGCAAGGAAGTGCTCGATGTAGTTCGGCATGTGGCCGAAAAAGTTTCCGAGAACGTGTGGAACACCGAGGAAACCACCAGCAGCAGCAAGCGCCGCAAGAACCATCAGTGGGATAGTAATCGTCAAACCAGACTCAGGAATATGATCCTTGGCGCGCGCATCTGTTTTCTGCTCACCGAAGAAGGTCATGAATACCAGACGGAACATGTAGAAAGCGGTCATAAGAGCAGCGACTGCACCAGCTAACCAGAGCAGCCAGTGACCGCGCTCACCTGCAAAGGCCCACCACAGAATCTCATCCTTGGAGAAGAACCCCGAGAAGAAAGGAATGCCGGATATTGCAATCGTCGAGACCAAAAAGGTCCAGAAGGTAATCGGCATCTTCTTACGCAGGCCACCCATGTTACGCATATCCTGCGGATCATCATGCAGATGAGCCTTGTGATAGGCATGGTGCATACCGTGAATGACCGAGCCGGAACCGAGGAACAGACAAGCCTTAAAGAAGGCGTGAGTCATCAGATGGAAGATACCGGCGGTGAATGCTCCCACGCCCATGGCGAGAAACATAAAACCAAGTTGAGAGACGGTAGAATAAGCGAGTACCCGCTTAATGTCATTCTGGGCCAAGCCGATGGTCGCAGCAAAGAGCGCAGTACAGGCACCAACAACCGCAATGGTCATCATGGTGTCTGGTGACATAGCGAATAAGCCATTCATACGCGCAATCATGTAGACACCAGCCGTAACCATTGTTGCTGCATGGATCAGGGCTGAGACGGGTGTCGGACCCTCCATGGCATCAGGCAGCCAAGTAAAGAGTGGAATCTGAGCTGACTTACCGCAGGCACCGAGGAAGAAAGCCAGGGTTATAACGGTGACAGCAATACCGCCGCTCTCGAGCAGGTGAGCATTCTCGGCAATCTCAACGAAGTTGAATGTCCAGACCCCCTTGCTGCCGAGGGTCCAAAAGAGGGTCAGCAGGCCACAGAGAAAGCCGAAGTCACCGATACGGTTGACGACAAAGGCCTTCTTGGCAGCATCTCCGGCGCTCTTCTTGTCGAAGTAGTAACCGATCAACAGATAAGAACAGAGACCGACGCCTTCCCAACCGACGAACATGACCAGTGCGTTGTTACCCAACACCAGCATCAACATCGAGAAGCAGAAAAGGTTGAGGTAGGCGAAGAAACGGTAGAAACCGCTCTCGCCGTGCATATAACCGATCGAGTAGAGGTGGATCAGCGTACCGACTCCGGTGACGACCATGATCATCAGCGCCGAGAGCGGATCGAGCAGGAAGCCCCAGTCGATCTGCAAGCTGCCGACAGACATCCAGGAAGCGATGACCTGCTGGTGAACCTTTTCTGAATCGTGTAGCAACGCATAAAAATTGCCACAGGACACCAGGAAGGAGAGGAAGATCATCAGGGTACCGATACCGCCGATAATCGCTTCGTTCCTGATCTTCTTGCCGAAGAGTCCGTTAAATACGAACCCGACGAGCGGGAAGAATGGGATGAGCCACAGATAGTCGTACATCAAACTCTCCTATTGCTAAAAACCCGTAGAGCGGGAATCAATTACCATTTCAACAAGTTGAAGTCGTCGCTATCGATCGACTCACGGTTGCGGTAGAACGTGATCATCAGTGCCAGGCCTACAGCCGCCTCAGCGGCCGCAACGGTCATGACAAAGAAGACAAAGATCTGGCCATCCATATTCTGCAGATGACGCGACAGAGCGATGAAGGTCAGGTTGACCGCGTTGAGCATCAGTTCGATGCACATAAAGATGACGATGGCATTCTTTCTGGTCAGTACCCCGAAGGTACCGATTGAAAAGATGATCGCACTCAAAATTAAATAGTGATATACGGTGATCATTGGTTTATCTCCCGAATCCGTTGCGCTTTAGACTTCGCGTTTCGACAGGACAACCGCCCCGACAATTGCCACCAACAGCAGGATGGAAGCAATCTCAAACGGAAGCAGGAAATCAGTAAACATTGCCTTACCGATCAATTCAGTATGGCCATAATTGTGAATCGTCTGGGTTGTAACATCACCCACCTTGCCAGTTGGTACCCCACGACGAATAAACGTGTTGGTAACAAAGAGCATGACGACTGACAACCCTGCTCCCCAAGCCAGAGCATGGGTGTAACGCTTCTTCACCGCAGTACCCAGATTGAGTAGCATGATGACAAAGACAATCAACACCATGATGGCACCGGCATAAACCATTATCTGGATCGCTGCCATAAATGGTGCATCGAGGGTGATGTAAAGAACAGCCAGGCAGATAAATGTTGTCACCAGCCACAACGCGCTGTTAATGGGGTTTCGCGACTTGGTCACATAAAAGGCCGAGAAGACCGCGACCGTCGCAAAGAGGTAGAAAAGAATCGATAACATGATGCGCCAGCTCCTTATTTGAGAAGACGTTCTTTGTCAAAATTAAAATCTTCCCGCTTGTAGTTGGCCAGTTCATATTTATCTGTCATTTCAATGGCCTCAACCGGGCATGCCTCTACGCAGTAGCCGCAGAAGATGCAGCGCAGCAGATCAATCTCATAAACCTTGGGATACTTTTCGCCCTGCTCATTTTCAGCCGACTCAACCGTAATGCATTTGGCTGGGCAGACGGTGGGACACAGGTAACAGGCAACGCACTTCTCACGTTCCTGAGTCGGTACCAATCGATGCAAACCACGGAAGCGGGGGGACATCTCAAGCTTGACTTTCGGGTATTCAACAGTCGTGCTGTGACCCGGAAGCAGATGCTTCAGTGTGATACTCAGCCCTTTGGCAAACTCTTTAAACATATCTATCCTCGCCTTTTAAAAAAGGATTACTGACAGAGCAGAACTGCAATAGCAGTCACTACGATGTTCCCAAGCGCCAGGGGAATCATCACTTTCCAACCCAACTGCATCAATTGGTCATAACGCAGACGCGGGAAGGTTGCACGGACCCAGATGAAGAAGAACATGAATCCGAAAACCTTGATCAGGAAGTTAATCCACCCAAAGAAGGGGCCGTCCCAACCACCAAGGAAGAGAGTCGTTGAGATAGCACTGATCGTGACCATGTTGGCGTACTCGGCCATGAAGAAGAGTGCATACTTCATCGAGGAATATTCGGTACAGAAACCGGAAACCAGCTCGGTTTCTGCTTCGGGAAGATCGAAAGGGGTCCGATTGATCTCGGCCATCGAACCGACCACAAACAGCCCGAACGCCAGCGGTTGGCTGAAGATGTACCAGTTATGCATCCAGCTCGGCAACGAGGTAATCCCCCAGAGAACCTCCTGTTGGGCGGCCACAATCCCGCTCAGGCTCAGGGTTTCCGACATCATAAAGATGACGATGATCGAAAGACCGGCCGCAAGCTCGTAGGAGATCATCTGCGCCGTAGCACGGATACCACCGATTAACGAATATTTGCTGTTAGAAGCCAATCCCGCAAGGACAATTCCATAGACACCCAGACCGGCCATCGCCAGAATAAACAACATACCGATATTCAGATCGGTTATTTGCATCGGCATCAGGTAGCTCACACCCTGGAAAGAAAATTCATAATCTCCGCCGAAGGGGATGACCGCCATCGAAATCAGTGCCGGAGCCAGAATCATCATCGGTGCTACTATAAAGGCAAACTTAGAAGCCTCGCCGGGGATGAGGTCTTCCTTGAAGAAGAGCTTGAGTCCGTCGGCAATCGGTTGCAAAAGCCCATTAGGGCCGGTCATTGTCGGTCCAAGTCGGGATTGCATCCGGCCGATAACTTTTCGCTCGACCCAAGTCGCGTAGGCTACAATAAACATCAATACACTGAATGCGACCAAGATTTTTACCAGCATGGCGGCTGCCCAGAGTACCGGGGCGTTTGAGAGGCTCAATACTTCTGGCGTCATGACCATCCTCTTTCTTAACGTTTATGGCGTAGTGCCATTCCTGCGAGCGTGCCCGCAATTTCAATAAAATTATTTGCTGACTTCGACGGCAATAGCTGTTTGACCGCAGTAAATACGATTCAATTCAAGACTGCCGAAGTGATAAGGAGCGAAAAAGACCCCCTTTGGCATACGTCGGTCTACTTTGACCTTGGCTGAGATTTCACCGTTAGCAGCCTTAAGTTTGACCAGATCACCATCGGCGATGTTAAGTTCTTTTGCGTCTTCACGGCCCAACTCAATATAAGGTTCGGCGACCACAGACATCGGGCCCTTGGCGTGCAAACTGGTTGTGCCACTGTGGTAGAGCGCGCTACCGACGACCAGCTGGTACTTGGCCTCAATCGCCTTGCCACCTGCGACGGCAACAAGGTTGCGTGTTTCCGGAGCCAAAGTATCGCCACCCCAGACATAGCCCTGGTCACCGATCATATCGAGGCTGACCATCTCGTAACCGGAGGTTACAGCTGCCAGTTCAGTGAAGGCTGCCGCTTCAGTAGCCGGAGCTTCTGCGCCCAGCCCGGTGAGCAGGGCCTGAAAGATGGCAAAATCGGTCTTCGCCTGGCCGGGAGAAGTAATCCCCGGGTTCAAGCGCTGGATGCGCCGCTCGGCATTGGTAAAGGTTCCGGCTTTCTCGGCAAAGCTGGCTGCCGGCAGGACCACATCGGCCTTGCTCGCAGTTTCACTCAGGAAGAGGTCCTGCACAACCACGAAGGCTGTTTTGTCGATCGCTGTTTCAACCAGACCTTTGTCCGGATAGGAAACCAACATGTCCTCGCCAGTAATATAGAGAGCCTTGAGCTTTCCTTCACTGGCAGATTTGAGCATTCCAGTCACTCCAAGAGCACCGGTAACAGGCAGGATCTGCAGATCGATAGCGCCCTGACTGTTGCTCTTCTCGCCACAGAGATAAAGCCCTGATCCTGAGCGACCGGCGATACCGGTCAGCAGCGCCAGGTTAGCGGCGGCCAGACCCAGTTCACGGCTATTGGCGGAATAGGGCAGCCCGTAAGCGAGCAGGATGGCGGCATTCTCTACCGTAGCCAGTTCCTTGGCACTCTGCTTGATCGCATCAGCATCGACCCCGGTAGCCGTAGCAACCGCTTCAACCGAGTAGTCAGCCAATGCGTCCTTAAGCTCTTCAACACCCTGTAGCCCTTCGGTCTTGGCCAATCCTTCATCGAGCAGGAAGCGGCACATGGCATTCAGGATATTGACCTCAAGGCCTGGTTTATGTTGCAGGGTCCGCGCACGAGGCATGCGGGTGAGCTTGCCCTGCTTGTCACCAATAACCGTCAATTGGGCATTATTCTGCCTAACCGCCTGATTGACGACCATGCCGAAGACCGGGTGGGTTTCATAAAAATCGGTGCGGATCGCCAGAATCGCATTCGCCTTCTCGACCTGCGGGAAGGTTGCGGTTGATGCCTGTAGACCCAGAGTCTCTTGCAAGCCCTCGGTCGCCCCCTTGTAACACTCGCCACCGGAGTGATCGAGGTTGCCGGTACCGATCGCCGTGGAGAGATTCTTGAGCAGGAAGAGTTCTTCGTTGGTCAGACGCGCACCACTGATAATACCGGCATCACTGCCAGCGCTACGCAATCCTGCAGTTACTTTTTCAAGAGCTTCTTCCCAGCTGGACTCAACAAGTTCGCCGTCTTTACGAATCAGCGGGCTAGTCAGCCGCTTGTCACTGTTGACATAGGAAACTCCGAAACGACCACGGATACAGAGGTTGCCGTCATTGACTCCGGTCTTATCGTTAAAACGGATCGTCTGCACCTCGTTATCTTTAGTGCCGAGCGTTACCGTACAACCGTTGCCACAATAACCGCAGACCGAGTTGACCTCTTTGAGCTGCCAAGGACGCGCCTTGAATTTGAAAGGCCGTGGCAGAATGGCACCGACCGGACACATTGAAACGCACTGACCACAGAATTCACAGTTCAAACCACGATCGAAAGCGGTTGCGATCTTAGTTTCAAAACCCCGATTGATGAAGGAATAGGAGCCGTAACCGACAACCTCATCGCAGACCCGAACGCACTTACCGCAAAGCACACAGCGATTCATATTGCGTTCAATCAGCGGATTCACTTCGTCGGTCGGCAGATCAAACTTTTCACCCTTGAAACGATTGGCCACGACCTCGTATTCGTAGGTCAGGTCCTGCAGGTCGCACTCGCCGCCCTTATCGCAAACCGGACATTCGACAACATGGTTGACCAACAGAAACTCAAGGACGGTCTTACGCACCTTGCGAATCTCATCCGACATGGTGGTCACAACCATTCCCTCAGTTGCGGGAGTAGTACAGGAAGGAATCAAACGCCCCTTCATCTGTTCAACTTCAACCAGACAGACGCGACAAGCGCCATAAGGGAGAAGTTTCTTGGCGTAGCAGAGAACCGGGATGTGAACTCCCGCCTCCTTGGCCGCCTCATAAATCGTGGCGGTTTTGCTTACCGTAACCTCTTTACCGTCAATCGTCAGATTAACCATTGTGACCTCTTATTAAATCGTAACCCATGGTGGGTCGCCTATTTAATTGCCATGAAGCGGCAAGCATCGTAGCAGGATGTACACTCGGTACAGATTTCCTTATCGATAACTGCCACTGTTCCTTTTTCCCAGGTGATTGCATCAACCGGGCAGACCCGCGGACAGATTCCGCACTTCTTACACTTATCTTCGATAACCTCGAAGTGAAGCAGGTGCTTGCAGGAGTGCGATGGACACTCACCCGTTTTGATATGTTCCTCATACTCATGACGGAAGTAACGCAGGGTCGACAGGACCGGATTCGGTGCCGTCTGCCCCAGACCGCAGAGTGAACTTTTCTTGATATCGTAAGCCATATCTTCAAGCAGTTCGAGATCGCCCTCTTGCCCTTTGCCCTGAGTGATCCGCTCCAGAATTTCGAGCATGATCTTCAGGCCGATCCGACAGGGAATACATTTTCCGCAAGACTCAGCACGGGTAAAGTTGAGGAAGAAACGTGCGATATCGACCATGCAGGTCGTTTCGTCCATAACAACCAGACCACCCGAACCCATCATGGCGCCAGCCTTGATCAGGGAATCATAATCAACGATGGCATCCAAAGCTTCAGTCGGTAAGCAACCACCTGAAGGGCCACCCGCCTGAACGGCTTTAAACTTACGGTTATTGTGAATTCCGCCGCAAACGTCGTAGATGACTTCTTTAATCGTGGTACCAGCCGGAACCTCAACCAGACCGGTGTGCTTTACTTTGCCGGTCAGGGCGAAAATCTTGGTTCCTTTGGTGCCTTCGGTGCCAATCGCGTTATACCAATCAGCGCCGTTGTAGAAGATGTAAGAGACATTGGCGAAGGTCTCAACGTTATTGATATTGGTTGGCTTGCCCCAGAGACCGCGGACTGCAGGAAATGGTGGTCGTGGGCGCGACATGCCGCGTTCACCCTCAATCGAAGCCATAAGGGCTGTCTCTTCCCCGCAAACAAAAGCTCCAGCACCGGCCTTGATCCGCATGTCAAGCGGACGTGGGAAACCGAGAATATTTTTGTCGCCAAGATAACCGAGCTCATAGCAAGTATCGATGGCCATCTGCAAACGTTTAATCGCCAGTGGATATTCAGCGCGAACATAAACATAGGCAAAAGTAGAACCGATGGCATAGGCCCCGATCATCATACCTTCGATGAGACCATAGGGGTCACCTTCGAGGATCGAACGGTCCATAAAGGCACCTGGATCACCTTCATCAGCGTTACAGATCAGATATTTTTCGCTGCCCGGAGAGCCTTTTGCGAAAGACCACTTGACGCCGGTTGGAAAACCACCACCCCCGCGACCACGTAGACCGGATCTCTTGACTTCCTCAATGACTTCATCTTGAGACATGGTCACCGCTTTTTTAATACCGGCGAAACCAAGATGTTCGATAAAGGCTTCGATGCTCTCGGCATCGATAGTTCCGCAACGCGAGAAGATAACTCGCTGCTGCTTCTCTAAAAACTTGGCATAATATGGACCAGCTTTTTTCTTTTCGACTGGCTCATTAGCAAGGATGTGCTCAGCAACGATCTGTGGCACCAGTTCAGGGGTCACGAAATCGTAAGTCACCGCTTCCTGCCCGGGGATACAAACATCGACCAGTACGTCATTGGCACACAGCCCACGACAACCGGTGCCGACAACCTCGCAGCGCTTGCCAATAGTCGCCTCAACGCCCTGCTTATCGAACTCAGCCTTAAAGGCATCGCCGACAGCAGCAGCTCCGGAAGCAAGACCACCGGTTCCCGTACAGATTAGAATTTGCAGTTTTTCAGCATTCTCGGCCATAAATCTTCCTCAATGCCGGAACAGAGCGAGGGAAGCCCTCAGTCCATTTCCATGTATTTTTTGACGACGTCGTCCATTTTCTGAACGGTCAGACTACCGTAGGTTGCATCGTTAACCATGATAACCGGTGCCATTCCGCAGGCACCGATACAGGCGACATACTCAGCAGTAAACTTAAGGTCTTCTGTCGTCTCGGCATGCTCGATACCGAGATGGCCTTTCAGGGTTTCTGCGATACGACCAGCCCCTTTAACGTGACAGGCGGTTCCCATACATACACGTACAATATATTTCCCACGAGGCTGCAGGTGAAACTGAGCGTAAAAGGTAAGCACCCCGTAGATCTGGCTGGCATAAACGTTGAGCCGTTCGGAAGTCAGATGTACTGTCTCTTCAGGAATGTAACCGTACTCTTCCTGAATACCCTGCAACACCGGCATCAAAGCGCCGTGCATATCGATGTATTTATCGATGACCTGGTTCGCAGCCGTCAGGTCGATTTCTTCAACTGTTTCCTGCTCAGCAGTTTCAGTCATATCTTCCTCTTTCACCATCCCTTTAAAAGGGTTAGCGGTCGATTTCTCCGAGAACAATATCGAGGGTGCCGATAGCTGCAATAACATCAGCCAACAATGAACCTTCGATCATTTGCGGCAGAGCCTGCAGATTAACAAAGGATGGTGGTCGGACCTTCATCCGGTAGGGACGTGCCGACCCATCAGAAACAATATAATATCCAAGCTCGCCCTTAGGGGCTTCGATGCCGACATAGACCTCGCCAGCCTCGGGCTTGAATCCTTCAGTCACAATCTTGAAGTGGTGAATCAAGCCTTCAATAGTATTGACGACATCCTTCTTCGGCGGCAGACAAACCTGCGGGCAGTCTGCCAGGATCGGGCCGGGCTTAAGCTTGTCGAGACCCTGCAGAATGATGCGGATAGACTGACGCATTTCATCGAGACGGACCTTGTAGCGCGCGAAGGTATCGCCCTCGGTACGGACCGGCACATCAAAGTCGTATTCGTCGTAGTTGCAATAGGGCGCATCGCGCCGCAGATCCCAGTCGACACCCGAGCCACGCAGAGCCGCGCCGGAGAGACCGATATCGATCGCATCCTGGCCGCTGATGTAGCCAACTCCCATGGTCCGTTTCTGCCAGATTCTATTGCCGGTCAGAAGACCCTCGTAGGTCTCAAGATGACCAGTCATATCCTCGGCAAACTTTCGAATGATCGGCTCAATCCCGTCGGGCAAGTCTTCAGAAAGGCCGCCCACGCGAAAATAGTTGGTGGTCATCCGCGCGCCGGCAACCTTCTCGTAGATATCGACAATCTCCTCCCGCTCACGAAAGCAGTAGAGAAATACCGTCATGGCGCCGATATCAAGGGCATGAGTTGCCAGCCATACCAGGTGACTCTTGAGCCGCGTCAATTCGGCCATGATTACGCGAATATTATTGGCACGCGCAGGAATGAGATCGGTTATCCCCAGTAGCTTCTCGACAGCCAGCACATAACCAAGGTTATTACTCATCGGCGCCAGGTAATCGAGACGATCGGTCAACGGAATTATCTGATGATAAGTGCGATACTCCGACAACTTCTCAGTACCACGATGCAAAAAACCGATATGTGGCGTTGCCTTAACAACAATTTCGCCATCGAGTTCCAGGACCAACTGCAACACACCGTGAGTCGACGGGTGCTGCGGTCCCATATTGATGGTCATCGTTTCGGTTGCCATTTTATGCCTCTTCCGTAAAAGGAATTGATTCGAAATTGATCACTAAATCAGGAAAGCCGACCCTGATAGGGCTCACGGTCAGGACCCTGAAGCGGATAGTCTTTGCGTAGCGGGAAACCCTCCCAGTCCGCCGGCATCAAGATACGACGCAGGTCGGGGTGGTTATTAAAAGAGATCCCCATCAGATCCCAGCACTCACGTTCATGCCAGTTCGCTGTCGACCAGACGCCCGAAACGGTATCAACGCTAGAGGCCTGCTCTTCAACCAGAACCTTCACCCGCAGCCGCGTCTTATCGGTGAGGTTGTACATGTTATAAACGACCTCGAAGCGCGGAGTGCGACCGAGATAATCGACACCGCAGAGATCGCTGAGGAAATTGTAGCCACAGTCATCACGCAGAAAGGTGCAGATCTTAACAATCTCAGACCGCTCTACCGTGACGGTCGTCTCACCACGATACTCGGCGTCACCAAGCACCAGAGGGCCAAAGTTCGCTTTGAGTTTCTCAACAACTTGTTTGCTCATTGTTTTTTCCTGTCTTCGTGTTGACGGACCATTTTCAGGCCTCGTTAACGACCTCACCGACGCCGATCGCGGCACCAAAGCTGTTGCGCTCATTCATGATCTTCTCTTGCAGCTTCATCAGCCCGTAAAGAAGACCCTCGGGGCGAGGTGGGCAACCGGGAATATAAACATCAACCGGCAACACCTCATCAATCCCCTGAACGACACTATAGGTATCGAAGACACCGCCAGAAGAAGCACAAGCACCCATGGCGATAACATACTTCGGCTCGGGCATCTGCTCGTAAACAGTCATGATGACCGGCAGCATCTTCTTGGTGACCGTACCGGCGATAATGATAACGTCAGACTGACGCGGGGAAGCGCGGAAGAGGATCCCCATACGATCAAGGTCGAAACGGGCGGCACCAGCGGCCATCATCTCGATCGCGCAGCAAGCCAGACCAAAGGTCATCGGCCACAGAGACTTGGCCCGCGACCAGTTCACCAATTTATCCAGGCTCGTGGTCACAAAACCGTTACCCAGGGTTTTCGGCTGCTCTATTCCCATTCCAGAGCTCCTTTTTTCCAAACGTAGACGTAGCCGACCAGGAGGATGATAATAAAGACCCCCATCTCGACGAAACCAAAAATCCCCAAGCGCTTATACATGACCGCCCAAGGATAAAGGAAGACTGCTTCAATATCGAAAAGGATAAAGAGCATCGCAATAATGTAGAATTTGATCGAAAAACGATCCTGCGCCGAACTGAGCAACGGCATGCCGCACTCATAAGGAGCCAGTTTGACCGCACTCGATTTCCTCGGTCCGACCAGATGCGATGCAACAGTCGCCCCGACAGCAAAGGCAATAGCGATTCCGGTCAGGACGAGAATCGGCAGATAGCTCTCAAGCATAAAACCCGCTCCTTCAAAAGCTTAAAATAGATAGAGATCCATCAGACACAGATGGACCCTTGACGTTTCCGCCACAGCGTTCCGAAAATTAGGATAATCCCCCCTTCATGTCAAGGAAAAAATACAGTATACTGTATGCAATAAGAACAGGGTGCGGCAACGCTTTAACTATTGATATTACAAGGAATTACGGAGCAAATGAGAACCTGAATGGTATACAATCAAGACCCGGAAAAGCTGATTTCAGGGGCAGGTTAACCTCTCAAACACTGTTTGTTTCTTTTCACAGTCAATGACTCGCTACTCTCAAAAACCATTACCCGGTCAACTACGCAGAGAGGTCAGTTCTTCTTCAGTAAAAGAGTAACCTTCACAACAATAGTCGCAACACACCTCGGCGCCAGCCTGTTCGAGAATCATTGAGTCGAGTTCAGCGTTCCCCAGACCGCTCAACATGTCGCTGATCTGCTGACGATTGCAGGGACAGTTAAAAATCAATTCCGTCTCCTGCTGCATCGTAAATTGATGTCCAGACAATACCTGCCTGAGTATCTCCGCCGGACCGATCCCCTGCCGCAACAAACTGGTAGTCGGAGCAAGGTTAAGCAGGCTTTCTTCAAGACCGACAATCTTCTCTGGATCTCCAGGCGGAAGCGCCTGCACCAGAAATCCCCCGGCGGCAGCGACCTCCCCTTGAGCATCAAGCTCAACCCCCACTGCAACACAAGAAGGAACCTGCTCGGAGTGAGTCAGATACCAGGCGAGATCCTCCCCGATCTCACTTGATTGTAATTGCACCATACTGCTGTAGGGCTTCTTGAGTCCTAGGTCCTTGATCACATGCAGAAAGCCAGCATGACCTATCGCCCCGGCCACATCAAAATGATCCTCACGCGGCGGCAGTCCCGCAACTGGATTCTGCAGTTTGCCGCGAATACTCCCCGTGGCGTCGGTCTCGACCATCAACCGCCCCAAAGGGCCATTTCCCTCAATCATCAAGGCGAGTCGCTGGTTCCCCTTGAGCAAACAACCCATCAATGCCGCGCCGGTCAGTAATCGGCCCAGGGCAACCTTGGCTGTCAGGTCAGCTTGCTGTCTCCGACAAATTTCGCGAACCAACTCCGTTGTATCGGCGGCGGCAGCGCGCAGCTGCCCGTCCTCAGTGACGACTCTTACCAGATGATCCTGCATAATTCTCCATCTCAATCTTATTTTTTAGTGTTCGCTTCGACGCGTCGCATCTGAGCATTAACCCGCCCGGCACTCGCCGCCATGACAATTCCCTGCACAGCACTAATCTGTGCTTCGCCGATGTTGTTTTCCCTGGCCACGCCAAGGTAATGTTCCATTCAGGGCTCACAGCCCGATGCCAGCGCCGCAGCCAAACCGACAAGAATTGTCGTCTGCAGATCGAGAGCCGGATCCTCACGAACCAGGTCATAAAAGTCACGGTACATCTTCGCAGTTTCTGTTGAAAGCATCGGGCACCTCCTTTTTAGCTGCGTAATCTCTTTCCGGTCCCAATCAACCAGGCCGCCCACAAAAACAGGACAACCGTCATCAGGCTACTGACGCCGAAAGAAACGGCAAAGCTGGTATCACCAACACCGAGAACCGCGTGGCGAAAGCCATCGATCAGATAAAACATTGGATTCAGGTGCGACAAGTTGCTCCAGGGAGCCGGTAGAATCGAGATGGGATAAAACACCCCACCTAAATATATTAACGGCAACAGCAAAAAGTTACTGTACATCGACAGCGTATCGAAATTCTTGGCAAAGATCGCTGCAATCAGACCGAACTGTGCAAAAAGAACGCTGGCCAACAGTGCCATTAATACCGCCAGCAGCGGTGACGTCCAGGGCATCTCGGCAAACAGGGTCGAGATCAGCCAGGTCACCAGACCGACCAGTGAGCCCCGCAGCATGGCAGCCAGAGTATAGGCCAGAATAAACTGCGACGGCGAAACCGGAGTCACCAACAGATCGACGATCCCACCAAGATAGCGCGACATGAAGAGCGATGAAGAACAGTTGGCAAAGGAGTTGTTAATCACCCCCATCAGAATCAGACCGGGGATAACAAACTGGGCATAGTTGAAGCCTTCAAGCACACTGATCCGTTCGCCCAGAGTCGCACCGAACACAAAAAGGTAAAGCGACGCAGTGATAATCGGGGTCAACAAGGTCTGTGACGCGACGCGCCAGAAGCGCAGAACCTCCTTGCGGAGCAGAGGGGTAAAGGGGAGCCAGGGCTTATAAACTCCCTGCCCGTTGGAGCCACTCATGAGTTCCTCCCTGATCTGGTCAGTTGTAGGAAGACGTCTTCTAGGCCGCTCTGTTCTGTTTCAAAATCCTTGATCCCAAGGTGCAATGACGACAATTGGTGTAACAACTCAGAAACACCACTATCGGTCGGTAAACAAAGGATCAATTGTCGGCCATTCCCCTCCAAACGCGGGTGATAGGTCTCAAGCTCGGTCGGAATCGATTCGAGTGGACTGTCAAGCCAGAGCTTGAGCGTGCGCCGTGACAGTCGTCGTACCAGATCGCGGGTCGGCTCCAGCGCGACCAATTCACCATGATTCATGATGGCGATCCGATCACACATCTGTTCGGCTTCTTCCAGATAGTGAGTTGTCAGCAGAATAGTGGTGCCGTTGCGGTTAATCTCACGCACGAAATCCCAAAGGCTGTGGCGCAGTTCAACATCGACACCTGCGGTCGGCTCATCGAGTATCAACAAGCGGGGACGATGAATCAACGCCTTGGCGATCATGAAACGCCGTTTCATCCCCCCGGAGAGTTTGATCATCACCTTCTCCAGATGCGGACCAAGGTCAAGCCGATCGATCAGTTCCTGACGCCAGAGAGGATCATCCTCCACTCCATAATAGCCAGCGTGCAGGTTGAGTGCTTGAGCAACAGTAAAGAAATTGTCGATAACAATTTCCTGATGGACCACACCAAGCATCCGTCGCGTCTTACGATAATGGCTGCGATTATCGAAGCCGAAAGCGGAGATGCGACCAGAATCGATACGAGTGATCCCCGAGACCATATTGATCGTGGTGCTTTTGCCCGCACCGTTTGGACCCAACAGGCCAAAGATTTCACCCTGCTCAATGTCAAAACTTAAATTTTTGACTGCAGGTACAGATGCAAACGATTTTGATAAATTCTCTATATGAAGTGCTTTATCCATGAAGCGAACTATACTCCTCTGAAATAATCTGTTGCAAGAATTCAATCGCTCAAACTGGCGGTAAATAAATTGTAAAGCGATATCCAGACCGAAGAAATCTGTGTCAATATAGATAATACTCTAGATTGGAGGGCAAAATGCCAACATTAGATCGCATCACCACCGGCGGTGGCGACAAGGGGGAAACAAGCCTGGTCGACGGTAGCCGCGTCGCTAAATGTTCACCCCGCGTTTGTGCCTACGGCACCGTCGATGAACTCAACTCGATTGTCGGGCTGGTTCGTTGTGAAGAATTGCCCGAAGGGCTCCATGAAAAAATCTGTCTGATCCAAAGCCAGCTCTTCGATCTGGGGAGTGAACTAGCCACGCCACCTGCGGCTAAAAGTCAAAAACAGGGGTGGGGAATCAGCCAGAAACATATTGAACAGCTCGAACAATGGCTGCAACAAACCAATGAAAAGCTTGAGCCAGCACCAACGTTTGTACTCCCCGGTGGTAGCAGAGGTGCAGCCTTGCTCCACCAAGCACGCACCGTCACCCGCCGCACCGAACGCCAGGTCGTCGCCCTGCATCAGAGCGAAGAGGTCGAACCACTCTGTATGCGTTACCTGAACCGGCTGTCTGATCTTTTTTTCGTCTGGGCACGATTGTGCAACGACGAGGGTCGCTCTGATCTGCTATGGGAGCGACAGGGCTGACCAGCGAAACGGATACATGGTGATGCGCCCGCACCCATCGACATCGGTGCGACCGGCACCTCTGGGAACCTCCTTCTTGCACGGGCGCCATGTATGGCGCCCGTGCAATATCGTTGATCCCCTCAATTCAGTCGAATCGAGCACACCCTTAACAGGAGGAATGGCGCGTGTCGATTAAGACAATCTTTCGATATTTTAAGGCCGGTTGACCCCTCTCCATATATTACACCTCTGCCTGCTGGCCTAACTAAACATTGGTGTCCATCTTCCATGCCTGCCTCAGTCTTCGCAGGAAAACCTTTGGCACAGCTACTCGACATTCATAACCTTTCCCCCTTATTTTCAAGACTAGTCAGCACCACTCAGAGCCAATTCATGCCACAGCCTCTTTGTTTGAGTCACAGGTCCGTTTAAAGGCGCATTTTTTTGATATAATAGTGCGAGGCTTTATAGGACATATGACACCCATGACCCCTCTGGATTTTGAAAAGATACTCTTGGCCTTTTCCGCAATGGCCCTACTGGGTCTACTTCTTTCGGCCCTTTTGGCGCTGGCTCATCGAACTCTGTTCGTGCCAGTCGATCCCCGCATTGAGGGGCTGGTCGAGATGTTACCGGGCTCCAATTGCGGCGCCTGCGGCAACCCGAGTTGCCAGGCCTTCGCGGAGGCTTTGGTCGCCGAGACCGCTTCGCCTGCCCAATGTACGGTTGTCGCGCCCGAAGAGGTCAGCCGAATCGCCGCATATCTAGGAGTCGCGGCGGGCGAAATTGACCGCCAGGTGGCGCGGCTGGCCTGCGCGGGGGGAAACAACGTGGCCCGACAACGAGCCTGGTACGAAGGTTGGCCGAGCTGCCAGGCGGCGGACCAGGTGGCTGGCGGCGCCAAGGGCTGCGCCTGGGGCTGCCTGGGGCTGGGCGACTGCGAACGGTCCTGCGATTTTGCCGCCATCGTCATGAACGAACAGGGGCTGCCCGAAGTGATTGCCGGCAACTGTACCGCCTGCGGCGACTGCGTCGATGCCTGCCCCAAGGATCTATTCAGCCTGGAGCTTATGCGACACAAACTCTGGGTAGCCTGCAAGAACCTGCTGTTCGACGAAGAGGCGGAAGCGGAATGCGCGGTGGCCTGTAACGGCTGCGGGCTCTGCGTCAAGGATGCCGCCCCCGGGCTGATCAGCATGCAGGACAACCTGGCGGTGATCGATCGCGAGCGGATGGAGCTGGCCACCAGAGACGCCATCAAACGCTGTCCGACCGGCGCGATCGTCTGGATCGAAGACGACGAGCAGGAACTGAAAGGAGACAAGGCCAAACGGATCATCCGCCGCAGTCCCCTGCCGATAGGTTGACTACCGCTAGCTCGAGATAAGGACGCAGAATTTTTAATTTCTGATTTTTTACAGTCACTCCCATGTTATCCGGAGGTGCGATGAAGAAGCAGACCTTTAAATATCCCGGCATCCCAAGCGCCATGGACGGCAATACGGCGGTGGTCATGTGCGAGCGGGAATCGACCGACGCAGCGGGTGCCTTCCCCATCACCCCCTCCACCCAGATGGGCGAATACTTCGAGGCCAACGCCACCAACGGTCACCTCAACGTCGGAGGCAGGCCGCTGCTCTTCATCGAACCGGAAGGGGAACACGCCTCGGCGGCGGTGACCGCCGGATTTGCCATGACCGGCTGGCGGGCGGCCAATTTCAGTTCGGGCCAGGGGATCGCCTACATGCATGAATCCCTGTATGCCGCGGTCGGCAAGCGTCTGACCTATGTGCTCAACATGGGTTGCCGCGCCATGACCAAGGCCAGCCTCAGCGTTCACGCCGGACACGACGACTACCACGCTATCGACGACACCGGCTTCTTCCAGCTGTTCGCCAAGGACATCCAGCAGGTTGCGGACTTTAACATCCTCGCCCACCGGATCGCCGAGCTAAGCCTGACCCCCGGGGTGATGGCCCAGGACGGTTTCCTGACCACCCACATGATCGAATCGCTGCTCCTCCCGGAACGGGAACTGATCGCCGAATTCCTCGGCCTGCCCGATGATCTCATCGACTGTCCGACCCCAGCCCAGAAGTTGCTGTTCGGCCCGCGACGACGGCGGGTGCCCGAGCTCTGGGACGTCGACAATCCGCTCTTGGCCGGACCGGTGCAGAACCAGGAATCCTACATGCAGCAGGTGGCCGCCCAACGGCCCTACTTCTTCGACCCCATCCTGGGGTTGGCCGAGCAGGCCTTCGAGGAGTATTTCCAGCTCACCGGTCGCCGCTATCGGCCGATCGAGGGCTACCTGCTCGACGACGCCGAATACCTGATCATGGGCCAGGGAAGCATGATCCCCAACGCCGAGGCGGTGGCCGACTATCTCAGAACCAAGAAGATCAAGGTGGGGGTACTCAACCTGAGCCTCTGGCGTCCCTTCCCGGGAGGCCAGCTGGCGGAGCTCCTCAAGGGGCGCAAGGGGGTGACGGTGCTGGAGCGGCTGGACCAGCCGCTGGCCGAGGATCTACCGATGATACGCGAGGTCCGTTCGGTGCTCGGCAAATGCCTGGAGAACGGCAGGGAGGACGTAACCCCCCATGCCAACTACCCCGCCTACCGCCCGGAGCAGGTCCCGCTCCTCTACTCCGGCAGCTACGGCATGGGTTCCAGGGACCTGCAACCCGAGGCGCTGATCGGCGCGGTGGAGAACATGCTGCCCGAGGGTGCCGGCAAGAAGTTCTTCTACCTCTCCATCGACTTCATCCACCGGAACCCCGCCACGCCCAAGCAGGAGATCTACTCTCAGAGTCTAGAGGACAGCTTCCCCGGCATCGGCGAGCTGGCGGTCAGGGGGAGCGAGAACCCCAACCTGCTGCCGGAGGGAAGCATCAGCGTACGCATCCATTCTATCGGCGGCTGGGGCGCCATCGCCACGGGCAAGAACCTGACCATGACCCTGGCCGACATCCTCGGCTACCAGATCAAGTCGAACCCCAAATACGGCTCCGAGAAGAAGGGGCAGCCGACGACCTACTATCTCTCGGTGGCTCCCGAGCCGATCAGGATCAACTGCGAGTACTACCATGTCGACACCGTCCTCTCTCCCGACCCCAACGTCTTCGCCCATACCAACCCCCTGGGAGGTCTGAGACAGGGCGGAATCTTCATCATCCAGAGCGACGCCGAAGATCCCGCAGAGGTCTGGGCATCGATCCCCCTCAAGTACCGCAAGCTGCTGGTCGAGCGACAGATCCGCTGCTACTGCCTCGACGCCTTCAAAATTGCGCGCGAGGAGGCCAGCGACCCGGAACTACTCTTCCGCATGCAGGGGATCGCCTTCCAGGGAGCCTTCTTCAAGGCCGCACCGCTGATGCAGGAGGCCAAGCTCAGCGAGACGTCCCTGTTCGAGAAGATCGAGACCCAGCTCCGTCACAAGTTCGGTGCCAAGGGGGAGCAGATGGTGGCCGACAACCTGCGGGTGGTCGAGCGCGGTTTCGCCGAGACCCGCGAAATATGCGAGATGCCGTTGGACGAGGCCGAAAGTGCCGAAGAGAGCGGGCAGGTCAAGGAGTTCCTGCCCGCCGAACTCAAGCTGCTGCCCGCTTCCAAGGTGCCGATCAGCGACATCCAGCGCTTCTGGGAGGAGATCGGTCAATTTTACCACAGCGGTCGCTCCAGCCAGATCCTCAGCGACCCCTTTGCGGCGATGAGTTTGATGCCCGCCAGCAGCGGAATCTTCCGCGACCTGAGCGGCATCCGCTTCGAGCACCCCGAATTTATCCCAGAACGCTGCACCGGCTGCGGCGACTGTTGGGTGGCCTGTCCCGATTCGGCCCTGCCCGGTCTGGTCAACGAGATCGGCGAAATCTTCGAGACGCTGATCGACCGGCTGGAACGCAAAGGCCACGAATTCAGCGAGCTGCGCAAAGCGGTCAGACCGCTCGAGACAGAGCTGCGGGAGCGGATTGATGCCAGCGAGGAAGACAGCATCGATCTCCAGGCGCTGCTGCAGGAGCTGATCGCAGCGAGACGGGAGAACGCTTCGGAGAGACTGCAGGAGGAATTAGCGCTGTTGCAGGAAGAGATGGCCGAACTCCAGCTGGCCGTCACCAAGCCCTATTACCGCACCCCGGAGAAGGAGGCCAAAGGCTCGGGCGGACTGCTCTCGATCACGGTCAACCCCTACAGCTGCAAGGGCTGCATGGAGTGCGTGGCGGTCTGCGGCGACAAGGCGTTGCGCAACGTCCCCCAGACAGCGCAGAGCATAGCGCAAATGCGCCGCAGGTGGGAGCTGTGGCACGACCTGCCGACCACCCAGGAGCGCTTCAGGCGGATCGACGATCTGGAGGAGGCGATCGGCGCGCTGGAAGGCCTGCTGCTCGACAAACAGAACTACCTCGCCATGGTCGGCGGCGACGGGGCCTGCCTCGGCTGCGCCGAGAAGACACTGCTGCACCTGTTCACCGCCACGGTCACCGCCCTGATGCAACCACGGGTGAGCGCCTTCCTGGCCAAACTGGAGAGCATGATCGAAGGACTGGAGGAGAAGATCCACCAGGCCCTGACGGTCCATTTCGACGACCCGGCCAGACTGAGCGAGCTGGTGACGGGGCTCAAACAGCAGGAAGTCACCCTGGCCGACATCGCTGGCCAACTCGATCCGCAGCAGACCCCCGTCGATCTGGAACTGCTCAGAACTACCAGCCAACTCCTGAGCGAACTCAAGGAGTTGATCTGGCGATACCGGGAGGGGGTCAGCGGTCGGGGACGCTGCAAACTGGGCCTGATCAACGCCACCGGCTGCTCGAGCGTCTGGGGCTCCAGCTACCCCTTCAACCCCTATCCCGTCCCCTGGGCCAACCACCTCTTCCAGGACAGCCCGTCGCTCGCTATGGGCGTCTTCGAAGGACACATGCGCAAGATGGCGGACAACTTCAAACTGGTCCGCCGCGCCGAGGTCGAACTGGGAGAGCGGGAAGCGGAGGATTTGACCTACTTCAACTGGGAAGATTTTTCCGACGAGGAATTTCTGCTCTGCCCGCCGGTGGTGACGGTGGGGGGCGACGGGGCGATGTACGACATCGGCTTTCAGAATCTCTCGCGGATGCTGATGACCGGCAAGCCGATCAAGGTGGTGGTCCTCGACACCCAGGTCTATTCCAATACCGGCGGCCAGGCCTGCACCTCGGGCTTCACCGGGCAAATCTCCGACATGGCCACTTTCGGCAGCCGAAGCCAGGGAAAGCAGGAGATCCGTAAGGAGATCGGCCTGATCGGCATGGCCCATCGGACCAGCTACGTGATGCAATCGAGCCTGGCCTCGGCCTCGCACCTGATGGAGGGCTTCATCGAAGGGATGATGTGCAAGCGTCCCGCCCTCTTCAACCTCTTCACCTCCTGCCAGCCGGAACACGGCATCGCCGACGATGCTGCCACCCGCCAGGCGCGGCTGGCCCTGGAATCGCGGGCCTACCCCTTCTTCCGCTACAACCCGGATAAGGGGGTCACCCCGCCCGAGTGTTTCGACCTCGACGGCAACCCGGACCCGGATCGGGATTGGACCAGCTACGAGCTGCACTACCTGGATGATGCGGGGGAGCAGCAGAGCATGGAAATCACCCTGACCTTTGCCGACTACGCCGCCAGCGAAGGCCGCTTCCGCCCACACTTCAAACCGCTGCCCCGCGAGACCTGGGACGATGAAAAGCTGAAACCGGTGGCCGAGTTCCTGGAGTTGGAGCCGGACGAACGCGAGGAGCTGCTCCCCTTCATCTGGGCGGTCGACCGGGAGAACCGCCTCACCCGCCTGGCGGTCTCCGCAACCATCATCACCGCCACCGAGGACCGGCGCAGCTTCTGGAAGATCCTGAAATCGATGGCCGGCATCGAGACTACGGCCAGGGATGAACTGGCCGAAGAGATCAAGGGGGAACTGCTCGGCAATCTGACCAGAAATCTGATTGCCCTGACCAGGGGGGCCGCCGATCCGTCCGAGCCGGAAGAAATATGAGTCTGCCGAGCTTTGCCCAGGGCATCCATCCGCCAACGGCCAAGCAACTGACGGCGGCGAAGCCGATCCGGCGCTTCCCCTTCGCCCCCTATCTGGTGATTCTGCTCTCCCAGCACATCGGCCAACCGGCCAAGCCGGTGGTCCGCCAGGGGGAGGAGGTCCAGCGCGGGCAGCTGATCGCAGAGGCCCAGGGCTTCCTGTCGGTGCCGATGCATGCGCCAGCCACCGGCCGGGTGACCAGGATCGGCAAGGCGCTCGACATGAGCGGACGGATGGCGCAGGCAGTGATGATCGAACCCTACCCCGCCGCGGAACAGGAATTTCCGGAGCGCCAGGGGACAGATCCCCTGCAGTGCAGCGCCGCGGAACTGCTGCAACTGGTCCAAAACAGCGGCATGGTCGGTCTCGGCGGTGCCGCCTTTCCGACCCATGTCAAGATTCAGGCCAGTCTCGACAAGGGGGTCGAAACCCTGATCGTCAACGGCTGTGAATGCGAACCCTATTTGACCTGTGATCACCGGGTGATGCTCGAATATCCCGCCGAGGTGATCCTCGGGATCAGGATACTCCTTAAGAGCCTCTCCATCGACCGGGCGCTGATCGCCATCGAGGAGAACAAGGCCGATGCCGCCGCTGTCCTGCGGGCCGCAATCGAACCGGACTGGCCGATCGAGGTACAGCTGCTGCAGACCAAATATCCGCAAGGGGCCGAAAAGCTGCTCACCCAGGCGCTGTTGGGCAGGGAGATCCCGGCTGGAAAACTGCCAGCGGACATCGGCGTGATGGTCTCCAACGTCGCCACCCTGATGGAGATCGCCCGGCTGATCCCCAGAGGCCAGGGGATCATCGAGCGGGTGGTCACCCTCTCCGGCGAAGGGCTCGGCAAGCCCGGCAACTATCTGGTCCCCATCGGCACCCCCCTCGATTTCATCCTGGACCGAGTGGGGTTGGAGGCGGAGCAGCCGCGGGTGATCTTCGGCGGGCCGCTGATGGGAAAACCGGTGGCCTGCCTGCAGACGCCGACCACCAAGGGGGTGACCGGCATCCTGGTGCTCAAGGGGCCGCCGCCCGACCATCCTCGACCCGCGCCCAGCCCCTGTATCCTGTGCGGCGACTGCCTCAGGGTCTGCCCCCTGCAGCTCAACCCCAGCATGCTGGGACGACTGGCCCAGCGAAGCCTGTACGAGGAGATGGCCCATGAGTATCACCTGCGGGACTGTTTCGAATGCGGCTGCTGTGCCTATGTCTGCCCAGCGCGAATCCCTCTGGTACAACTGTTCCAGGCCGCCAAGACCAACCTGAGGAAACTGGGATGAAACAACCCGACTATCTCAAGGTGCACCTCAAGGCCGCCCCCCACATCCATTCGGGACGTGAGGTGGAAGGGATCATGCGGCGGGTCGTCTATGCCCTGCTGCCGGTCGCCCTCTTTGCGGTCGCCAAGTACGGCCTCTCGGCACTCGCGCTGTTGGCCGTCTGCATCCTCGGGAGCTTGGGGACCGAATACTGGATCCTCAGCAGGCGGGATCCGCAGGCCAGCTTCGGCGGGGACGGTTCGGCACTGTTGACCGGACTGCTGCTGGCCCTTACTCTGCCCGCCGGGCTGCCGCTGTGGATGGCCCTGGTGGGGTCTATCATCGCCATCCTGCTGGGCAAGCAGGCCTTCGGCGGGCTGGGACAGAACCCCTTCAACCCCGCCCTGGTCGGCCGGGTTTTCCTGCAGACCGCCTTCCCCCAGGCCATGACCAGCTGGCATCCCGCCTGGGCCGCGGAGCGCTTCGACAAGCTGTTCGGCTCCAGCCTGACCCTCCCGCTGCTGAGCCCCGAATACGACGGCCTGAGCGGCGCCACCCCCCTGGGTTTGAGCAAGTTCGAAGGGCTCAGCACCGAACTGGGCGCCCTGCTTCTGGACCAGACCGCCGGTTCCATCGGCGAGGGTTCGCCGCTGCTGTTGTTGCTGGGCGGCCTCTACCTGGTCTGCAAGCGGGACCTCGACTGGCGGATTCCGAGCGCAATCCTTGCCTCCCTCTTCCTCTTCAGTACGACAGTCCACCTGCTTGATCCTTCAGGCGCGCCCAGCCCCGGGTTCATGCTGATCTCCGGCGGACTGCTGCTCGGCGCAATCTATATGGCCACCGACATGGTCAGCTCGCCGGTGACGCCCGGCGCGGTCTGGAGCTACGGGATTTTCATCGGCCTGCTGGTGGCAACGATCCGCCTCTGGGGCGGCATGCCCGAAGGGGTGGCCTTTGCCATCCTGCTCGCCAACAGTCTGGTCCCGCTGCTCAACCGGGCCTTCCCGCCGCGGGTCTACGGCTACCGGCAAGGGGGCCGAGATGGCTGAAGCGATGGCAAGTCCGCAAACAGAAAAGACCCCGGCCCGCAAACTGATCCGGACCCTGACCCTGACGGCGGCGCTCTCGGGGCTGCTGATCGTCCTGGTCTACCAGTTGACCCTGCCGATTATTCGACGGAACCAGGCCGCGGCCCTCAAAAAGACGATCCTGCGGATGCGCCCCGACACCCAACGGATCGGCTATTTCCAGCTGACGCCTGCCGGACTGACAGCGCGCCGAGAGCGGCAGGAGACACAGAAGCAGGCCAGACCCCTCTACGTCGGCTATAATGAAAAGGACGAGCTGACCGGCGTCTGGGCCGAGGCCAGCGGGATCGGCTACCAGGATCGGCTCAAACTGCTGTTCGCCATCGATCCCCGCCGGCAACTGATCATCGGCATGGCGGTGCTGGAGAGCAAGGAGACCCCGGGACTGGGGGACCGGATCGAAAAAGACCCGCAATTCCAGGCCAACTTTACCGCCCTCGACGCCAGACTGAATCGGCAGGGGACAGAGTTGGAACATGAGATCCACACGGTAAAGAAAGGCCGCAAGCAGCACCCCTGGGAGATCGACGGGATCACCGGCGCCACTATCAGCGCCAAGGCGGTGGGGAGGATCTTGAACCAGGCCGCACAGCTGACGCTGCCTCTGGTGGTCAAACATCTGGAGCGTTTGGAAACGGGAGAGACAGGAGATACGGAAAATTCAGAATTCTGAATTTCCGGGGAGCTTAAGGATGAACGATCAGCCTGATTTCGACATGAACCTCTTTCTCAAGGGCCTCTGGCGGGAGAACCCGGTCTTCGTCCAGCTGTTGGGGATGTGCCCGCTGCTGGCGGTTTCCAACACGGTGATCAACGCCCTGGCCATGGGATTGGCCACCAGCTTCGTACTGGTCATGTCCGCCGCCCTGATCTCCCTGCTGAGAAACCGGATCCCCAAAGAGGTGCGGATCGCCACCTTCATCCTGATCATCGCCAGCTTCGTCACCTGCGCCGAACTGCTGCTGCAGGCGATCAGCCTGGAGACCCACCGGGCGCTGGGCCCCTTCGTCTCCCTGATCGTGGTCAACTGCATCATCCTCGGCCAGGCCGAGTCCTTCGCTTCGAAAAACGGCCTGCTGCGCTCCGTCGCGGACGCCCTGGGCAGGGGGGCGGGCTTCACCTTCGCCATCTTCTGCATGGGCGGACTGCGCGAAGTGATCGGTAGCGGCAGCTTCATGGGACAAGCCCTGTTCGGCGCCCAGTATCAGCCCTGGGTGATCCTGATCCTGCCCGGTGGCGGATTCTTCGCCCTCGGCCTGCTGCTGCTGATCTATAACCGCATCAGCCCCGTAAGCAGAAGTCCGCAGCGCGGTTGTCATCTGCTTCAGGAGCTACCCGATAAGAAGTTCGGCGCCGGAAAGGTCAAGACATGAATAGCGACTCGCTGGGCTATATCTTCATCAACGCGCTGCTGATCAACAACTTCGTGCTCGCCTATTTCCTCGGTATCTGCCCCTTTTTGGGGGTCTCGGCCAAGCTCTCCACGGCCTGGCGGATGGGCGCAGCGGTCAGCTTCGTGATGCTGGTTTCGAGCGCAGCGGCCTACGGCATCTATCAACTGCTGCTGGCCATCGACGCCACCTATCTGAAACTGGTCGCCTATGTCGTGGTGATCGCGGCCTGCGTGCAGTTGGTGGAGATGTTCGTCAAGAAGACCAGTCCGGCCCTCTTTCAGGCCCTGGGGATCTTCCTCCCCCTGATCACCACCAACTGCGCCATCCTCGGTCTGGCGCTGTTTCAGACCAGCCGCGACTACAATTTCTGGCAATCGCTGGTCTTCGCCCTGGGCGCAGGTGGCGGCTTCACCCTGGCGCTGGTGATCATGGCAGGTCTGCGCCACGAGTTGCGTCTGGCACAGATCCCCAATCTGGTGGAAGGGACGGCCCTGACCCTGATGCTGGCGGGAATTTTATCGATGTCGTTCATGGGGTTCGCCGGGCTGGGTGGGTGAAAACGCTGCCTTAACAAAGTTCCGCGGCAGGACGGGAGAAGCAGAAATTGGCTATCCATAAGCAATCGGTCAAGGAACATATCCTGGAGATCGTCTCCGATGCCGGGGAGGGTGCCCAGAAGGCCGGGGAGGTCTTCGCCAAGACTGCGGCCCGGATGGGTAATGGTCTCTGGACCGAGGCGATCATCCCGGCGGAGATCCAGCCCCCTGCCCACGGCGTCAGGAGTTCGTCGGGAATCCGCATCCGCTTCGGCTCGGACTTCGTCAGCAACGGCGGCGACCTGACCAACCTGGCCCTGGTCTTCAACGAGATGTCGCTCCTCTCGCGGCTCCAGATTGGCAGCCTGGCCGACGACGTGATCGTGATCATCGACGACATCTGGTCCAAAGACCCCTCCAGGGAGATCCGCGAGCACTACCGGGAACTGCTGGATGGGATTCGGCAGCGCGGCGGACGGGTGGTTGAGGTACCGCTGCAGGAGGAGACGCTCAAGATTGTCGAAGAGCCCAACCCGGGCAAGAACATGTTCGCCCTCGGGCTGCTCGGTTTCGTCTACGAGCGGAACCAGAAACTGCTGGCCGCCGTCGTCAGCGAGGCCTTCCAGGCCAAGCCTGCGGAGGTGCTACGCAGCAACCTGAAACTGCTCGACGCCGGTTACCAATGGGCCAAAGTTCACCTCGATTTCCAGTTCGAGGTTCCCGGCATGCAGAGCCGAAAGCCGATGCTGGCCATGAACGGAAATCAGGCCCTGGCCCTCGGCTCGATCGCCGCGGGCTTTGAACTCTGCTCCATGTACCCGATCACCCCGGCAACCTCGGTCTCCCAGTATCTGGCCGCGATTTTCGAAGAGTTTGGCGGCTTCGTCCACCAGGCCGAAGATGAACTGGCCGCCATCGGTGTGGCCCTGGGAGCCAATTTTGCCGGCAAACCAGCGTTCACCGTCACCTCGGGTCCGGGGATGGCGCTCAAGACCGAGTTCATGGGGTTGGCGGTGATGACCGAAATCCCGCTGGTAGTGATCGACGTGCAACGCGGCGGACCGAGCACCGGCCTGCCGACCAAGGTCGAACAGGGCGATCTGCTCTCGAGCATCTTTGCCACCCCGGGTGATGCACCCAAGGTGGTGCTGGCCGCCAGCAGTATTGGCGACTGCTTCAAACTGATGCAGACAGCCCGCCGGATCGCCGAGGACTTCCGGATGCTGGTGATCCTGCTCTCCGACGCCAACCTGGCCAGCGGGGTGCAACTCTTCGAACGGCCCGAGCTCATGCTGGATGAGATCGCCAGACCGATGTCGGCGGGCACCAGTCACAAGGGCGATCTCGCCTACGACTGGCAGGAGGAGACCGGGCTCTCCAAACGGCTGATCCCCGGCCGCTCGAAAGAGGTGGGGATGACCTCGAGCCTCAACCATTCGCCCGCCGGTCTGGTGCGCTCCGACACCGAGTCGAACGAGCTGGCCCACCGGATGCGCAGTCACAAGCTGGCGGCGCTGCAGCAAGCCCTCAAGCCGCCCGCCCTGCACGGCGCCGAGCAGGGCGAACTGCTGGTGGTCGGCTGGGGCAGCACCAGGGGTGCCATCGAGGAGGCGGTGGACCGGCTCAGAGCCGCAGGGCAGAGGGTCTCCTCCCTCCACCTGGTATTTCTGAACCCCCTGCCGCCGGGCCTAAAAGAGATCTTCGGCCGTTTCAAGCAGGTGATGTGCGTGGAGATCAACTATGCCGATGCCGCGGACGACGCCTTCGTCGGCGAGGGCCGCAGATACAGCCAACTGGCCTTCCTGCTGCGCGCCCAGACTCTGGTCGATGTCGATTGCTTTGCCCGGGTCTGCGGACGGGCACTACGACCGATGGAGATCGCCGAGGTACTGGAGAAGAAACTCGGGGGCAGCCCCTAGGGTCCTGTTTTGAAAGGGGTCGAAGGTTATAAACATATCCCCTTCGCCGCAGCCGAAGCGCAGTCGCGATTTTGAGGAATTCGAAAGCAAATGTTTGAGGCGTCAGCCGAGTTTTTGCCCGAACTCAAAAGCGCGATAGAGTGGAGGGAACCCGCCAGCGGCGGGCAAGACGTTGGGGCGCTTTTCTTTGCTTCGTTTCTTTGGGCGGCCAAAGAAATGAAGGCGCCGTCCGGGGGCGCAACCCCGGGGTCTCAACCATGGCCGAGTAAAGGATAAGCATGGACCAACTACCGATCGATGAGTTTCTGACCGATCTCTGCCCCTTCGAGAAGCAACTCGATCTCGACGACTACCTGGGCGAAGCGCCGCGCTGGTGCCAGGGCTGCGGTGATCTGGGGATTCTGACTGCGGTGCAGAAGCTGCTGCGGGACAACCAGGCCGAGCCGACCGAAGTGGTTTGCGTTTCGGGAATCGGCTGCTCCAGCCGCTTCCCCTACTACCTGAAGGCATTCGGCTTTCACGGCATTCATGGCCGGGCACTGCCTATCTCCACCGGCGTGGCGCTGGCCAACCCAAAACTCAAGGTCCTGACCGTGATGGGTGACGGGGATTGCTTCTCCATCGGCGCGGGGCATTGGGTCCATGCGATCAGATATAACGTCAACCTGCTGGCCATGGTCCTCGACAATGAGATCTACGGACTGACCAGAGAGCAGACCAGCCCCACCACCCCCCTCGGCACCCGCACCCGCACCACGCCGAAGGGCGCTTTTCTGCCGCCCCTGAACCCACTGCAACTGATGCTGGGAGTCAGCAACCTCTCCTTTCTGGCCCAGACCGCCACCTGGTTGCCCCAACATCTTCTGGCCACGCTGCAACAGGCCTACCGGCACCAGGGACTGGCCTTCGTACGCATCCTGCAGCACTGCCCGGTCTTCTCGCCGCAGGCCTTCGGCGAAGGGGGCAAGGATGCAGAGCTGATGGAGTTTTTGTACCATGTGCAGGGGATTGCCATCGACCCCGCCCTGGAAAGGTTCGGGGGGCGACGCGAGCATGACCCCGCCGACCTGGCGACGGCGCAGAGACTGGCCAGCGAACGGGAACGTGAGCCGCTGGGGCTGCTCTACCAGAATCCGGATTTGCCCAGCTACGAGACCATCCGCCATGCCGCCCTGGCCCACCCGAGCCCCGCAGAGAAACTGACGTTGCTGAACCGGCGTCTGGACCGACTAGCCCCCGAGGGATGATGAAACAGCGACTCGAAAAAATCTTCGCGCAGGGTTTTCAGGACCTGCAACAGCAACTGCTGCAGCGCATCGCGGCCAGTCTGGAACCGGTCGAGGCCTGGCTACGGAGCGAGCAGGAAGCGGAGCGGCAACATCCGCCCGCTCCTGATCCCTATCTGGATGAAAGGATCCTGAGAGGCCTGTTACGGGAGATCAATATACGCAGCAAGCTCAGTCACGCCGAATGGGAGCGCCTGGAAGAGGTCAGGGCACGGATCGATACGGTGCGCGCACAGATTCAAGATCAGGCCCCCGCCCCCCTGCTGCTCGACCAGAATGATCCGGCGCAGATCCAACAGGCCTTCGAGACCCATTACGGATACTATGCCGAACTCTTTCGCGACCTGAGAATACTCGACCTGTCGCTGGCCGGAGAGTACCTTCCGGAACTGCATGATTCAGCCCTGTCCGCCTTCTCCTGGAAGGAACTGACCGACCGGGAGATGGCGTTGATCCCTCCCCTGGTGGTGTTCCTCGCCACCGAGCGGCCCCTGGTCGAGACCACGGCCCTGGCGCTCAAGCTGCTGACCACCGGCCTGCCGCTCAAGCTGCTGGCGCTGCAACAGAACATCCAGACTCCAAGAGAAACGGGCCGCGCCCTGGCCCATCGGTTCCATCCCGATCTCGGTTTTTTCGGTCTCAGCCTGAGGTCGGCCTATGTGCTCCAGGCCACAGAGGATATCGAATCCTTCGACCAGGAGGTCATGGCCGCTCTCCGCTCTCCGCGCCCCGCCCTGCTCTCCCTCTGGGACGGAACCGGCGATGACCCGCGCCAGTCCCAGCTGGCACTGGCGTCCAGAGTCTTCCCCTACCTGCGCTACGACCCCGAGCTGGGACTCGACTGCACGAGCTGCCTGGAGATCGGCAAGAATCCGCACCCCGAAACAGCCTGGGTCTCCGAAATTCTGCCGCTGCCAGGCGGCGGCGAGGAGGAGCGACCCTTGACCTTCGCCGAGTTCGCCTGGCATGTCCTGGATCAAAAGGAAGAGTTTGCCCCCTTGAACGAACCCGGACCGGAGAATCCCAGTCTGGCCGATTACCTGGAGATGGAGACTGACGAGCGGCACCATCTCAGGCCCTACATCCTGGTCAGCGAGGCAGGAGAGACACGCGTCCTGCTCCCCTCGAACAACATCCTCTACCAATGCCAGGACCGAATGCGCCTCTGGCGTAGCCTGCAGAGTCTGGCGGGGGCCGATCAGCCCTCCGAAGATGCAGCTGTCGCGGCCCGGGAGGACAGTCCGCAGGAGATAGCAGGACGAATCGCGGCGGAGCGGGAGCAGGCCGTCGCCCAGGCGCTGCAGACCCTCTCCCGCAAGTTGCTGGGACTCGAGGAGATGGAGCTTGCCCTCGGCGGCGAAGATTTCAAACTCGACCTCAGGGGGCTCGACGAAGCGCTGAGTTCGAGCGGGACAGCACCTCCGGCAACCGGCGCGGCGGGCCCCTCCGACCTACCCTGGATCGAAACCAAACTCTGCACCGCCTGCGACGAATGCACCAATATCAACAAACGGATCTTCGTCTACGACAAGGAGAAGCAGGCGGTCATCAAGAATCCCCGCGGCGGCCCCTTCCGCGACATCGTCAAGGCGGCGGAAAAATGTTCAGCCGCCATCATCCACCCGGGCAAGCCCCTCGACCCGAAGGAGAAGGATCTGGCCAAGTGGATCAAGCGGGCAGAGAAGTACCAGTGAAGTTCAGAGGGTTCAAAAAAGGAGAGAAAAACCGCAACGTTATTACTTCTAGCCTAGCGGATCGGGACGCGAACGGTTTCTTGATGGTATCCGGGGAGAGGAAAATCACTGGCTGGCTGAAAGAACCTCAAGCAGTTCGACCTCAAAGATCAGGGTTTGACCGGCTAACGGACCCCGATCGGCATAGGCCAGCTTGCTCGGGATGTAGAGTTCCCACTTGGCACCTTCCTGCATTAACTGCAACCCCTCAGCCATCCCGGCTACCAGGTTCTGCACATTCAATTCGAGCGGTTTTCCAGCGGTGGAGCTCTTAGAAAAAATTTCCCCCTTGAGGGTCTTACCCTGGTAATTCAGTTTGACCCGGTCCTTCATTGCCGGCTTTCTGCCTTTTCCTTCACGCAAGATCAGGTACTGCAATCCGCTGTCACGTACGACCACTTCCCCACGCTGGCCGTTTCTCAGCAGAAAAGTTTCGCTCTCTTTGCGGATCTGCAGGTTTTGAGCGACACTGTCTTCGATCAGATACTTTTTCGGATCCCGCAGCATCACTCTCATTACGCCCTTGGACATCAGTGGCCGAACGTTCTTCCGTGCGTCGTTTATCCCCTTGAGTACGGCATCGGAAACGAGCGTCAGTTTCTGATTTTGGAACATATCTCCCAGCTTGTAGCCCGCCGCATAACTCAGTCGATTGAGACTGCGGTCCCAATCGATCGAGGTCTCTGCCTGTTGAATTTCTGCAGTGCCTGCACTGCACCCGGCAACCAGTATCATAAGAAATATGCAGAACCAACGCATCATGCTGCAACCTTTCTGTCTGTCGACAGGGATCGGGAGTTATTCGCCGACCTTCACCAACTCGATTTCAAAGATGATTGCCTGCCCCGCCAGAGGAGTGGTGTCTTTGTACGCGAGGGAATGGGGAAGAAAGAATGTCCATTTCGCCCCTTCGCGCATTAATTGGAGACCTTCCTGCCAACCGGGAATAACCTTATCAAGAGAGATCTGCACCGGCTCTAACTTGCCGTTTTTGTCGGTAGAATCGAAAATTTTGCCGTTGATATCCTTGCCTACATAGTTAACCGTCACCAGCTCACCCGGGCCAGGCTTTTTTCCCGCTCCTGCACGCAGAACCTTGTACTGCAGACCACTCTTCTGGGAGACAACGCCCTCTTTGGCAGCATTGGCAGCCATAAATTCACTACCAGCACGTCTCATGCCCGGCTTTTGCCGACCGGCCTGCGCGATGATTCTCTCGCGAAAATCCGAAAGTACTTTAATCATCTCGTTGAGCGGAATCATTGCTTCCTTATTGCCCGTGGCATCCAGGACGCCCTGCGACACCAGCTCTGGATTCACATCGACCCCCTGCCGCGCCAGATCGCGACCAACCTGATGCCCAACGCTGTAACTGACTTCGTCATCCTGACCATTGATCACAGGTTTTTCCGCCGCCCAAACAAAACTGGCTGAAACCATCAGAATAAGCATCACAGAAATGATTCGACTCATAGCCCCACTCCTTTTATGTAGAATTATCAGCGATGTGAATTGTACCAGATTTTTTGACCCCCCTGCCATGAACCAAATAATGACCCGTTTGTTTTTTACTGCAGAAACCGCAACTCTCTAGCCTGTCAACCTATTCCCTGTCGGGATCTGGCCATCGCGATCTAACGATACTGCGGCAGAATTTCGAGCAGCTCCAGATCAAAAACAACCGCCTTCCCGCGCATCGGTCCGCCTCGTCTATAGGCCAGCCCCCGCGGGACATAGAGTTCCCAGCGATCCCCTTCGCGCATCAGCTTCAAGGCCTCTTGCCAGCCGCGAATAGTCCTGCTGACAACAACCTCCTGAGGTATCCCCGTAGAAGCGCTGTCGGAAAAAACCTGCCCGCCGACTCTTCTCCCCTGGTAATTCACCAGAACGGCATCGGTCTCTTTTGGCGTTTTCCCGTTTCCGGAAGCAATAATCTTGTACTGCAGGCCACTCGGCAGACTGATGACATCTTTTCGCGAGCTATTTTCGGCCAGAAATTTCTGCCCTTTGGAGCGATAGTATTTCTTCTTTGCGGGAGGAGATGTTTTCGATTTACCCATCGTCACTTCAGGCTGCTGGTTCGTAGAACCCATGATCGAATTCAGGACCAGCGTCATCTGAGCTTCCGCCAGGCGCGGCTCCGACTGCTCAATGGCGTCATAGAGGCCCTGCCAAAGAGCCGAGCCTCTAAATTCAATCTGCCGCCGAGTCACTTTCTGACCGAGCGCATGACCAAGGTGATAGTCGAGGCTCAGGTTGCCCGGAAAATCTTCTCGTCCAGGGCTTGCCAAACCCTCGTTCAAGGTTTTCCACAAAAAATCGGGCTTGAATTCAAGCCCGACCGTCAAAATATCGCGGCCCAGCTGATAACCATAGCTATAGTTGATTTCGTCCGGCCGATCCTTGAGCACAGGAAGCGGCACATCCGCAGCATAAACGTTCACACTAACCAGAAACAGCACCAATATCAGCAACGCAGTGATTCTCATCTTCGCACCTTATCCAATGCTCGATTTAAGATAGCTAAACCAGTTCCTGTTCAAAAATCTGCCCGAAGAAATCAAGCTCTACGCAAAAGAATAATCGTCGCCCTTCCCCTAAGGGGAGGGCGACTTACTGCATTTCATCGAAGGCGAAATGACATCATTTCACCGGGAAACCATCCGGTTTGGTACCGACGTAATAGGGCCGCATCATCTCATTGTCCTCATGCTCGACAATGTGACAGTGCCAGACATAGAGACCCGGCAGATTGAAGGTCGTCTGGACCCGGGTAATCTCGCCCGGATAGGCCAGAACGGTATCCTTCATCCCCGTTTCAGTCGGCAGGGCCGGAATCGGCGGTCCGATGGTCGCCAGAGTCGGGCTGAGAGGATCAAACGCCTGGCGATGGATGATCTTGTAACGAACCAGGTGCATGTGAACCGGATGACCGTCAACTGTGAAGTTATAAAAGTCCCAGAACTCTGAGCTGTCGAGGGCGGGGTTCTCGGTGATCGCAGCGCTCCAGGTCAGCGGGACAGGCAGGTTCGTGACCGAATCAACCGTACCCATAAGTGCCGCCTTGGGGGCTTGAGGGAAGGCCAGCGGGAAATTCGGATCCAGCGCCATACAATCGGCAGCAGGATCTGCGCTTCCCGGAGGCAAGGTTCCAACCGTAAACAGGTCGCCGGTCGCTCCGTCGATATCGACACAAACCAAAAGCGATTCTTCCTCGTTGAGGCTGAGCCGTCGCGGTGTGGCAACAACGGTAGTAGTTACAGTCGCACCAGTGTTGTAATCAACGTAACTCGCCGGGTCATAGATCTCGGCGTTCGGAACCAGCGCCAACGGTGAAGTGGTCGTGGCATCGGCAGTTACAGTCATCAGATTGTTGACCACAAACTGCATGACCTGGCCGGAAGTGTCCGGATCGGCCACGCCTGCACCTGCGAACCCGCCAAAGGGAGCATCGTCAGCGGTGTTGATCATACGGACAATGGTGCCCTCGGGCAGCCCGCTGAAATCAACAATAACGTCAGCACGCTCGGCAGGAGCCATCAGCAGGGCTTGCATCGGATCGGGAGCGGCAACCGGGTTACCAAAAGCATTATTTGCGAGTTTTTGCTCATACTTCAGGGTTTTCTTTACTAATTTTGCCTGAAGTTTGGCGATCTCCTTGAGAATTTCAGCAATCTTCGAGGGCTTGGTAACGCCAACGAGTTTAGCCTCTTTCTTGGCAATCTCCTTGTTAATTTCTGCGAGTTGCTTTTGGAATTCGCGACCAATTTCAAAAACTTTTTTGGTGTTTTGCGGCGTTATGAAACCGGTACGAACTTCAACCACGTTCGGCAGGAAGCCCTGGTCGCCACCGATCTGATAGAAAGGCAGCTCAGCGCCAAGGATATCGTCGGCAGTCCCCATCTTACCGTCAATACCGGGGCCAGTAACCTCGAACATCGCCAGATTAAGGAAGCGCGAGTTGCTGCCGCTGAGCAGGCGGAAACGGTATCTGGCCGGGGCGACATCCAATTGCGGCCAGGTAGTGCCGTTTACAACCATTGTGTTGAAGAAGGCTTCCGGATTCCAGATCGGTGCGATGTCGCTATTTTGACCAGCAGCGTCACCGATATAGGGACCAGGGAAGGTATCGAAAAAGGCCCGGTTGTCAGGATAGAAGAGAGTACCGTCTTTATTGAAGGAACGATCCTGAATAGCGATTGGAATCTCACGGATGGTCATACGGTAATCGGCGTCAAAATTCGGGTCGCCGGCACCAACGGGAGCTGGGCCAGGAAGAACTGCGGGTGCCTGGCTCATCAGGTCGACGCCACCGTCATTGCCAGAACCGTCTGCGGCGCCGCGAATCAGATAGAAACCGGCCGGACCGGCATAGACGTTGAGGCGGGTCATCCCGAGAGAGTGGTCATGATACCAGAGGGTCGTTGCGGGTTGGGTGTTCTCATAGGTATAGAAGGCTGCGCCATCGACCGCGTCAAAATCGACCGGGTTGAGATAATCCTGAACCTGGCCAGCATTATTCTGAGTATAGAGTGTGCCTGTGGTTTTGTAGCTCGCCGGAATATTGTTGGCTGCCGGCAGCCACCAGGCTTCAGGATATCCGTCTGACTCGGCGTTGACGTGGGCGCCGTGAACGTGGGTGACGATCGGAACCGGCCCGGTGTAGGGAGCCGGGTTGGCAGTTGCACAATCGGTTGAGTTTGTGCCGTTGATGCAACCGGTGTTAGTCGGGTTGGCCCAGTGCAGGGTCTGATCAACCGTACCGGTCAACAGGTGAGGTAAAAAGTTGCCGGTCTCCGGATCTTTCAGGTCGTTGATCCAGCGCACAGTCGACTCGACACCCGAAATCTCCTCAAGGGTAAATGCCGGGTAATTGAAGTAGGCTTCATTGATTGCGCCGCCCACCGGGAGGGGCGCAGGTGCGGTATATGCCGCCACAACTGCAGCGTCAGCTTCAGCCGGACCGTAACTCCAGATCGGAGTCGCATCGAAAGCATCGGTGCGGCCATTAACAGTGTTCCAAATCCCACCAGGCAGAATCTGCTGACTGAACTGGCGCACGGCAATGTTGTACTTGGCCGCAGGAACCGTACCACCAGCAGTACCCGCTGCGGGCTGCATGCCGACACTGGTCTGTGGCATCACCGGCGGAATGACCAACGGTTGGACATACTTGGGAATCGTCAGCGGATCCAATGCCTTTGTCAGGTCTGGATTCCCTGGCAGTGGAACCGCCAGAGACGTTGTGGCAAAGCCACATAGAACAAAGACCATTGCTGCGAGCCACGGATTTCTTGATCTCCTTCTCCTGTAATTCATTGTGAGGCCTCCTCCACTTCCGGCACCCTTTTGCGACAGTCCCTCTCAGGTGAAATAGAGGAAATTACGCTGACCTGAAGCGACCTGCTGTAGCCCGGCTATCTCCCCCATGAAGACCCGCGGCTTTCCGCAACCCCTTTTCAAAGGCTTTGGCTTTTATAAGTCCGCTGCAGCAAAAGAGCACATGCTCTGTGTACAGCCAACCCTATATGTAACCAAGAAGGTCCACAATGAGCATCTGGCGCAAACAGGGGGTGTATTTTGCTACTTCCATCAGAAACACAAAGAGGGTCGACACTCTCGAAGTGTCGACCCTCTTTCATGCTCTTAGCAGCCACCCTCTAAAGGCCGCGGCCACCAGGAACCAAACTTGAATGCTGGTAGAAACGAACTAAGCGCTGACAGCTCCAACCAGAACGATCGTCGCAACAGAAATCGTACTGACAGCCAAGACAGTCAAAAGGACGGGCACCATAAACCAGTATAAATAACGCATATCAATTCTCCCTCACCCCCACCTACAGGACCGTTGCACACTGAATAACTTTAATCTGACTTTAGTTTGACTCAATCAACACCACCATACAATGGGCGAACTGCGCAAAGGCACTACGCAAATCCCTACTTTTTTAGTCATATTTTCAGCCGGACTACATCCTTACCAGAAATACGAACTTTATTCTTCCCAGAAATCAGAATCTAGCAGTCCGGTTCGCAAGGCATACTGCACCATCTGCACCGGGTTATCTGTGCCGATTTTGCGGCCGATATTGGCGCGATGTTTATCGACCGTTTTGGAACTGATACAGAGGACATCCGCAATCTGATGGCTGGTGTTTCCTTGGACAATCAAATGAAATACTTGTTTCTCCCGATCAGACAGACTTTCGATGTGCTCACCGTGCCTTGCTCCTGAACGGCGATCTTCAACATAGCTGCCAATCACCGAAGCTTGAACCTGCGAACTCAGATAATATTTGCCCGCGGCTGCGGCGCGAACCGCTTCGAGCATATCGGAGCTGGGCGCTCCTTTGACAACGTAACCTAACGCACCCGCCTTAAGAGCCTGATGAACATAGGCTTCTTTCTCGTAACGTGACAATATCACCACGCCCGTATCAGGGACTGACTGCCGAATCAACTCGAGGGTTTCCAGGCCATTCATGCGCGGCATACCGATATCCATCAACATTACGTCAGGCTTACACTTGCGGGCTGTCTCCAGGGCCTCAACTCCGTCACTCGCCTGCCCCACCACCTCCATGTCGGTCTGGCTTTGCAGCAGCAGAACCATCCCTTCACGCATCAGGGCATGATCATCGGCTAGGGCAATTCTTATTGTGCTCATACGTAAGCCTCCACAAATAGATGTTCTTCAGCCGACTTAACCGGCAGAACAACCTTTATTTCCGTGCCTACACCTGGGGCGCTGTCGATGAACACATTGCCTCCAACTGCGGCGGCACGCTCACGCATACCGAGCAAGCCCAGCCCCCAGCCACCTGGTTTGCGCCGTATCACCTCTTCGTTGAAGCCGATTCCGTTATCACAGACAGACAACAGAAGCTCTTCCCCACTCAACTGCAGCTCAACTGAAACACGGCTGGCTTCGGCATATTTACCGACATTATTGAGAGCCTCCTGGCAGATACGATAAAAAGCGATCTCTTTTTCATGCGGCAGGTAAACCTTCTGCTCGACCCCACAAAAGCGGGTGTCAATCTCGGGGTGCTGAGCGGCAAATTGATCCAGATGCCAATTAAGCGCAGGCACCAGGCCCAGATCATCGAGTATGACCGGGCGTAGATGATCACACATGTGGCGCAGATCAATTTCAAGGCGCTCGACCAGCGACAACAACCGGTCACACTGAGGCTCATATTGTTCAGGTGGACCATAGTTATGATCCCGGAGCATTTCAACCCCCAACTGAAAAGCACAGAGAACCTGGCCGAACTCATCATGCAGATCCTGAGCGAGATGCTTCTTCTCTTCTTCTGAACTATGCATAATCTTGCGCGACAAAGTACGAATATCCTCCTCGCTACGGCGCAGCGCTTCTTCTGCCTGCTTACGCTGAGTGATATCGGTATAGGTGCCAAGCATTCGACGCGGCCAGTTATCGAGGCTGCGCGATACGACCTGCCCACGGGACATAACCCAGATATAGTGTCCATCCTTGTGGCGCAGACGATGCTCGGCACTGTAGAAATCGCTATCTCCCTCAAGGTGTTCCTTGAACAGACGGTCAACCTGCTCACGATCGTCCGGGTGCAATCTCTTGCCCCAATCTTCAATCCTGTCACCAATTTCACCGGATTGAAAACCGAGCATGGTCGAAGAACGGTCACTGGAATAGACCTCGCCGGTCAGCACATTCCAATCCCAGAGCCCATCATTGACAGCATTTAACGCCAGATTGAGTCGCTCCTCACTGTTGCATAGCTGCTCAACAATCTCAGTACGATCCTGGTAGTGGGTCATCAATGGTCGATAGTGAAAGAAATAGAAAGTGGGAGAAAGAATGATCAACAGACCCGCCGCATCGAGCAAGGCCTCGAAATAAATCGGCATCCCCGGCACGTAGGCCAGCATGAACATGATAATGGCTTCGGAGAGGAAGATCGAGACCGCCATCATGATTAACAGCCGTTTTGGCGACAGTAGTGGTAAGGATGAACGCAGAAACGCTATGTCATGACAGCGAGAGTCAATACGCTCGACTCTGCACCGGTCTGCCCTGGGAAAGGCCGAACATCCTGCATCAGACTGCTTTTTCATACGAACCCCCAACCAACTCAAGAGGAAAGTCTACGTCGAAACCTGTTCACTTCAAAAGGGCCAGGTCACAGCAGAAGTAAATATAGCAAAGAACTTGCCACTCGGATCAGATCGATATAACTTCTTGGTCTGAAAGACTTTTTATGGTTTTTTCTTTGCAGAGTTGAATTAGAATGGGTGCAAAAATAAGACAACAAAAGTTACGTTTACGACAACACGTAAATATTTGGGAAGAAATACCAACATTTGACCCCCTGCACATGGACCTATTATGAACCAGCTCCCCATCGATGAACCGCTGATCCCCCGCCTTCTGGCCAGCAATGCCCTGCGCGCCAATTTGAGCAAGCATATGGATCTGAACAAGATGGCCGATTCCAAGGCCGCGATGATCATGACCGCCTCGTCGCTGATCATCACCATCACCCTGACCCAGTATGAACAGTTACATCTGGCAACCGTGTTGTTGCTAGCGGGGTGCGGACTCATGGCGGTGGTGTTATCGATTTTGGCGATCATCCCGCCATGGCATGCCACCGGGCGCACCAACCTGTTTTACTTCCGCTCCTTTGCGGAGCTGGATGAAGAGGAATTCAGCAAGCAGTTTATGGAGACAATTACCGACAAACAGAAACTCTACGACGCCTATATACACGAAATTTACTACCTGGGGAGGTTCCGGCTGACCCGCAAGTATGCGCTGATCCGTAATGGCTTGTGGATTTTACTGTTCGGGTTGTTGTCGGCGACGGGATCGGAATTGATCCGGCGGTTGGTTCTTTGAGCAAAGAGCAAAAACTTTGCTTCACGATTACTTCACGATTAAAGGCAGGATTACTAGGATTATAATCGAGAAGAAATCGGGTTAAAATCAAGAAGTAATCATGAAGCTAAGGTTAGTCGTTGAATTGAATCAGAGGCAAGGCATTGGCTGCACGATTACTTCGAGATCAGGCCTGATCCTTAGGATTTAAAATCGGCTAAAATCTTGAAGCAAAAAGATTTTGAATCCACAAATAAGCCTACTGACCATAAAAACTTCAACTACCCGGTTCGAGATACACAATTTGATCGGTCACCTCTGTGAAGGCGACATCGTGGCTGATCAGGAACAGTTGATCGTACCAGTGTTCGGTGACTTCTTCCCTGCCGACATCGATGGCTCTGAAAGCATGGGCCAGATTCTCGCGCCGGGCGGCATCGAGATTACTGGTCGGTTCGTCGAAAAAGGCGATGCGTGCGCCGATGGTCTGTAGCATCGCCAGGCGTAGCGCGACCACTGCACTCATGATCTGCCCACCGGAGAGCTGGTCATCAGTCCGCTCACGAAGCTCACCGTCAGCCATATCGCGCAACAGGATGCGGTAATCATCGCCCCAGCAAAGTTCCTCATCAACTTCGGCAATAATGCGGTAGATACGATTGGCCCGCTGGCTGATCTCCTCTCGAAAACGCTCAGACAAATAGGTTGAAACGTTACGAAAAACACGATTGCGCAGGAATTTGACCAGATCATCCTTCTCTTTATACGACTTGACCTGCTCTTGTTTGGCGAGGATATCTTTTTCGACCCGCTTGAGCTTATCTATCTCGGCAGCGAGACGGGACAGATCGGCACACAAACCTTTGACCTTTTGCCCAAGGGCGCCAACTGTCGGGCTCAGCTCGTCTTTTTGCCTGCGTAAAACATCATGCTCGGCAGCATCATATTCCTTACCGGTCTTGCTGTATGCCTCATCTTTAACGGCTAACTCATCCTGTAATTTCTTGAGAAACTCCGCATATTTCTGGAGATCAGCCTGGTGCCGCTCCAGTCCGGCGGCTTGCTGCTGATTGGCAACATAGAGATCGCGCGCCGCCTGGTGTTTACGCTTCTCCTGTTCAGCGGTTTCGATATCACCCTGTAAACGATTATAAGTCGCCAGGAGCGTCTGTTTCTCAGCGAGCTTTTGCTGCACTGTGGCCTGTTCCGTTTGCAGCCTGGTCAAGCCTGCAGCCTGCGCCGCGTTGGCTTTGCGGCGCGCCACCAGCTTGTCGGCCTGCTCATCCAAAGACTTAATCTTAATTTCGAATTCTTTGAGCTGGTCGCTCGCCTGACTTGCGGCCACTTCATCCTTTTCAAGTTTCGCAACTTTACCGGTCAGGCACTGTTGCTCTTGATCAAGATCGGCAAACTTGGCACTGAACACATCGCCCGGTGGCTTTTCAGCAATATTGAGACAGGGCTCCTGGAAGAATGGGCAGATCCCCTCGGCGAGTTTCTCATTTCCTTCTTCCAGACCGGCGCGACGCCCTTCGAGCTGGCCGAGCTGTTTGCGCATAGTCTCTAGTTCAGTACGGATCTTCGGCAGTCGTTCCGCCCGCTGTTGCAGCTCTTCATCGACAGTCAAAGATTTTCGGTTTTCAGCCAGAGATTTTACTTCGGCGGAGACCTCTTCACGCGCTGTTTCAATCGCCTTCGATTCGACCTCAAAACGCCCACTCAATTGGCCCGCCTGCTTATCAAGGCCGGCCACTTCTTGTTCCAGTTGGCGCTGCACTTTGACCTGCTCACGCAATTCGGTCAGACGGGTTTCGGCCTGTTCGAAGGCCTTCTTGCCAGAGGCATTCTCTGCGACAATCTTATGCGCATTTTCTGCTTCACCGATCAACAGTCTCTGGTTACTGATTTTCTCTTTACCGTTGTCGATCCGCTCCTTGAGCGTGCCGATCTCAACTTCAAGCTTTTTGAGCGCCTGCTCACGTTTATCGACATCAACCAGCCGGACCTCAAGCTCTTTGAGGTTCTGCTGCTGCACTTTAAGTTCCTGCTCGGTTTCGGCAAGCCCATGCTTGACTGCCTTATGTTCGGTCCGTTTTTCCGGCAGTTCGGCAACCTGGTCTTTGAGGGGACCGATGGCGCTTTCTAACACGTCAACTTTTGCCTTAATGGCACTGGCGAGAACCTTGGTTTCGCTGTAGGTCTTGCGCCAGGAGTCAATACCGAGAATTTCGTCGAACTTGTCACGCCGTTTGGTCGCCTGCTTGATCACGAAGGGGCCGAGGAATTCATGCTGGAACGGACCGATCACCAGCTCAAACTGTTCAGCCAGCGAACGACCGCTGTTGAGACCGAGCAGTTCCTTCAGGCGTGCCTCGGTCTCCCTACTATCCTTGTGTTCCTCGACTTCAAATTCATCACCCGCTTCTTTGGCCAGCAGCCATTTCGATGGCGTGCCGACGGTACGACTGACCCGATAGCGTTCATCATCGGCAAGTTGGAAGACCACGGCAATCTCACCCCGCTTCGCACCAATGCTGATAAAACGCTCAACATTGCCAACAAAGCTTTGTGCATCGACGCCAAACAGAGCGTAACCGATCGCTTCGAAGATGGTGCTTTTACCGACACCATTCGGACCGGAGAGAACGTTGATCCCCGAAGAGAAGGTCAGATCGGTATTGCGGTGTGACTTGATGTTTTTTAAATGGATGGAGAGTATCTGCATATTAATTATTCATTTTTATGAAACTTACGTTTAACTTCGACGCTGTTCCCGAAATTGATGAACAAACCAAGCTCGAGACGACTACCCTTGAGATAATTCTTCAGTTGTATTTCATGCATTGAGTTAAGAACGTCAACAGCCTTAAGCTCCAGGATGACTTTTTCTTCAACCAGCAAATCAGCGAAGTAATCACCAACAAGCTGACCTTTGTACTTAATTTGAACCGGGGCCTGCTGCACCACGTTGAGTCCCGCTTCCCGAAGTTCGAGACAAAGGGCGTTTTCGTAGACCTTTGCGAGGAATCCGGCACCAAGGATATTATGCACGTTGTAGCTGCAGCAAATAATTCTGTCAGTTAATTCCTTGTCTTGAAACATTCACCCCTCCTTTGATTCTGCCTTTTCTTTTAAATTACGGGTCTGACATAGGACAAGAGTAAAATCCTCAGCCACACGATTACTTCAAGATTTCAACCCGATTTCTGCTCGATTTTAAATCCAGGGAATCCTGCCCTTAATCGTGAAGTCATCGTGAAGCAAAGGTCGTGTCTCTTGATTTTGATCTACAGCCAAAAGCAACACCTTAAAACCTCAGCTTCGCGATTACCTCTAGATTTAAACCCGATTACTTCCAGATTTCAATCCAAGCAATCCTGCCTTTAATCGTGAGGTCATCGTGAAGCAAAGGTCGTGTCTCTTGATTTTGATCTACATCCAAAAGCAGCATCTTAAGACCTCAGCCTCGCGATTACCTCTAGATTTAAACCCGATTTCTGTTCGATTTTAAATCCAAGTAATCCTGCCTTTAATCGTGAGGTCATCGTGAAGCAAAAGACCTTGCCTCGCAATCTCTTCTCGCTTTCAACCCGATTTCTGCTTGATTTTAAATCCAAGTAATCCTGCCCTTAATCGTGAGGTCATCGTGAAGCTAGAAAAGAACGTCACTCTATTCCAGCAACGCCAGCAGGTCATCTCCATCGACGTCGCCTTTTTTCACAGCATCACGCAGCGCCATCGAAAGACGGATCAGCTCTTCCTCACGCCCCTGGTAATCACTGCCGGAAGTAATCAGGTCACGCAGTACGTCTTGCTCGATTTCGTCCAGGCTTTTTTGGGTCGTCTCTCCCTCTCCGGCACTGCTCACTAATGAAAGATGGTTCTTGATCTCAACATGGAGTGGAGTGATCAGATCATCGAGCACCAGTTTCAGCCGTTCACGGCTCAACTCAAAGGGATGGAAACCGACCCGACCGGTCAGTTTCAGTTCCAGTAATGGCTGGCGCTCATCGCCGGAGGTATCTACCTTGGCCGTCGCCTGCTCAAGGAACATATCAAGAGCCTGATCGGCATTTTCGGCCCCTTCGAGTTCTATGGCTTCGACGAACATCGGGCGGGGTGACGTGTTTCTAAATTCAGGGGTAAACTCGCCGTTCTCAACGGTCACCAAGTAGTAGCCCTTGTCGTACTTCTCTTCACCAAAGTTAACCCGTTCCGGGGAACCGGGGTTGAAAGCATAGGGTTTCTTCTCAGGGGTTTCGATGACGTAGGGCTTATGCCCATGCCCCAAGGCGACATAGCCAAATTTCTCGGCCAGCGGATGCGCCTCTTCAAGCTTCATATTGCCGATCTCGACCGGCGAATAGCTCCAGATGCCGACGTGGAAGAGCAGCAAATTGTTCTCTGTGGTGACGGCTTCGCAGATGCGCTCAACATGGCCGCCCGCCTGGGCACCGATGTAACCGAGGCCGTAGATATTGACGCCGTCGATTTTGATGTGACCGCCCATGCCGGTCTCTTCGTCGAACGTATCGAAACAGTAACCGCCCTCTTCGGTGCGGGAGGGGCGCAGCAGACGGATATAACCCATCTGCGACAGCGCCTCCATCCACGAGATGCTGTCACGGCGATGGATCCAGTCATGGTTGCCTTCAATGGCGATACAGGGAATGCCGGCGTCTTTGAGCGGTTGCAGGGTTTCGATGGTTTTAGCGAAGGTTTTTGGCAGGATCTGGCCAACGTGGAACAGGTCTCCACCGATCAACACGCAGTCCACTTGCTCGTGCACTGCATCGGTGACGATAGCTGCCAGACAGCAGAAGAAGTCTGCGTAGCGTTCTGCCTCACCGGGAGAGTTGCGGTAGGTTTTGCCGAGGTGGATATCTGAGGTATGGATAAAACGCATTGATTGCTCGTTCGGTTTGGGGATTGGCTGAGTCTATAGGATCGTTCCTCAGTGTTCAAGCGGTTACAACTTTGCACTCAATACCTTGTATGCAAAACAATTTAGCTTCTTGATTTCTTCATGATTAGACTGATTTTTACTCTAGGTCTGGAATAATCATGAGGTAATCTTGAAGCTGAATAAAGCTTTCAGAGAGAAACGAATCACCGGGACAGCTGGCGATTTTTTTTGGTGTAATCCCAGTTCAGAAAATACTTTGTCGTCCTGCGCTCACCCTGCATAGACAAGACCCCCTTTTCAACCAGATCGGCCAGATCGCGCGTGACAGTGGCTCGGCTCCCCTTCGACATGCCTTGATACTTTTTGGCCGTCAACCCGCCCTCGAAACCATCCTCGCCAGCCTCCAACAGCTTACCGACAACCTTTCGCTGCCGCGTATTCATATCGAGATGAGAAACATTCTGCCAAAATCGCGAGGTGCCCATGACTTTACCGATTGTGTTTTGGGATTCCTGCATCGCATGTTCGTGACAATTCAAGAACCATGACAACCACTCCGTCAGATCACCATGCCCCTTTGAGGTACGCGACAAAACTGTATAATAGGCGTCTCTACTCTCCATGATGGTCGAAGAGAGGCTGCAACAACGCTTTGCCGCGCTATCCCCCTGCGCGAGAGCCATATCGGCCAAGGCACGGCCGATACGACCATTGCCATCAGCAAAAGGATGGATCGCCACGAACCAATAGTGCGCGATACCGGCGCGTAGAATCGGATCCACACCACCCCGATCCGGATGGCTTTCCTGCCACCAGGTCAGAAAAGCATCAATTTCAGCGTTAACCTGTTCTGCTGGTGGGGCTTCGTAGTGAACTATCTTCCGCCCGACAGGACCTGAGACAACTTGCATTGGCTCTGTTCGCCAATCGCCGGTGATGATCTTAAACAGGCCTGAATATCCGGTCGGAAAGAGAGCAGCCTGCCATGATTGAAGCCGCTCTGCCGTCAAGGGCTTATTGTCGCTGCCGGTTGCATCCATAAGAATATCAACTAGACCGTCGACACTTCTGGGTGCCACCGGGAGACCAGCGGTCGGCAAGCCCAAGCGGATGGCAACTGAAGATCTGACAGAATCGGGGTTCAGTAACTCACCCTCGATCTCAGCCGTCTTGACAGCTTCTTTCGTCAGAGACTCAAGTTGAGCCTTGAGTTCCAAATCAAGACCAAGTGATTTTACCTGCTGAAAGAGTTGACCCTGAAAGTGTCGGCACCGCCCCAGTTGTGGGGTGAGCTGCTCGTAATCCAGTGTAAAAGTTGGCCAGGTCGGGTACTGCCAGACATACTGAGGCATAAACGAGACTCCTTTGCATCACAATATGAGGCAATGATAGTCTCGTTATGATTTAAAAAGCAAGGCTTAATGCGTCACAATATGAGGCAATAAGCCTTTGGTTATGCCTCATGCTGTCAAGGAGAGATTATCAAATTAAAGGTATGGCCCGCCATCTGCAAAATCCGATGGTAGACCCCATTGTCCCCCTGGCGAGCATTGGTCGCCGCCCATCTCTGGGCCGCGAAATCAACTCTGCCTTATTGAGGTTCATTTACACCGAGGTTGTCTTCCAGCCCCTGACGCAACTGCTCCAACCTTTGTGGAGTCAGTTGTAAATAATCTAAGAGTTCCTGAGTAAATTCCGGCTCCTGCTGTTCGTAGTCTACTCCATAACCAAAACGGCTGGCGAGGAGATCGGCCGCTGAAACAATAATGGTCAACTCTCTGTCCTGCAGCGCTTTGAGCGGCTCATGATGATTGCGGATAACGTTAACAAGGAAGGGCGGTAGCGACCACCGTTCGCTCAGGAGAGCACCGATCTCGGCATGTGAGGTCTGTAAAATTTGCCATTCTGCGTCAACTAACGATTGTTTTTTATGCCTAATTAATTCATCGATGCGGGCATACTGTTCATTGAAAAGACTGGCTACAGCCAGCAGACCAATGTCGTGCAGCAGACCTGCAATAAAGACCTGATCTGCGAACTTGGCATTATCCTGAGTAGAGGAGATTATTAGACGAGACAATATGGCACAACTCATCGAATGACGCTGTAGCCCTGGCGCATCAAAGCTGCTGCTGCGCGCTGAGAGGGTGCTGAGTGCGCGCGAGATCGATTCTGACAGGACCAGGCTCTCAATGATATCTATCCCAAGCAGCATGACGGCACGTTTGACCGTATCAACCTTGCGGCGCTGGCCAAAAAGTGCCGAATTAGCCCAGTGCAACAGATCGGCCGAGAGCGCCATATCGCGACGGATGATATCGACAACATGGTCTAAAGTAAAATTCGTCCGATCTGCCATGCACCCTTTGAGCTCAAGGTAAATCTCGGGCAAAGGGGGGAGATTAGCAAGAGAATCAATAATGCAGCTCAAATTATCCAAGTCGCTATTCAAATCTGTATTTTGATTGAGAGCATTCTTGATGATCTCACGCAATTCATCGTCTATCCAGGGTTTAGGTATTATCTGCAGGGCATATCCTTCGGCAAGAGCGGTCGCAACACTCTCTTTTTCGGCATAGCCGCTCAGAAAAACTCTGACCACACCGGGAAAACGTTCCTTAACCCGGGACAGAAACTCGACACCATCCATCCCCGGCATCCTGACATCAGAAACAACCAGATCAACTTGTTCTGCCGCTAAAATCTCCAGTCCTGCGAGTCCACTGTCAGCTAACAGAATCGTCCACTCCTCGTCCATGAACAGGCGTCGCAGCGATTTGAGGATTCCGGGCTCGTCATCAACAAAAAGGACCGTCGGCTGAGCATCTTGCACTTCACACCTCTTTTGAAAAGTAGGAACATTAGTCACTGCTATCATTCTAACGGCTTTTTATGGAACTGTTCTAAAAACAAAGAAACATTTTTTAGGTTCAAGCATAATGGGGTCAGACTTGTAACGTTGCAAACTCAACCAGTTGTCCTCTCAAGACATCCATATCACTCTTGAGTCGAACATCGATTCTTGCCTTCTCACGCAAACGCCTTGCGGCCGAACTTAATGTGCTGACATCACGTGCTAACCAAAGACCTAAATCAGTCAGGGTTGCATCGCTGCATTCAAGAACGGCCCAAGCCACAAAAGCACGAATTTGTGAAATGCTCTGATCCTGACCGGGCTGGCGCAACTCTTCTACATCACACTTAAAGTACCCTGCAATTAGACTGAGTGTGCCCGCAAGGTCTGGACGGCGCGACGTCATCTCTTCTGCGCGGTTCAGCACCTCGTCGACAAAACTGTCCTCTCCAAAAACGCGCGCATCCTTACTTTTTGCGCCGTGGAATTCTTTTCTATGTCCCAGGCCCTTCTGGCTTATAACGAAATCAGTAAACAACCTGCGAGCTGGCTTAATCCTTTTAGACAAACGTGAAAGTACCGGATCGCATGACAACCAGGGGATCTGCTCATCACCCATATAGGCACGGTGGCTACTCCATCTATAATCCGAGGGGGTTTTCTCCATTCCAGCACGTACAGGATTCAGGTGGAGATAGGCGACAAGCTGCAGCAGATATTCATCCTCTTCGACAAGAACCGCCTTGTAACGTCCCTGAAAAAGATGGCCTTTATTCTTTGTGCGCCAATTGATCCATTGGGTGTAACGGAAGGAAAGGTTTTGCATGATACGGGATAAAGGGATCTCGCCGACCTGCAGGGCAAGATGGAGGTGATTGCTCATCAAACAGAAGGCATGAACGCGAAAGCCGAAACGCTCAATGACTTCCTGCAGCAAAAGATAAAACCGGTGACGGTCGCCGTCTTCCAGAAAGATATCTGCGCCGCCGTTGCCACGCAGCATAACGTGGTACACAGCGCCAGGATAATGGATGCGGGGTTTACGGGGCATGGATTAAGCTTAGATCAAGTTTGCAACTTTGCAAGCCTGACCCTGCGATTTTTTACGATGGCTTTGAACCGTCGCACCGAATTGTCATCAAATAGACGCTCGGTGTCTTTACAACGAAAGCTTTTGATCATGTCGAAAGCCTATACTGTTTTTGGGAACATGTAAAGCAGATTGGTGGCTGGAACGCATATGGTAAGGGGGCAGATCACACACAAATCACGAGAAGGGTAAGTTATTCAACAATATCACCTAGTAGCCTGTCGGTGGATCTCAAGTTTGCAACCTTGCAAGCCTGACCCTGCTATTTTATCAAGAAACACATCTGCCTATTCCGTCAGATTGATTGCATGATTAGATCCCTCTACAATAAACTGAGCCCGCTCAAATAATTCATCGTAAAAAAGAATTTCTATGTTTCTCATATTTCTTCTGTACAGCTCTATCGTTTTAGCTTTAATAGCAGCATCTTTACCTTCACCTTTAAATTGATGGCTTGTTCCAATCAGAAGGATGCAATCTACATCACATGTTGTTTCCGATATGCGTTCGCCGCTGCTATCATAACTAGTAGACTTCGACTCATACTCCCAACTTGCTTTTTGACACAAAATTTGGCTTACAGCATCTGTCAGCTCTGTTGATAGATGCCATGATTCGGATCTATTTTTATTTTGCTTGAAAAGCGGAGTATCGGGACGTTTCAACTCAATAATTTTTGTGTATCTGTTATCAGAAAGAAGGAAATCAGAAATAACAGAATTTTTTCCATCTAGGTCTGTTCCAGAAACGTGGCATTCCCTTTGAAGGATAGATAGATATTTGTATCGAAGTCCGTAACCGAAAATCCAATCGTTCTCTTCAAGGAACTTTTGCCATTCTAGCTCGGTGTGTGGACTCTGTGCAGTTAACATGTCTGAATAAATATCGAGGGCGTCTTTACGGCCAAGGATCGTATTAATGTCTTCATTGGTCAGCTTGTCCTGAACGATCGTCCGAAGCGCAGGGAGGATGGCGCTATGATCAGCCGATTCAAGCAATGCTATCAGTTCTTCTTGCCCTTTCTTTATTTGAACAAACTCGCCAGAGGTATTCTTGGCGCGATCCTTAATCATTTCGTATTGGCTCAAAAAATAGTGAAGGCCAGCCAATTGATCGATCGACAAAGTGCAGGTAAATTTCGATATACCTGTATTCGCACATGTTGCATAAATGTGAGCAGACAGTTCTTCAGTAGAACGATCCGATTCATTCAGCCCGGATATATTTACCCTAAGCTCGGCTGCTTCATCACCTGCAATCAAATAGCTGTGTTTGACACTCATCTACTACACCTTGGCAATAACAAAAGTATATTTTTCCCATTCTGGGTTGTATTGATCTGATATCTCGAATGGCTTTGAATCACTAAGGACTTCAACATCAGCCAGAACACCTAGATCAAACATTCGGAAACTTGGCAACTCTTGACCACTGTCACTCACGCCACCGGTTTGAACCACATGTACTTTGGTGCTTTCTGAGCCATCTATCTTGCGCATTACCCATACAGCATGCGGGTTGCCGATTCTCTGACCTGGAGTTTTCCCCGGTTTATTGTAAGTAAATGAAATTGGTTTCTGCGATTCTATCGCTGCCTTCAGATTCTGTAATGACATTTAAGTATCTCCTTGGTTGGGGATTATACTAGCCAGCACACTTGCTACACGCATTGGATTAATGTTCGAAATTATTCCGAGGCCATAATGCCAATTTTTGCAATAAGGCATTGCGTCCTCTAGCTTCTCTTAATAAAAAGTCTCTAAGACAAATTAAACTGTTCAACCCTTTGTCTCAAAGGGGTCCCAATTTCATTGGGAGCTTTCCGGATATACTCTAATGCATTATTTCTAGCCGACAATGGCAAACACTTTAAATAGCTGATTGCATTATCAACGTTAAATTTATTTCCAGTTTGCTCTTCAAATTGAGGGGGCAAAGCTGTCCATACTGCAGCATCAAAATTCTGCAATTCACACCAGTTTTCAATCACATTTAATACGTCAATGTGAGCCGAAAATTCTGTTTTAGAATTTGTGCCATTTCTTACACATGCAAACCCAATTCTTTTGCGTATAGTTCCTTCCCTGTCCCTTAGATCGGCTATCGCATCGCCTAAATCTGAGCGTGCGCTTTGAGCAAAATATGTCCTTACCTCAACACCATTATCTGGATCTATCACCAAAGTCAGCCGACCGTCCTTTGAAACCCGAGAGAACTCAATATTTAATATTGGGCCTTGGTTACTCCAACTCCCATTAATTTTCAAATTTCCAGGATTCCACACTAAAGAACCCCAAGCAAGAATTGCAATTTTCATAACTCCTCCCAAAATCACTGGCCCAACAATTTTTGAGCTATAACACAACACTCAAACAAGCCCATAGTCTTTCTACGGTCTCTGAATCAGGTACTCTTGGCCAGCCTTGAGAACGAACTAAGTTCTTTGTGAGTCCGATTCCTGTAAGACTCTCTTCAAACTTGGAAAGCGGGATATCTTTAACGAGTTGAAGTGTTTCCAAATCGACCAGAAAATAATATGGATACTGGGACTGATCGCATTGGGGGTTCAAAAGTCTCCCAGATGCAGACTTTGCAAGGTGGGTAATTTTAGACCCGTATGTGAAAACAAGAGGCTCTCCAGCCTCCATTCCTCCCTCTGCAATACGCCCCTTAGTAAAAACAAATTGTCCTACTGGATTTCTTTTAGGCAATGTTGCGTCAAAATATCTATCCACACTGGATCGATCAGGAAAGTCTACATCATTCGAACTCAGCTTAATTATCCTCATGTTCGCTCCGCAGAAGCTATAAGAGGGCAGCATACTAATTGCCATTCTCCATTTCCCCCAACTCACCCAAAATCCTAACCATCGCCAACGTATCCAACCGACAATACTCCAACATCGCCACCCGCAACTTCTCCAACTCTGGCCCCGGCTCCAACGCACACATATCATGATAAGCCTGCATCGCCGCCATCCCATCCGCGATCTCCATCCCCGCATAAGAGAGCTCAGGAACCATCGCCGGCAGCACCGCCTTAATCGAATAAGAACCAAGCATCGGCCAACGATAAACATCCCGCCGACGGAACGGCACCATCAGATCACGCACATTCTCCAGCCGAACTTCAATCGCCGCATCCAGATCGGGAAACAGCTCCGCCAGCTTACGCAGCACCCCCTTCTCGAAGGTCTGATTATAGGTCAGCACACAACCATCCTCGGGAACCAGCTCAAGCAACTGCTCAATCAGTTCACGACGCGGGTCGACATTCGGCGCGGCCAGGTATTCAAAATGCTGCGGCTCGGCCCCGGCTTCTTGCTGAATGTGCAGAGAGAACTGAAACGGCACCTGCTGATAAGGCCGGGTGCCATCAAACTTGGGAATGGCGCTATTGAAGGTTTCAAAATCGAGATGATAAAGCGGATACCACAAGGTCTCGACAAAGGCTGCCACAGCCTGCGGATTGGTCGAATCCTGCTCATTCAGAGTTGCCTCAACCTGCTGGCGCTGCGCCTTGTTGAGAGCATCGAGCGGTAAATCCTCGAAGCGGATGATCCCCTGCTCATAGTAATCAAACTTTTTGATGCCCCGCCCCTTGAGATCGAAGATCGAATTCTCGGGGATATGCTGCCAGCAGTAAGGAATAAAATCACAGTCGTAGGGATCGTTGCATTGTGGACCGATATCAATCTGCGGTTCGTCACCCTGCAAGGCGGTGCGCAGATCGGCAATAATCTGCGGCAGATCGGTCTGCCGCTCAAACGCCGCTTCCAGCACATCCTCACCGGCAAACAACTGCTGCACATCAATCTCACCCTGCCGCACATACTGGTTATTGATATGCACCAGGTACGCTCCGGAAATCAGCAGACCGCAATTGCCGAGCACATAGAACTGGATCGCCACATCATTGAGGTTAACCTCCTTGACCGAGGTCGACATCTTCACTTCATGAATCTGCCAGGCGTCGCTGTCCTTAACCAGGATATCGACCTTGACAAAGATGCCGTCGTACTCGAACGAGGCCTCATAGATGACTTTGGCACCATCAGCGATAAGCTGCTTGGTCTGGGCTACCTGCTCTGGAACCGTCAAATCTTCAAAGGGAACTTCGGTGCCACCGGGAAAAAGCTGTTGAGCCAGGATACCAACTTCGTTACCGGCGCGGAATTTAGCCTCAAGATCAGGCTGTGGCGGGAAATCAAACGCAGGAGGGTTTTTCTGTAGAAAAAGTGCTTTCGGACATTGCATGCCCTTGATGATCAACGATTTACTTAAACCTGAACTGTTTGCCATCCCGCCCTCCAATAGATTTCAATAAAACCAGTAAATTTTAATCCGATTATCCACTTAAATCAATCTAAACCCAAGGAGTGCTTAAACTCTTCTTTGCATCACAGCAAAAAAAGCCCTATACTTATACCCATATACAGCCCCAAAAAAGGAGCCCACCATGGACCGAATTCTAGCATCTGCCTCAGTCAGCATCAGCGAGCTGAAAAAAAATCCGAGCCGCGTTATCAATGAAGCCGAGGGTGCGCCTGTTGCAATTTTGAACCACAACAAGCCGAGCGCTTACCTGGTTCCTGCCGAAACCTTCGAGGCCGTCATGGAGAAACTCGAAGATTTCGAGTTGGCAAAGCTGGTTGAAGAGAGAGCCGACGAAGCCAGCGTAAGGGTCAACCTTGATGAGCTATGAGCTGGCGTTCAAGGAATCGGCGCTGAAGGAGTGGCACAAACTCGATAAGTCGGTTCGTAGTCAGTTTAAGAAAAAGCTGGCTGAACGACTCGAACAGCCACGCATTGAAGCGGATCGCCTGCGCAACCTGCCAGACTGTTACAAAATCAAACTGAGAAACGCCGGTTATCGGCTAGTGTATCAGGTTGAGGATCAGCAGATTTTGGTGACGGTGGTCGCTGTCGGACGCAGGGATCGGCTCTCGGTGTATCGCTCGGCGAAGAAACGGGTTTGAATCACCGCAAATAGATTCAAGGGCCAGCCAAAGGGGTCAAATCTGCCGTTGGCTTTTGATAAATGATTTCAGGAAAAGCAGGGATTGGGCCATCACCCCTCCTTTAAAATCTTGCACAATCTTGAGGTTCCAAATTGGAACCTCAAGATTGCAACCTTATGACCTTATGACCTATTTAAGATTTATGAACTTTCTGATCTGCCAGGTTGAAGATCAACAGATTCTGGAGGTGTTTACCACTGCCGGGCGCCGGGAGCGCCTTTGCTGGCTAGCGCATGGCACGGAAACGCGGCTAAGATAAACGATACAGACCTTTTACTCAGGGAGTTGCCCGACATGAGTTCACGCCTTACCTGTTCAATACCGCTTCCCGCAGCTTATAGACCCAACGACATCCTCGCCTTTCATCGCCGTGATTCGCAGGCTCTCTCCGAGAGAGTCCGTGAGAACAGCTTCGAGAAGGGCCTGCTCTGGGACGATCTGCCCGCCTGCCTCAGTGTCCACTTTCGACCCGACCAGGCAGTCGCCGAACTCAGCGTCGATGGAGAAGCCTTACCCGACAGCGCGGGGCGCCTGGAGGCGATGGCAACCCGGATGCTCGGCCTGAATCAGGGAGTCGAGGTCTTCGAGCACCACTATCGCAACCATCCGTTACTCGGCAACCTTCTCGCCAGACAAAGTGGATTGCGGGTAGCGGTCACTGCGACCCCGTTCGAGGCGCTAACCTGGGCGGTTACCGGGCAGCAGATCAGCGTCAGCGCGGCAGTCTCGATCCGGCGCAAACTGATCGCCACAACCGCGTTGCGGCACTCGTCCGGGTTGCTCTGCTATCCGGGCGCCACACAGATAGCAGATCTTTCTGAGGAGATGCTGCGTCAGGCAGGCTTCTCTGCGAGTAAAACCCGCACCCTACTCACCCTTGCCGAATTGGTTATGACCGATCAGTTACCCCTCGACAGCTGGGAAGCGACCGGTCCCGTCGAAGAGATTCGCACAAAACTTCTAGCCATACGCGGCATCGGTCCCTGGACGCTCAACTATACCCTGCTGCGTGGCTTCGGCTGGCTCGATGGCTCACTCCATGGCGATGTCGCGGTACGGCGCGGGTTGCAGCTACTACTCGATCGCAAGGAGAAGATCGCTGAGGCGGAGGCACAAACATGGTTGGCGGAGTTCTCCCCCTGGCGAGCCCTGGTGGCGGCTCACCTGTGGGCCGCGAAGTCGATCTTGCCCTATTGAAACTCGGGCCAAGACAACCTAAACACGGAATTTAGCCTCAACCCTGACTGATAATATAAATACAAAAGAGGAGGGCGATTCCTGAGGGGAAAGTGCATTGGGACATTGAATGCCCTTGAGGATTAACGATTTGCTTAATCCAGAACTGCTTACCATCCCGCCCTCCAATAGATTCCAAAATAAAACTTAATCTGATTGTCCACCGAAATCAGGTAAACCCCGAGAATAGCAGGCAAAATCAACCTACCTTCCCCAGATTCACGTTAAATTCATTGTACGTCAAAAAAGACGTATGCCAGCACAGCCTAGGCATTACCAACAGACAAAACCTTAATGCTTGTGCTATTCGCGAATCGCGAATAGAATATGAAGTATGAATCTCAAACCTCAAGACATATTTATCGCGCTGAAGCTGCTGGCTCTGGATGGAAAGCCCTGGAGCTATGTCCAATTGGCCAATGAACTCTACATGAGCGCTTCAGAGATCAATGCCGGGGTTAAACGCTGCATTGCTGCACATTTAATCCTGCCTGTATTTTTGACGAGTGAAAGCCCACAGCCAGCACGCAAGGCACTGGAAGAGTTTCTGATCCACGGCGTCAAATACGCCTTTGTCCCGGACCGTGGCGAACTGACGCGGGGCGTGCCGACCAGCTATGCGGCAGAGCCACTTCGAGGATTGTTTATCAACTCAGATGAACCGCCGCCTGTCTGGCCACATCCAGAGGGCAATGTACGGGGGTTTACGTTTTCACCGCTCTACCCCTCGGCTCCCAAGGCAGCGTTGGCTGATCCACGTCTGTATGAACTGCTGGTGCTGGTTGACGCCATCCGTAGTGGCAAAGCCCGTGAGTCCGAAGCGGCTATCCGTGAGCTGAGAAAACGTCTGGAGGGAGTATGGTAACGGTCAAAGAGACCAATCTGGAGATGCTGCGTCTTGTCGCCGAGCGCTTGAGTCCATTGCGCGATCAACTGGTTTTTCTCGGCGGCTGCACAACCGCCCTGTTTCTTACCGATGCCGGGGCACCTGATGTTCGTGCCACCAGAGATGTGGACCTGATCGTCGAAGTGTTGTCTCACGCCGATTACTGGAAACTGGAAGAGCAGCTTCGTCAACTCGGTTGCACTCAAGAGCTTGATGAAGAGCTGACCTGCCGCTGGCAGCTGGAGGGGCTAACCGTCGATGTGATGCCCACTGATGAAAAGATTCTGGGGTTCGCCAATCGCTGGTATAGCGCGGCAATCCATAATTCTCAAGACGTTGAAATCGCCGAGCAACAGTCTATTCGACTGGTGACACCCGTCTATTTTCTTGCGACTAAACTAGAGGCTTTTTTCGGACGGGGCAAAGATGACTATTGGGGCAGCCATGACCTGGAGGATGTTATCACCGTTATCGACGGTCGGCCCGAGATTATGGCAGAGTTGAGTGTTGCCGATCCCGAGTTGAAAAACTATATTGGAGGGGTTTTCACTGATTTTCTGCGCGCAGATCATTTCCGTGAAGCCCTGTCAGGACATCTGCCTCCCGATGGGGCCAGTCAAGCCCGACTACCAGTTCTGTGGCAGCGATTAAAAACGATTGCTGATCTCATTTAGAATAAAGGCCGACATCGTTGTAAACTGACCTCATTATCAGGAACGGTGGGGATTACTCTTCCGAGTCTCTATTTTTCAAACACCCATAATGGGTAGCATACAACTGCCGGATATCTTCTTCGGACATTGAATTGATCATCTCTTTTCTGACCTCTAGAGGCTTTGTCCTCACCTCTGCCAACGGGCAACCTTCAGTACAGTCGCCAAGTGGGCATTCGACAGAGACTCCGACCAGTATAATCCTGGCAAACTCGGGACTTTTGCTTCCCAGCCACGCCTTAAGACCCATTTTGTGACTTTTCATCTCTGATCCTCGTTATTGCCCCATCATGCGAATCAGGAAATAGCTTTGTTTTGATTCTAGTCGCGACCGGGATCACCAAGATGTTCTTGCGGGAACAAACTCGCCTTCCAAGCCAACAGGTAACGTAACAGATTCACATCTTAACGATCAACTTTTGGCAAATACACCAACCGGGATTAATATCCCCCACATGATTTCGCTGATTATCAACGCCGCCGACCTCGGCTGTAACATACATAAGAATCGGGGCATCCTTGATGAGTTATAAGCTGGCCGAACGTCTCGAACAGCCACGCATTGAAACCGATCGCTTACGCGACCTGCCAGACTGTTACAAAATCAAACGGAGAAACGCCGGTTATCGGTTGGTGTATCAGATTGAGAATCAACAAATTCTGGTGACGGTGGTCGCTGTCGAACGCAGGGATCGCGTCTCTGTCTATCGTTTGACGGAGACGCGCATTTGAATCACCTCAAAGTTTTTCACAGCAACGGCTTAAGAAATTTGTCAAAGGTAACCTGCTGCTTGCCGGTCAACAGATCATAATCCCCATCATTATCGAGCAGGAAGGTGCCAACGCCAATAACGGTCTTAGGCAGATAGCCAGTTCCAGCTACAATCTTTTCGATTCTATCGGTCCGCTTGAGGATCAGGTGGTTCAGCGCTCTCAGGTCGATTTCCATATGTTCTCCAGTTGGGTAAATTACAATTCTTGCGCGAGTCTAAAAGATCGCGCCTCAGCAGACAAGGACGAAGAATTTTACCGCTGCAAAATGTATAAAAAAATCTCCTCTGTCGTTATTGACAGAGGAGATTTTTTGTAGCAGCAGAAGAGGAGGACATTATCTATTTAGCGGAAACAGTCTCGGCTCTCTCAGGCGCAGCCTTAACCTCAGGCAAAGGAGTGCGGCTTTGGTACTTGGTCTTCTCCAGAATGACCTGCAATCCACGGCATTTTCCAGGTGAGTAAAGGATCGGCGCTTGCAGATTGAGAGTGATTTTTTTGTCGAGGTGAACAGTCACCACCGACAAACTGAGGCATTCCTCCGGATTTTCGAGTCCGAGCTTGGCACACTCATTCGGGTCGGGAACCACCTTGTAATCGAAAAAGAAATTGGTCGGATCGGTCAGCACAAAAGCGATTTGCGCATCATCGACACTCTGTATCCAGAAGAGAAGACCTTCTTTACTGCTCGGAATCACCACAAATTCATGCAGGTGTTCAAAACCGATCAACCCCTCTGGAAAACTGAGCGTTTTTTTCGGATCGTATTCAATCTCACCAAAGCGGGACATGATTTTCTTCATATTTTTTTCTCCGGCAAAAGGCTTTGACTCAGGCTGTCAAGATCGTTGATATCCCATTGGGTCGCGTCCCTGTTCTCCTGAATGATTCGTTCATAAACTTCAAGACGGTGGACCTTGATTGTGCGTGGCGCATCGATCCCGATCCTTACTCCGCCGCCCTTGAGTTCAACAATCGTAATTTGGATATCGTCACCAATGACGATCCCTTCACCCTCTTTGCGTGTCAAAACAAGCATGTCGCCCTCCTGGCTATAGCCCCGGATCTGCTCCGCAGTCCGGGTTTGATGTTGTTATGCCCAAGTTAGCAGCCTGTCGGGCGTTCCATGAACCGGCTGTAAATTCGTTCATTTGGACCAGATTCCCGCTCCTTTTTGCCCCATAGCTATGGCTATGAGCCTGCAATCGAGCGAAAACCTGACCTCAAACGCTCAAATTTTCGCTTCGGTCCGGCAAGTCCGACAGACTGCTAGTTATCAGCCTTTTGCATCTGCTCCAGCAGCATTTCAGCCAAGCCTATTCCCCCATGGACTGAAAGCTGTTTCGCGGCTTCCATATCCTGCAAATCGAAATAAATTTCTTCAGCTTGACCGCGCGGCAACAAACCTCCTTCCGGGACGGTTTGGCGCATCCCCTTAAAGACCTGCTGAATGAAGATCGCTTCAAAATCTTGCGCGGTCTGCTTCATCCTCTGCTTATCAGAACTCGCTGCGGAACCGGAGTTTTGCAGAGCTTGCGATATAAGCATTCTGGCCTGTGCGTCAATTTCCATAAAGTTCGTCAGTCTCCTATAGCACCACCAGCTCGGCATACAGCGCGCCGGAAGCCTTAATCGCCTGGAAAATAGCGATCAGATCGCGCGGGCTCGCCCCGATTGCATTCAGGGCACTGGCGACCTCACCGATACTTACCCCCATGCTCATCACGATCAGATTCCCTTTATCCTCGCTGACGGTAACCGAGGTCTCTGGAACAACGACCGTATCGCCTTTTCCAAAAGCGTTTGGCTGGGAAACCGACGCTGATTCACTAATCACCAGGTTCAGGTTGCCATGCGAAACCGCTACGGTCGAGATCCGCACATCGCTCCCCATAACAATAGTCCCGGTTTTCTCATTCACGACAATCCGTGCAACTCTGTCGGGGATAACGTCAAGAGC